>JANQIA010000384.1 GCA_028282405.1 Rhodovibrionaceae bacterium
CCACCAAATATAGCCCCCGGGAACCACCGGCGTCGTGAAGTCGAGTCCGCCATCAGGCGTTCCACCGCGAGCCGCCCCGACAGGGTTGCCATCGGCACGCCCGGCCCCGGATGCACGCTGCCCCCCGCCAGGTAGAGGCCCGGCAGGCGGGTGCGGGCGCCCGCCCTCTCGAAGCTCGCCTTCCAGCCGTGCGACGCCCGGCCGTAGAGCGCCCCGCCCGTCGCCGGATAGAGCCTCTCGAAGTCGTCCGGCGCCGTCGCCACCACCGTCTCGCTCCGCGCTTCGATCTCCAGGCCGCTGCGCCGCATCAGCGCGAGGCTCCGCTCGTAGCATGACGTGATCTCCTTTTCGTCGAAGCTGCGCGTGTCGCCGCAGGCCGGCGCGTTGACCAGGAAGTAGATGCGCTCCTCGCCCTCAACGACATCGGCCGTGTCGCCGCGGTCCTGGGCGCAGACGTAGATTGTGGGCTGCTCCGGCAGGCGGCCGCGCTCCCGGATGTCTTTGAACTCGGCCTCGTAGGCGTCGGAGAAGAACACCGTATGGTGGAGCAATGGGAAGCCGCGGGTGCGCGCCAGCATGGTCCAGACCACGGCGGAGAGGGAGCGCTTGTCCTGCATCTTGCCGGCCACCGCGCCCTGCGCCTTGGCGCCCAAGTCGCCGCGCGCCAGGGCCGCCACGTCGCCGTTGAAGATCACGGCACCGGCAGGGATGACCTCGCCACTGTCGAGGCGCACGCCGCTCACCCGGTCGCCGTCGGTCAGGATCTCCTCGACGGTGTGGCCATAGCGCAGGGTGGCACCCAGCTCGCCGGCCAGATCGCTCATGGCGACGGCCAGGCTGTGCATGCCCTCGTCGAGCAGCCAGACCCCGTCCATCTCCACATGGGCCACCAGCATCAAGGTGGCCGGCGATTCGAAGGGCGAGCTGCCGCAATAGGTGGCGTAGCGGCCGAAGAGCTGCCGCAGGCGCTGGTCCTGGAAGTAGCTTCCCAGCGCGCTCCACAAGGTCGAGAAAGGCTTGATGCTCAGCATCTGGCCGACGCCGGCGCGTCGGGTGAGCTGCACCGGGTTCGGCCGCTGCGCCGCGATGAAGCTGTCCTTGAGGGCGGCGTACATCTGCTTCGCGTCGCGGCTGAACGCATCGAAGGCCTGGGCCTCGGCGGTGCCGGCGAAGCGGCCAATGGCGTCGCGGCTTTTGGCATGATCGGCGAAGAGGTCGAGGCGCGCGCCGTCGGTCCAGCTATGGCGGGCCAGGGTGTCAGCCTGGCGCAGCTTCAGCCGCGCTTCGAGGCTCGTGCCGGCCAGGGCGAAGAGCTCATCGAACACCCACTTCATCGTGAAAACGGTCGGGCCGCCGTCGAGCGCCTGCGCGCCGGCCGGAACCGACCGCAGCTTGCCGCCGGGTGCAGCGGCGCGCTCGACCAGGGTGACGTCTTGGCCTTTGGCGGCCAGGGTGATGGCGGCCGACAGTCCACCGGCGCCAGCGCCGATCACGACCACCCTTTGCCCCCCAGAGACACCCCCTGAGACCATGCCGCGCCATCCCTCCCGCGTGTTCGCTTGGCTTTACGCGATGAGTGTACATTAATCTTGACAGTATTCACTGACAAGTTAGCCTGACAGGCAAATTTCGCAGCGGGGAGGCTGTTATGGATGTCGTTACGCGTATCGAACAGGCGCTGAATGGCGCCGTTGCCCGCGCGGAAACTCCGAATTCTCCACCCAAGCTCGCCTCGGCCCTGCGCTATGCCGTCTTTCCCGGCGGCGCTCGGGTTCGGCCCCAGCTCTGTCTTGCCGTGGCTGCGGCCTGCGATGACGACACGCCGGCCCTGAGCGATGCGGCGGCGGCGGCCATCGAGCTGCTGCACTGCGCGTCCCTCGTGCATGACGATCTACCCTGCTTCGATGACGCCGACCTGCGACGTGGCAAGCCGACGGTGCATGCGATCCATGGCGAGGCCCTGGCCGTTCTGGTCGGCGACGGTCTGATCGTCATGGCCTTCGAGGCTCTGGCGCTGGCCGGAGCGGCGGAGCCGCAGCGCCTACCGGCGCTGACCACCACCATCGCCCGCGCCGTCGGCGCGCCGCGCGGCTTGGTCGCCGGGCAGGCCTGGGAAAGCGAGCCCGACCCGGTGCTCTCGGAGTATCAGCGGGCCAAGACCGGCGGTCTCTTCACCGCCGCCACCGTCTCCGGCGCCGTGGCCGCCGGGGCCGACCCCGGGCCGTGGCGCGGCCTGGGCGATCACCTGGGCGAGGCCTATCAGATCGCCGACGATCTGCGCGATGCGCTCTGCACTGCCGAGGAGCTCGGCAAGCCGGTCGGCCAGGACGAAGCGCTTGGCAGGCCCAACGCCGTCGAGGAGTTCGGCGTCGATGGCGCGCTCGGGCGCTTGCAGCAAACCCTCAATGCCGCCGTCGACTCGATCCCCGACTGTCCCGGCGCCGCCGAGCTGCAGCAGCTGGTCCTGCTGCAGGGCAAGCGGCTGACGCCGAAGCAGCTCGCCGCGGTGAGCGTCGCCTGACGTGGCTCACCTCGCCGACAGCGCCGTGCAGCAAGGGCCGCTTCGCGGCGGCGGCGCCAACATGACGTTACGTGACCGCTGGCTCGCCTTGCGCGATCGGCTGTTGTCCGACCCACGGTTTCAAAGCTGGGCGGCGGCCTTTCCGCTGACCCGCCCGATCGCACGGGCGCGCGCAGCCGAGCTCTTCGACCTCTGCGGCGGCTTTATCTACTCGCAGATCCTGCTGGCCTGCGTCCGGCTGAACCTCTTTGAAATCCTGGCCGACGGGCCGCAGAGCGCGGCCGAGCTGGCGCCGACCCTGTCGCTGACGCCGAGCCGCGCGGAACGGCTGCTCGAAGCCGCCGTCGCCCTGCGCCTGCTGCAGAAACGCAGCGGTGGCCGCTACGGCCTTGGGCCGCACGGCGCAGCGCTGCTCGGCAACAAGGGCATCGCCGAGATGGTCGAGCATCACAGCATGCTCTACGAGGACCTGCGCGATCCTCTGGCCCTGCTGCGGGGTGAGATCGGCGAGACCGCCTTGCAGCGCTATTGGGCTTATGCCGGCACCGGCGACCCGGCAGAGGAATCGGCGGACCGCGTCACCGCCTACTCCGACCTCATGTCGGCGTCGCAGACCATGGTGGCCGAAGAGGTGCTCGGAGCCTATCCGCTCGAGCGCCATCGCTGCTTGCTGGACGTCGGCGGCGGACAGGGCACCTTCCTGCGGGCCGTCGCCAAGCGGGCGCCGGAGCTGCAGCTTCGGCTCTTCGACCTGCCGGCTGTCGCCGCGCAAGCCGAGAAGGCCTTCGCGGCGGAGGGGCTGGCCGAGCGGACGACGACCTTCGGCGGCGACTTCCACCGCGACGCCTTGCCGCAAGGCGCCGACATCGTCTCGCTCGTGCGCATCCTGCACGACCATGACGATGCCGAGGCGCTGGCGCTGCTCAAGACCGTGCGTGCGGCGCTGCCGGACCACGGCACTCTGCTGATCGCCGAGCCCATGGCCGGAACGCCCGGCGCAGCGCCTTCGGGCGCCGCCTACTTCGGCTTTTACCTGCTGGCGATGGGCAGCGGCCGGCCGCGCCGTCCCGACGAGCTGACCGCCATGCTGGAGGCCGCTGGCTTCGGCCGAACGCACCTGCTGTCGACCCGCCGCCCGCTGATCGCGCGGGTGCTTGTGGCGCAGCCATAGGCGGCGTCACGGCGCTCCGGTTGATCTCCCGCAAAGTCCCTTCGGATGTGTCATGTAAACTTGACAATCATGAGCGTAAAGTTCACCGTACACCAACGATGGAACACCACGCTGACAGTGGTGCCGCAGACCAGGGAGAGGTCGCCATGAACACCACAGCGGTTGTGCTGAACAAGCCGGAGGAGCTCGCGCTGGCAAGCGT
>JANQIA010000413.1 GCA_028282405.1 Rhodovibrionaceae bacterium
GCATCTTTAGCGTAATCGTCGCGCTCGCCTTCGCCAGCGCCGCAACGGCGGCGGCGGAAGGCACGCGCCTGATGGCCTTCGGCGACTCCCTGGTGCACGGCTACGGCCTGGCGGAGGACGACACCTTTCCCGCCCAGCTTCAGGTGGCGCTCGAGCAGCAGGGCCATGCGGTCGAGGTGCTCAACGCCGGCAACTCCGGCGACACCACCGCGGCCGGCCTCGCCCGGCTCGACTGGGCCCTGGCCGACCGGCCCGATGCGGTGATCGTCGTGCTTGGCGGCAACGACGGCCTGCGCGGGCTCGAGCCGCGCGAGACCTACGGCAACCTCGCCGCCATTCTCGAGCGGCTGGAGGCCGACGGCCTGCCGGTCCTGCTCGCCGGCATGCTGGCGCCGCGCAACCTCGGCGCTGCCTATGTCGAGGAGTTCGACGGCGTCTTCCAGCGCCTCTCCGACGAGCGCAACGTGATTTTCTATCCCTTCTTTCTCGACGGCGTGGCGGCCGAGTCCGACCTCAACCTCGGCGACGGCATTCATCCGAACAAGGACGGCGTGGCCGAAATCGTCAGCCGCATCCTCCCCAGCGTCGAGTCTCTCTTGGACCGGGTCAGCCCACAGAGCTAGGGCGACCGGGCCTCCTCCCTTTTCCGTATCGAACGAAAACAAATCGGTTTCAGCGAGGATTGAGGAATGGAGTACCGACCACTCGGCCGGAGCGGCATCGACGTGAGCGCGATTTGCCTCGGCACCATGACCTGGGGCGAGCAGAACACGAAAGAGGAAGGCTTCGCCCAGATGGATTTCGCCATCGACCGGGGCGTCACCTTCTGGGACACGGCGGAGATGTACGCCGCCCCGCCGCGCGAGGAGACCTACGGCCGCACCGAGGAGATCATCGGCGAATGGCTGGCCAGCCGCGGCCGGCGGGACCGCATCGTGCTCGCTTCCAAGGTCGCAGGCCCCTCGCCCCGCATGGCCTATATCCGCGGCGGCCAGGCGCGGCTCGACCGGGCCAACATCGAGGCGGCGCTCGACGCATCGCTGAAGCGGCTCGGGACCGACTACCTGGACCTCTACCAGCTCCACTGGCCGGAGCGCTCGACCAACTTCTTCGGCAAGCTCGGCTACCGGCACGAGGAGGAGGAGGACGTCACGCCGATCGAGGAGACCCTGGCGGTGCTCGACGACCTGGTCGCCTCCGGCAAGGTGCGCAGCGTCGGCCTGTCCAACGAGACGGCCTGGGGCGTCATGCGCTTCCTCAGCCTGGCCGAGCAGGGCAAGGGCCCGCGGGTGGTCTCGGTGCAGAACCCCTACAGCCTGCTCAACCGCAGCTTCGAGGCGGGCCTGGCCGAGGTCGCCATGCGGGAGAATTGCGGCCTCCTGGCCTATGCGCCCATCGCCGCCGGCGCCTTGACCGGCAAGTACATGAACGGCGAACGGCCGGACGGCGCGCGCATGACCCTCTTCCCCACCAACAAGCGCTATTTCACGCCCAACGGCGTCGCGGCGACCGAGGCCTATGTGGCGCTGGCCAAGCGGCACGGGCTGGATCCGGCGGTGATGGCCGGGGCTTTCGTCTTCCGCCAGCCCTTCCTGACTGCCTCCATCATCGGGGCGACCTCGCTGGCGCAGCTCGAAACCCAGCTAGAGGCGTCGGAAACCCATCTTTCCGAAGAGATTCTCACGGACATCGAAGAAATCCATCACCAGTACACCTACCCCTGCCCCTAACACGCCCCTTGACGCGACGCGGAGAATACCGCAGTTCGAATCGAGCGGTCTGAAAAGGAGGTTTCGTCATGCGCCTGTTCGTCGCCTTGAGCCTGCCCGAGACCGTCCAAGACCGCCTCTCCGACCTCTGCCAGGGCGTGCCCTCGGCCAAATGGGTGGCAGCAGACAACCTGCATCTCACTCTGCGCTTCATCGGCGAGGTCGACCACGCCGAGGCCGACGACATTCACGACGCGCTGGAGCGGATCGACTGCGAGGCCTTCGATCTCGATCTGGTCGGGCTCGACACCTTCGGCGAGGGCCGCAAGCTGCGCCAGCTCTGGGTCGGAGTCGGTGAGAACCCCCCTCTGCAGCGGCTTCAGGGCAAGGTCGAAAAGGCGGTGCAGCGCGCCGGGCAGCCGCCCGAGCGGCGCAAGTTCAAGCCGCACGTCACCCTGGCCCGCTTCAAGAGCAGCCCGGGCCCGAAGCTCGGCGAATTCGTCCAAAGCTACGGCCTCTTGCGCATCGGTCCCATCCGGGTCGCCGACTTCGTGCTCTACTCCAGCCAGCTCAGCCCCGGCGGCTCGATCTACCGCGAGGAGGCACGCTATCCGCTGAGCCACCTGCCGGCCGCCACGGCCGGCCGACCCCTCGCCGCGGGCCTGGTGGGTTAGCGCCGGGTTTCCTCGGGCGCTGGCGCGCCGGACTCTGCCGCACCCTCCCTGTCACCCCGGCCCGCGAGCCGGGGTCCATGTTGAAGCTGGGCGCGGGCCGAGGGATGGACCCCGGATGTCGCCTCTCGCGAGGCTCCTCCGGGGTGACATTGGGAGGAAACCAAGGAGGGCGGGGCCACCCCTCCTCTCGTCACCCCGGCCTTGAGCCGGGGTCCAGCCACAAGCTCGGACTGTGCTCACCGCTGGATACTCGGGTCTCACCACGACGTGGCTCGCCCGAGGATGACAGTCTGAGAGAGGCCGCCAGTAGACAGCCAGCCGCTATACACCCTCCCTGATCAGCTCCTCGAGGATGGTGCTGGTGCCGCGCTCGATCAGCTCGAGGCAGCGTTCGTAGTCGGCGCGGCTGCGGCCGAAGGGGTCGGCGACCTCCCCCTTTGCCAGGAACATCCGGAGGGTCGCGGTCGAGTCCCGCCTATGTGAAGCTTGGCCAATTCATGGCGACGCGGCCCGACATTATCGGCTTTGAGATGGCCGACGACCTCGCCCGCCTGCAGGACCGGATGCCAGCCTTCAGCGACGCCGAGGCGCGGCGGATCATCGAAAAGTCCTTTGGCGCGCCGGTCTCCGACCTCTTCGCTGAATTCTCCGAGCCCATCGCCGCCGCTTCGATCGCGCAGGCCCATCGGGCGCGCCTGAAGAGCGGCGAGGAGGTCGCCGTCAAGAT
>JANQIA010000438.1 GCA_028282405.1 Rhodovibrionaceae bacterium
CGGTGCCGGCGCGTTGACCATGGAGTCCAGCATCTGCGTCGCCACCACCACCGGCTTTCCCGCCAGGCGGCAGGTTTGGACGATCTCCTTCTGCCGGCCCGGCACATCCTCGGGGGGCAGCTCGACGCCCAGATCGCCGCGCGCCACCATGATCGCATCGGCTAGTTCGACGATGCCGCTCAGATTGTCGATGGCCGAAGGCTTCTCGATCTTGGCCATCAGGGCCGCCCGCCCAGCGATGAGCCGCTTGGCCTCCGCCAGGTCCTCGGGGCGTTGCACGAACGAGAGCGCGACCCAGTCGACGCCAAGCTCCAAGCCGAAGCGCAGATCGTCCCGGTCCTTCTGAGTCAGCGGCGAGATCGGCATGAGCGCAGTCGGCACGTTGATGCCCTTGCGGTCGCTGAGCGGACCGCCGGTGATGACCTTGCAGTCGGCCGACTGGTCATCGCGGCGCACCACCTCGACACGCAGCTTGCCGTCGTCGAGCAGGATGTGGGCGCCGACTTCGATGGCGGCGAAAATCTCCGGATGCTGCAGCGAGACGCGGGACTGGTCGCCGAGTTCCTTCGACAGATCGAAACGGAAGGGGTCGCCGCGCTTTAGGTAGATCTCACCCTCGGCGAAACGGCCAATGCGCAGCTTCGGGCCCTGCAGGTCCTGGAGGATGCCGATCGGCCGGCCGGTCTCGCGCTCCAGCTCTCGGATGATGCGATAGCGCTCCGCATGGTCGGCCTGCGAGCCGTGGCTGAAGTTGAGGCGGAACACATCGGCGCCGGCCTCGTGCAGGGCGCGAATGGTGTCCGCGTCAGAGCTGGCAGGGCCCAGCGTGGCCAGAATCTTCGCTTTGCGTCTGCGTCGCATAGGGTCCGTCCACCTCGGATATGAAACTTGGTGATGCAACGAGCGATCACGCTATGAGAAGGGCGCGAAAGTCGTTGACGTTGGTGAGTGTCGGGCCAGTGACGAGCAAATCGCCAAGCCCGGAGAAGAAGCTATAGCTATCGTGGGCGCGAAGATAGGCCTTTGCATCGAGGCCAAGCGCCTCACCTCGCGCCAGGCTGTCAGGAAGGACGAAAGCGCCGGCATTATCCTCGCTGCCGTCGATGCCGTCGGTGTCGATGGCGACGGCAGACACTCCCTCCAAGCCATCGAGATGAACGGCGAGCGAAAGCAGAAACTCGCAGTTGCGGCCGCCGCGACCGCCTTCTCCGCTCAAGGTCACGGTGGTCTCGCCGCCGGATAGCAAAACGCAGGGCGGTGCTGCCGGCTGACCATGGCGCCGGGCCTGCCGAGCAAGCCCCGCCATGACGATACCGAGCTGGCCGGCTTCGCCTTCCAGGCAGTCGCTGAGGATAAGCGGCGCGACTCCCGCTTCCGCTGCCCGCGCGGCCGCCGCCTCGAGCGCGTCCTGCGGCCGCGAGATCAACCGCGTCTGGCAACGATCGAACACCGCGTCCCCCGGCTTCGGCGTCTCCGCCTCGGGACTTGCGAGATGGTCGTGCACGGCCACCGGCAAGGTCAGGGCATACTTCTCAAGGATAGCCGCCACGTCGCTGAGGCTGGTCGGGTCGGGCACCGTCGGGCCGGAGGCGATCACCGCCGGGTCGTCCCCAGGCACATCGGAGATACAGAGGGTCAGCACCCGGGCCGGATAGGCCGCGGCGGCCAGCCGCCCGCCTTTGATTGCGGAGAGGTGCTTCCGGACGCAGTTCATCTCGGTGATCGTGGCACCGCTGCGCAGCAACGCCGCATTGACCTGCTGCTTATGCTCAAGACCCAGCCCCTCGGCCGGCAGTGACAGCAGTGCCGAGCCGCCGCCGGAGATCAGGCAGAGCAGCAAATCCTCTTCGCCCGCCCCCTCGGCCAAAGCCAGAATGCGCCTAGCAGCGTCATGACCGGCAGCATCGGGGACCGGATGCGCCGCCTCGACAACCTGGATGCGCTCGGTCGGTACCGCGTGATCGTAGCGGGTGACCACCAAGCCCTCGATGGGGCCTGGCCAATGGGCCTCGAGGGCGCGCGCCATAGCCGCCGCGGCCTTGCCGGCCCCGATGACGATGGTCCGCCCGGCCGGCGGCTCGGGGAGATGGGCCGGCAGCACGGCCGCCGGATCCGCCGCCGCTAGTGCGGCATCGCAGAGAGAGCGCAGGAAGGCGCGCGGCTCGATTGCCACCGGCTACCTCGTCGAAATCGCGTTAGCCCAGCTTTACGCCGGCCATCTTTTCCAGAACACGGACCAGCCCTGAGTGGTCCCAACCGCCGCCGTCATTGGCCACGCAGGCGGAAAAGAGCTGCTGGGCGATGGCCGTGTTGGGCAGTGCCACCCCCAGGCTGCGGGCGCCGTCGAGCGCCAAACCCAAGTCCTTCTGGTGCAGCTCGATACGGAAGCCCGGGTCGAAGGTCCGCTTGATCATGCGCTCGGCATGGACCTCCAGGATCTTGGAAGACGCAAAGCCGCCCATCAGCGCCTCACGCACCTTGGCCGGGTCGGCGCCCGCCTTGGCGGCGAAGACCAGCGCCTCGCTGACGGCCTGGATGTTGAGCGCAACGATGATCTGGTTGGCGACCTTGCAGGTCTGGCCGTCGCCGACGCCACCGACCAGGGTGATGTTCTTGCCCATCAGCTCGAACAGCGGCTTGGCGCGGGCGAAGGCCTCATCGCTGCCGCCGGCCATGATGGTGAGAGCGGCATTCTTGGCGCCGACTTCGCCACCCGAGACCGGTGCGTCCACATAGTCGCAGCCGAGCGCTGCGATCTTCTCGGCGAAGACCTTGGTGTCGATCGGCGAGATCGACGACATGTCGATCACCAGCTTGCCGCTGCTGAGCCCCTCGGCCACGCCGTTCTCGCCGAACAGCACCCGCTCCACGTCCGGCGTGTCCGGCACCATGGTGATGACGATATCGGACTGCTCGGCGACCTCCTTGGGCGAGCCGCAGACGGTGACGCCCTTGCCCTCCAGGCTCGCCGGCACCGGGGAGCGGTTGATCGAGGTGAAGATGCTGTGCCCGCCGTCCGCCAGGTGTCCCGCCATGGGCGCCCCCATGATGCCGAGGCCGATGAAACCGATATTGCTCATGTTTTTTCGTTCCTTATGACAGTCTCTTCAGCGGACCGCTCACTGCACCGCACACGCCCGCCGCCACCAGTGCCATTGCCGATCCTACTCGGCAGCAGCGGCAACGTTCCGGAAGGGAGCGAACCAACCTAGTCCCTCTTGCGTGCCTGCCTTGGGCTTGTACTCGCAGCCGACCCAGCCGGCATAGCCAATCTCATCGAGGAAGGAAAAGAGGAAGTCGTAGTTGATCTCGCCCGTCCCCGGCTCGTGGCGACCGGGGGTATCGGCAATCTGGATATGGGCGATGCGGGAGAGATGCGCCTGGATGGTCGGCGCCAGATCGCCCTCCATGACCTGCATATGATAGATATCGTACTGCAGGCGGAGGTTATCGGAACCGACAGCGTCAATAATCTCAAGCGCTTGCAGCGTGTGCCTCAGATAGAATGCGGGAATGTCGCGGGTGTTGATCGGCTCGATCAAGAGCTGAATGCCGGCCTCTTTCAACTTCCCGGCGGCGAAGCTGAGGTTGTCGATGAAGGTACGGCGCAGGCTTTCCTGGTCCGCCCCTTCCGGCGCCACGCCGGCGAGGCAGTTGACCTGCGGGCAGCCCAGCGCCGTGGCATAGTCGATGGCGCGACCGACCCCGTCCTGGAACTCGCCGACCCGATCGGGCAGGCAGGCGATGCCGCGCTCGCCAGCCCCCCAGTCGCCGGCCGGCAGGTTGTGCAGCGCCTGCGCCAAGCCGTTCTGCCGAAGGCGCTCAGCCAAATCCTCCTTGGCGTAGTCGTAAGGGAAGAGATACTCGACCCCGGTAAAGCCGGCCTTGGCAGCCGCCTCGAAACGATCAAGAAAATCATGCTCTTGGAAGAGCATCGTCAAGTTGGCGGCAAACTTCGGCATGGTCGGTTCCTCCCGCAATCCGTCTCTTGTCAGGCAGCCTTGGTGCTGCCGTTGTCAGAAGCCGAGACCTTTCCTTCGCTGCGCATGCTGACCCAGCCGCTTTCCAGCGTCAGGCTCGGGTCGAGGCAAAGGACGTCCTCGAACTCGTTGATGTTGTCGATCTCCGTACCCATGGAGATGTTGGTGACGCGCTCAAGAATGAACTCGAGCACGACGGGCACCTGATGTTCCTCCATCAAGGCCTCGGCGCGGGCGAAGGCTTCTTTGAACTCGTTCGGGCTTTTGACCCGGATAGCCTTGCAGCCTAGCCCCTCGGCGACGGCGACGTGATCGACACCATAGCCGGGCACGGCGTCGCTGTCCTCTTTTTCCGCCGCGTTGATGTTCTCGAAAGCCAGGCTGACCTCGAAGTCCATCTCGAAACCACGCTGGGCTTGGCGAATGAGGCCGAGATAGGAGTTGTTCACGACGATCTGCAGGAACGGCAGCTTGTGCTGCGCCCCCACCGCAAGCTCCTCGATAAGGAACTGGAAATCGTAGTCCCCGGACAGCGCGACGATCTTCTTGTCGGGGAGCGCAGCCCGTACGCCGAGCGCCGCCGGCAGGGTCCAGCCGAGCGGTCCCGCCTGCCCGCAGTTGATCCAGTTGCGCGGCTCAAAGACGCGCAGGAACTGGGCGCCGGCGATCTGCGATAGGCCGATGGTGGTGACGTAGCAGGTGTCGCGGTCGAAGGCGTCGTTCATTTCCTCGTAGACGCGCTGCGGCTTGAGCGGCACTTCATCGTAGTGCGTCTTGCGCAGCATGTGGTGCTTGCGATGCTCGCACTCGGCCGCCCAAGCGCTGCGGTCGGTCAACTTGCCGGCCGCCTTCCACTCCTTGGCGACCTTGATGAAGGCCTCCAGGGCCGCCTTTGCGTCGGAGACGATGCCGAGATCGGGGCCGAAGACCCGGCCGATCTGCGTCGGCTCGATATCGACATGAATGAACTTTCGGTCGCCGCGGTAAGTCTCCACCGAGCCCGTATGGCGGTTGGCCCAGCGGTTGCCGATGCCGAACACGAAGTCGGACTTGAGGAAGGTGGCATTGCCGTAACGGTGACTGGTCTGCAGACCCACCATGCCGGCCATGAGGGCATGGTCGTCGGGAATGCTGCCCCAGCCCATCAGGGTCGGAATGACTGGCACGCCGGTGATCTCGGCGAACTCTACAAGCTCTTCGCAAGCATCGGCGTTGATGATGCCGCCACCGGCGACGATGAGCGGCCGCTCCGAGGCGTTGAGCATCTCCAGCGCCCGCTCGGCCTGGATGCGGGTCGCGCGCGGCTTGTAGGGCTCGAGCGGCGCATAGCTCTCGACGTCGAACTCGATCTCC
>JANQIA010000511.1 GCA_028282405.1 Rhodovibrionaceae bacterium
AAAACCCACAGAAGCAAGGCTCACCGCATTCAAGGAGCGAAAGGCAGCACGGCAAATGGTCAGGACTGGGGCGGGACACTCCGAAACGTCATGGCGCTCAACAGCGCGCAAGGATGATGGGAACCCGCTCCCGCGAAACCCCTGCGGGCCCGCGGCCATAACATCGGCCGCAAATCAAAGGCCGGATACATGACCGCTCCCCAACCAACTGCCGAAACTGCCATTCAAACCTTGCCAGAGCGGGGCCGTCCATACATGACAGCTGGAGGGGGATTGCGGACAGCGGCGCACCAAGGGCTGCACCGTCATCGTCGTGCACTGACCCGCTCCGTTCCGGGCGGCTGCATAGCCGCCCCCAGCTTTCCGCTTCAGTCCAGCCGCCCGAGCTGTGCTAACCACCGGACAGAGGTGCGGGGCACGGCCGAACGGCTTCAGGTCGCGGCTGCCCACGCACCGATGTCAGGGACTTGATAGGAGGCTGGGTCTTGTCTTCGGCACCGGACAGTCACCGCATCACGACGGTGGAGCAGCTTAGAGACGTCATCGCGCCGCCGAGCGATCGGGTCGAGGCGAAGCTCTGGGACTCGCTCGACGACTCCTGCATCGACTTCATCGCGCGCTCGCCCTTCCTGATGCTGGCGACCGCGGATGCTGAGGGGAACCAGAACGTTTCGCCGAAAGGCGATGGACCGGGTTTCGTTGTCGTCGAAGACGCCAAGACCCTGCTGATTCCCGACCGCTCGGGAAACAACCTGGCCTTCGGCCTGTTGAACATTCTGGCCAATCCGCATGTCGGCCTGATCTTCGTCATTCCCGGCACCTCGGAGACGCTGCGCGTCAACGGCACGGCCGAGCTGACGACAGACCCTGAAATCCTGGAGCGCCTCTCCGCCCGCGGGAAACCCGCGCTGGTCGGCATCCGGCTCCACATCACCCAGGTCTTCTACCACTGCGCCAAGGCCTTCATCCGCTCCGAGCTCTGGAAGCCGGAATCCTGGCCGGAGCCCAAGAAGATCTCCTTCGGCAAGATCCTGGCCAAGCGCGTAGGGGGTGGCGACGCGGCCGCCGAAGCGATCGACCGGGACATCGAAGAGGACTACCGGACCAACCTCTAAGCGGCTGGCCGGCGTTCAGTACCCCAGGCTGAAATCCACCACCGCATCGAAGGGCTCGCCGCGCTCGTGGCGGGCGATGTTGGCGGCGATCGACTGGGACGCCGTCTCCGGCAGAGTGCCGGCGGCGACATGCGGCGTCAGCACGATGCGCGGGTGGGACCAGAAGGGGTGGTCGCTCGGCAGCGGCTCGGGGTCGAAGACGTCAAGCGAGGCGGAGTCGAGCTGCCCGCTCTCCAAGGCCGCCAGGAGATCGGCATCCACCAGATGGCCGCCGCGGGCCGCGTTGATCAGGCAAGCGCCGCGCGGCAGCTTGGCGAAGAGCTCGGCATTGAGGATGCCGCGGGTTGCCTCGGTGAGCGGCAAGAGGCAGACCAGGATCTCGCTGCGGGCGAGGAAGGCATCGAGCCCCTCTTCGCCGTGGTAGCAGGTAACGCCCTCCATGGTCTTCGGCGAGCGGCTCCAGCCGGCCACGTCGAGCTCCAGGCCGACCAGCTTCTCGGCGGCCAGCTGCCCCAGCTCGCCGAAGCCCATGATGCCGACCTTGCGCTGCCAAGCCGGCACCAGGGGCAGAGGCTTCCACTCGCCGCGCGCCTGCAGCTCTCGGTAGTCGAGCATGCGCCGGTGATGGAACAGCACCTGCATGGTCACGTACTCGCACATGCCGGTCGAAAGGCCGCGCTCGACCATGCGCACCACGGGAACCTCGGGCGGGCGTTCCGGATCGCTCTTCAGGTGGTCGATGCCGGCCCACATGGAGAAGACGGCCTCCAGGTTGGGGCACTGCTTGAGCACGCCGGCGGGCGGCTGGCAGACCACCGCATAGCGCACGCGGTCAAGGTCCTCGACCTCGGGCCAGACCTGGATCTCCCGCCCGGGCATGGCGGCCTCCAGGTGCGGCAGCCAGCGCCCGGCGCGCTCGTCGTACGACAGGAACAGAACACTCACGTTTTCCTCCACCCCATGTTCGATGCGTGGCCGCGCTACGACGCGCCGGCCGCCGGCCGGCCCGCGTTGGCCCAGCCGACCAAAAGCGCCGCGGCCAGCAGGGCGCCGGCCGCGGCCATGGAAGGCAGCAGAAAGCTGCCCGAGATGTCAAACAGGACCCCGGCGAAGCTCGGCCCGACGATCTGGCCGAACCCGAACGCGGCGGTCATCAGGGCCAGGATGCGCCGCGGGTCGCCGGAAGTGAGCCGCCGCGCCTCGATCAGGCCCAGCGCGGTGATGCCCATGAAGGTGCCGCCGAGAAGAATGCCGGCCAGGATGAAACCGACGATCGAGATCCAAAGCACGCTGGCGGCCACCCCGACCGCCTCGATCACGCAGGCGATGACGAAGGCCTGGGGAATGCCGATGCGGTTGGCGACCTTGCTCCAGAAGATCACCGAGGGGGCGCCGGCCAGGCCGACGATAATCCAGATCAGCGGCTCCAGCGGCCGGATCTCCGGCGCATCGCGCACGATGGCCACCAGGAAGGTGGCAGTGATCACGTAGCCGAAGCCGAAGAGGCCGTAGGCGGCGATCAGCGAGACGAGGGCGCGCTGATTGCCCGAGGCCTTCCCGGCCGCGGCCGCCTTGCTGTCGCCGCCGCGGTCGGGCACCAGCAGGAAGACGGCCAGCACGGCCGCCAAGGCCAGGCCGCCGCTGGCCAGCCACAGCCCCTCCCAGTCGGAGCCGGCATAGAGCAGCCCAGACACCAGCGCCGCCGATATCGCGATGCCGAGGCCGACGCCGGCGTAGAGCAGGCCGGCCAGGTCGCCGCGCCCGGAGGCGACCAGCCGCTCCAGCACGAGGGTGGAGGCGTAGACCATGACGAAGGCGCTGGCCATGCCGCCGACGAAACGCAGCAGCAGGAAGAGCGTCAGGGAGCTCGTCAGCCCCATGGCCGCGGTGGTCAGCGCGCTGATTGCCAGGGTGGCGATCAGCCAGGTGCGGGGCGAGCCGCCCAATCGCGGGGTCGAGGCCGCGAGCGCGCCGAGCAGGTAACCGAGGAAGTTGGCCGAGGCGATGAAGCCGGCCTGGCTCTTGGTCAGCTCCAGGCCCTCGGCCATGGGCGGCAGGATAGGCGTGTAGACGAAGCGCCCGATACCGATGGCCGCGGCCAGGGCAATGATGCCGCCGGTGACAAGCGGCAAAGGGCGGAAGACGGTCGCGGTCATACCTGGAGACAGGAAGCGGGAGAGCGTGACGCTCCAGTCCTACTCGCGCACGACGCCGCCGTCGACCGCTTCCAGCTCAAAGGAGGCTTTCATCAGCGCCTGGGTGTAGGGGTGCTCCGGCGCATCGAAGATCTGCTCGGCGTCGCCGCGCTCGACCACATGGCCGTCGCGCATGACGATGACCTCGTCGGCCAGGGCGCGCACCACCCTGAGATCGTGGCTGATGAAGAGGTAGGCCAGGCGGTGGCGCGCCTGCAGGTCGCGCAGCAGATCGACGATTTGCGCCTGCACCGACATGTCGAGCGCCGAGGTCGGCTCGTCGAGCACCAGGAAGCGCGGCTCCAGGACCATGGCGCGGGCGACGGAGATGCGCTGGCGCTGGCCGCCGGAGAACTCGTGGGGATAGCGGTGGCGGGTGTCGGGGTCGAGGCCGACCTCTTCCAGGGCCGAGATGACCCGTGCCTCGCGCTCGTCCGGCGAGCCGATGTCGTGGATCTCCAGGCCCTCGCCGACGATCTGACCGATCGACATGCGTGGGCTCAGGGAGCCGAAGGGGTCCTGGAAGACGATCTGCATGTCCCGGCGCAGCGGGCGGAGCTGGCCGCTCTTCCAGCCTTGGATGTCATGCCCCTCGAAAAAGATGTCGCCCTGGCTCGACAGCAGGCGGAGCAAGGCCAGGCCGAGCGTGGTCTTGCCGGAGCCGGACTCACCGACGACGCCGACGGTATGACCCTCACGCACCGTGACGTCGATGCCGTCCACCGCCTTGACGTGATCCACCGTGCGCTTGAGCACACCGGCCTTGATCGGGAAGTGGACTCTGATGTCCCGGCCCTCCATGACGACCGGCGCATCGGGGGCGGCCTGCAGCGGCTTGCCCTTGGGCTCCGCCGCCAGGAGGCGCTGGGTATAAGGGTGCTGCGGCGCATCGAACACGGCCTGGGTCAAGCCCTGCTCCACCGGCGTGCCCTCGGTCATGACGATCACCCGGTCGGCGAAGCGGCGCACCACGTTGAGGTCGTGGGTGATGAAGAGCATGGCCATGCCAAGCTCCTCCTGCAGCTCTTCGAGCAGCTTGAGGATCTGAGCCTGGATGGTGACGTCGAGCGCGGTGGTCGGCTCGTCGGCGATCAGGAGATCGGGCTCGTTGGCCAGCGCCATGGCGATCATCACCCGCTGCCGCTGACCGCCGGAAAGCTCGTGCGGAAAGGCCTTGAGGCGCTTCGCCGGATCCTTGATCTGCACCAGCTCGAGCAGCTCCAGGATGCGCCGGCGCGCCGCCTGCTGGCTCATGCCCTTGTGCAGCCAGAGCACCTCGCCGATCTGCTTCTCCACCGTGTGCAGCGGATTGAGCGAGGTCATGGGCTCCTGGAAGATCATCGAGATCTCGTTGCCGCGCACCTCGCGCAGCTTGCTTGCCGGCGCCCCCATTAGCTCATGGCCCTTGAAGACCACGGAGCTGCCGGGCGGGTGGCTCGCCGCCGGATAGGGCAGGAGCTGCAGAAGCGAGAGCGCGGTCACCGACTTGCCGGAGCCGGACTCGCCGACCAGGGCCAAGGTCTCGCCGCGGTCGAGATCGAAGGAGATCGAGGTGACGGCGGCATGCTTGCCGTGCGGCGTGCGGAAGTTGACGCCCAGGTTGCCGACCCTGAGCAGCGGCTCTTGCGCGGCCATGCCCTACTCCGCCCCCTGTGGCGCGACCCGCACCGGCTTGGCCGCTGCTTCGTCCGGCCCAGTCTCTTCCGGCGGTGGCGGGGCGGAAAAGAGCTTCCGCGGGTCAAAGGCGTCGCGCACCGCCTCCCCGATGAAGATCAGCAGCGAGAGCATGATGCCGATGACGAAGAAGCCGGTGAGGCCGAGCCAGGGCGCCTGCAGATTGGCCTTCCCTTGGGCCAGCAGCTCGCCGAGCGAGGCGGAGCCGGGCGGCAGGCCAATGCCGAGGAAGTCCAGCGAGGTGAGCGCGGTAACCGATGCGGCGAGCGTGAAGGGCATGAAGGTCAGGGTAGCCACCATCGCGTTGGGGAGCACGTGCCGGAAGATGATGCGGGTGTCCTCCAGGCCGAGCGCCCGCGCGGCGCGAATGTAATCGAAGTTGCGTGCACTGAGGAACTCTGCGCGCACCACGCCCACGAAACCCATCCAGGAGAACAGCAGCAGCAGGCCCAGCAGCCACCAGAAGCTGGGCTGCACGATGCTGCTCAGGATGATCAGCAGGAACAGGGTGGGCATGCCC
>JANQIA010000521.1 GCA_028282405.1 Rhodovibrionaceae bacterium
CTGCTGGTCGAGACCATGCGCACCGCCCGCGACTGGGAGAACACCCTCTACATCATCGTGCTGGTGGTTATCCTGGTCATGGCGATGGACAGCGCCTCGAGTTGGCTCCGCCGCAAGCTGATCGCCGGCCGGGAAGACCGCCGGGCCCGCACCGCCGAGGCCTCGGCGCCTTAGGGGAGCTGTTGCCGCCATTGTTCAAGCGCGATCTGTTCGCTGTTGCGCGACGCAGCGACGGATGAGCTCTATGACCTCGACTACGAGGACTATCACTGAGGCCTGAAAAGGGAGCGATAGCGGTGGCGGTTAAAATCGGCATGGATGCCGTGCATCCCGGCGGGTTCATCAAGCGCTCGGTGCTGCCGGACGGCCTCACCGTGACGGCGGCTGCCCGGACACTGGGTGTCGGCCGTCCGGCGCTCTCCAACCTTTTGAACGAAAAGGCTTCGCTGACGCCGGAGATGGCGCTCAGGGTCGAGAAGGCCTTCGGCGTCAAGATGGAGACGCTGCTCAGGATGCAGACGCGCTACGACGCCTGGCAGATGCGCCGGCGCGAGGACGAAATCGTCGTCAGCCGCTACAAGCCGTCTTAGTGGCTTTGCCGCCTGGAGGGCGCCCTCGGTCGACTAGATCGCTTTTGGCTGAGGCCGGCCCGCGCCACTTACCTGGCGCGGGATTTCCACCTCTCGGCGCGCCACTGGCGCCCCTCGCCCACTGCGTGGGACGGTGGAAATGGTGGAGCCAAGCGGGATCGAACCGCTGACCTCTACAATGCCATTGTAGCGCTCTCCCAGCTGAGCTATGGCCCCACCGAGGTCATCACGGGGTGCAAGCTGCGCCCCGAAGCCCGGGAAATTAGGAAGCGAAGGCCCGATTGGCAAGCCTGAAATGGGGTGTTGTGGCGCACCGGCGCTGCCGCACCACAGGCTGTCACCCCGGCCAAGGGCGTTGCGCCAGCAAGGCCCGCGAGCCGGGGGCCATGTCCAAGCCTGTGCGGAAAGAGATCGTCAAGCGCGGGCGTTGCTGTGACCCCGCTCACGAGTCCGTAGATCCTGCCCAGTCCAACCATGGATCCCGGCTCGCTGATGCGGCCCGGATGACAATCCGAGAAGGACCGCAACCGTCGCAGCACCACGGCCGTCACCCCGGCCAAGGGCGTTGCGCCAGCAAGGCCTGCGAGCCGGGGGCCATGTCGAAGCCTGTACGGAAAGAGATCGTCAAGCGCGGGCGTTGCTATGACCCCGCTCACGAGTCCGCAGTTCCTGCCCGGCCCAACCATGGATCCCGGCTCGCTGACGCGGCCGGGATGACAGTCCGAGAATGACCGCAACCGCAGCAGCACCAAAGGCCGTCACCCCGGCCCCCGAGCCGGGGTCCAGCCACAAGCTCTGTGCCGGCCGAGAAATGGATGGTCGGATCAAGTCCACTACTGTCCGGTTTAATTATGTGGACGGTGTGCATGACATTGATTCTACTTGGTTTCAGACGTTTGCCGGCGTTTGAGACACAAAGCGGAGATCAATGCCATGCGGCATCAGAATAGCGTGTTCCATGGGCTCACCAAGCAGCTTCCCTGGTCCCAGTTCGAGCGCTTGGTTGCCAAGCACAAGGCTGACCACCGGGTCCGGCGTCTCGACAGCAAGAGCCAGCTCCTAGCCCTGCTGTTCGGGCAGCTCGCCGGGGCTGAGAGCCTGCGCGAGATCGAGACCGGTCTCCTGAGCCATGGCAACAGGCTCTATCACCTGGGTGTACGTCCGGCAGCGCGCTCGACCCTGGCCGATGCCAATGCCAGCCGGCCCTGGACCCTCTTCGCCGAACTCTTCGCCGTCATGGCCCAACAGGCGAGCCGAACGACCCGGCGCAAGCTTTCCCCCGAGATTGTCCAGGGAACCCACATCCTCGATGCCACCAAGGTGAAGCTCTCCGGCCTCAGCGCCGACTGGGCCCGCTTCAGCAAAAACCACTGCGCCGCCAAGCTGCATGTCGTCTACGACCCCCACGCAGCGCTGCCGCTCAGGGCCGAGGTCACCAGCGACAAGGTCAACGACATCATCCCAGCCAAGGCTTGGGAGATTGCCTCAGGCGCCACCTATGTCTTCGACATGGCCTATTACGACTTCGCTTGGTGGGCCAAGCTCGACGCCCAGGGCTGCCGCTTCGTCACCCGACTGAAACGCCATACCAAGCTGATCGAACTGGAACGCCGGGAGGGGCCACAAGACCAGCACTCGGGCCACGCCGAGATCCTCTCCGACCGGGTCGGCCTGCTGCCCCGCCGCCTCGCTCGCTCACGCAAGAACCCCATGGCCAAGCCAGTGCGCGAGATCGTCTTGCTCATCGCTACAGGTAAGCAGCTCCGGGTGGTGACCAACGATCTTAAAGCCCCAGCCAGAGAGATCGCCGAGCTCTACAAACAGCGCTGGCAGGTCGAACTCTTCTTCAAATGGATCAAGCAGAACCTAAAGATCAGGCACTTCCTCGGAACCTCCGAGAACGCCGTGCGCATACAGCTCTTCGTCGCTCTCATCGCTTTCCTGCTGCTCCGAGCAGCCCAAGCCCATCAGGACAACCAAGCAAGCAAATCCGCCGCTCTCGCGCAGCCCAGGACTTTCGCCCGCCTAATCCGGCTCAACCTCATGCACAGAAGACACATCAACACCCTCGACAGACCCCAGACACCACACGCCGAGGACCCGCGACAGCTCGCATGGAGCTTCACTCCAACCGGAACCGGACAGTAGTGGATCAAGTCCGACCATGACTGCCTGGGGTGCTGCGTCCCCGACGACAGATCCGTTCTCTCTAGGACTCTTCTTCGTCCTTGCTGACGGGAACGTCGCCGATGTCCTCGTCGTCGCCGCCGAGGTCGTCGGTGTCTTCGATCACCGCCTCTTCCACCTCGTCGTCGCCGACCTCGAGATCGCTCTCCTCTTCGGTCTCGGCCTCAGCCTCGGCTTCGGCGGCCTTGGCGCGCGCGCGCTCGGCGGCTTCCTTGTTGGCCTTCTCGCGGCTGGCGGTGCGGCCGCGACGCGACTTCAGGATCGCCTCCGGATCGAACTCGGCGCCGCAGGACGGACAGATGATCGGCAGCTTGCCAAAATCGTAGAATTTGGCGCTGCAGCTTTGGCAAATGCGCTTGGTGCCCCATTCCGGCTTCGCCAAGACAGGTCTCCTCATGGCTTTTCGCGCTTGTATCGGTTGCGCGTTACTTGGCAGGACCCGCCGCTTCTCCCTTCCAACCGCTTTGGCCTCACGCTGCCGACGCGATGTGACGACGGGTATAGCGGACGAGGCCATATAGGGAAGCGGGCAGGCGTCAAGCGCACATAGGTGCTAAACGCTCCAGTGCAAGACGGCGCGGGATTTGCCATGAAGGCCGAGTGCTGTCAAACGTGCCGTCGGTCGTGTCTCGGACCGGCCGTTTCTAGAGCTGAGGGGAGAAGTGTTTTGGAGGCTCGCGCGCTCTCCAGCGTCGCGCCGTCCGAGGGCCCGCAGGGTATGGCGGCGCGGCCAAGCGAAGCGCTCGCCGGCACGGTCCGCGTGCCCGGCGACAAGTCGATTTCCCATCGGGCCTTGATGCTCGGCGCGCTTTCCATCGGCGAGACCTGTATCTCCGGATTGCTCGAGGGCGAGGATGTCCTCAACACCGCCGCCGCCATGCGGGCGCTGGGCGCCGAGGTGGAGAAGGACCCGGCGAGCGGGCTCTGGCGGGTCTGGGGCCGCGGCGTCGGCGGTCTGAAGGAGCCCGAAGATCTGCTCGATTTCGGCAACAGCGGCACCGGCGTGCGGCTGGCCATGGGCGTGCTCGCCGGACAGCCCATCCACGCGGTGCTGAGCGGCGACGCCTCGCTGCGCGGCCGGCCCATGGCGCGCATCATGACGCCGCTCGGGCAGATGGGCGTGCGCTTCCAGGCGCGCGCGGGGGGTCGACTGCCCATGGCCATGCAGAGCCCCGAAACCCTGCTGCCCATCGAATACGCGCTGCCGGTCGCCTCGGCCCAGGTCAAGTCGGCCATCTTGCTGGCCGGCTTGGCGGCGCCCGGCGAGACCCGGGTGATCGAGCCGCAGCCGACCCGCGATCACAGCGAGCGCATGCTGCGCCATTTCGGCGCCAGCGTTGCGGTGGAGGCGCTGCCGGGGGGCGGCCGCCGCATCGCGCTGACCGGCCAGCCGGAGCTGTCTGGCAGCCGCGTCACCGTGCCGGCCGACCCGTCGTCCGCCGCTTTTCCCATCGTCGCGGCCCTGCTGCTGCCGGGCTCGGACCTGCATCTCCCAGAGGTCTGCATGAACCCGCACCGCAGCGGCCTGATCACCACCTTGCAGGAGATGGGCGCCGACATTGCGGTCGAGAACCTGCGTGACGAGGGCGGCGAGCCCATGGCCGATCTCAGGGTGCGCGGCAGCCGCCTGGAAGGCGTCGAGGTCCCGGCCGAGCGCGCGCCCTCGATGATCGACGAATATCCGGTTCTGGCCGTCGCCGCGGCCTGCGCCAAAGGCACCACCGTGATGCGGGGCCTCGGCGAACTGCGGGTCAAGGAAAGCGACCGCCTGGCGGCCGTCGCCAAGGGCTTGGCGGCCTGCGGCGTGGCGGTCGAGGAGGGCAAGGACAGCTTGATCGTGCAAGGTACCGGCGGCCGTCCGCCCGGGGGCAACAACACGGCCATCGAAACCGAGCTCGATCACCGCATCGCCATGAGCTTCCTGATCATGGGCCTGGCCTGCGAGCGGCCGGTCCTGATCGACGACGCCGCCCCCATCGCCACCTCCTTCCCCGGCTTCGTCGGCATGATGACCGGGCTCGGGGCGAAGCTCGGCAAGCCGTGAGCGAGGGCCCGCCGTCGTGATCATTGCGGTCGATGGGCCGGTCGCGGCCGGAAAGGGCACGCTGGCTCGGGCCCTGGCGGCCAAGCTCGGTCTCGCTTACCTCGATACCGGCAGCCTCTACCGCGCCGTCGCCGCCATGACCCTGGCCGCCGGCGAAGCGCCGGACGACGAAGCAGCCACCGAAGCGGTCGCCCGCCGGCTGACTCCGGCCGATCTGGAGCGGGACGACCTGCGCCAGGAGGCGGTCGGCCAGGCGGCC
>JANQIA010000535.1 GCA_028282405.1 Rhodovibrionaceae bacterium
GTCGTCGAAGTCGGCGTCGCCGAGGTTATGCAGGTCCTCGAAGCCGATGGTGTCGCCGTTTTCGGTCGTGTGGTCGCGGCCGTCCGGGTTCAGCCCGGCGCCGCCGGAGAAGTAGACGTTGGCGTTGCGGCCGTCGAGGGCCGTTCCGTCGGCCAGCACCACCTGCCAGTGTCCGTCCGCATCCTGCTGAAAGGTGACGTCCGTGTTGTTGGCAAGGTTGTTATTCTCGTCTGCGCCGTCGGGAATGAGGAAGTAGCCGATGTCGGCGGGAGCGACGCCGTGGAAGGAGACGGTCTCGCTGCTGCCGGCGGCGAGCTGGTTTCCGTCGGCCCAGACGATCTTACCGGCGACCGGGTTGCCCTCGGCATCCTTGTGGAACACGCCAAAGCTGTTCGAGTAGCCAGCGCGCTCGGAAAGGAAGGTGAGGGTGACGTCGACCTGGTCGACCGGGTCGAGGGTGATGGCGGTGGGAGCTTCGTTGACGTCGCCGACCGCGATGGTGAAGTCCTGTTCGGTCGAGAGGCCGCCGCTGTCGGTGCTCGTGACGGTGATGGTCACATCGCCGGCCTCATGATCAAGGCTGACACCGTCCTTCAGCTTCAACTCGCCGTCGACCACCTCGAAGCGGTCATCGGACACGCTGTAGCTATGGCTATCGCCGACATCTTGGTCGCTGGTCGAGAGATTGCCGATGGTTGCACCGGCACTGTTCTCGACGACGCTCGTGTTGTCGAGACCTATGGCGGTTGGGGCATTGTTCGCGTCGGGGCCGTTCTCTTCCTGACGCAGGCGCTCTTCTCGCTCTAGCTCGTCCTGCAGGGTTTCGAGCCCGCCGCCCGGCTGCGGCGGTTGGGCGGGGCTGTCGCCCGGCAGGCCGGTTTGGTTGAAGGCTGGCGTGAAGGCAGGGGGGCCGTCGCCCGAGCCGCTTTCGTCTCCGAGGGCTCCTCGATTGTCGGTGTCAGGACGGGAGCCGGCCTCTGCCGACGACTCATCCGCATCGTCGTTGCCACGGCTGCTGCTTTGACCGCTCGGTGTGACAAGCGGGGGAGCCGGCGCCTGTAGTTGCTCAGCTTCGTCGGTCTCGGCTGCTGCCAGCGCGGCGGTCTCCAGCCCGCCCTGCGTGCGGTCGGGAGCCTCCATATAGTCCTTCGGTTCGGCGCTCGTTTGCCGATCTTCGTCGCCGATGTCCTCTTGCTGCTGCGGGATGAAGAGCGAGCCGAAGTGCTGCTCGCGCCCGGCGGCGAGATTGCCTTCACCGCCTTCGGACGCATCGCGGCCCGGCTCCAGGCCCTGCTGCCGCTCGGACTCGCTTCGCCGGGTCAGGAAGTCGGCCACCTCGAAGTCGTTGACGTCGAGGCTGCTCCCCTTCTGCCCGCTGTCTTCAACAGCCATCGTCCAAGCCCTCTCGCTAACCCCTGCTCGGCGTGCACTCTTTGCTGCCGAGTTCGTGCTTTTTGTTGGAATTTAGCAAAAATAGCGAAACATCAGTTATGGAACCGTTTTTGTTCTTGGTAAAACTTCAGTATTTTGGGCGGAAGCTAGTGGTAACCATAAAGCAAAAGCAGTTGCTTTCGATGTGAAATCGCAAGATTTCGATTTCTGGTTTCTATTAATGCTTACTTAATCGGAATTGTATTAAAGCCGTTACAGTTAACGGTCGCATTGCCTTTCCAGGACTGACATGACGAAAGCTGAGCTGCGTCCCGACAAGCGAGACGAGGTGTCATCTCGGTCGTGCTGCGAAGCGCCGGCGCTTACGACCTATCAGACTCTGGCGACAGTGGTCCTCAACGTTCTGGGGCTGGCCCTGCCGGCTGTGATTCTCCAGGTCTACGACCGGGTGATCCCGAACCAGACGGTGGATACGCTGACCGCCTTGATGGTCGGCTTGCTTGCGGTGCTGGTGATCGACGGCGTGCTGCGCATCTCGCGCGGCTATCTGACAAGCTGGTCCGGTGCCCAGTTCGAGCATCGCTGTCTGGGCGATGCGGTCGATACGATCCTGCTGGCCGCCCCGCGCCGGATCGAGGCGGAGAAGCTCGGGGCGCACATCGACCGGGTGAACGCCATCGACAGCCTGCGCGACTTCTATGGCGGTCAGGGCCGCTTGCTGCTGATCGACCTCCCCTTCCTTTTCGTCTTCCTCGGGCTGTTCTGGGTGATCGCCGGCGCGCTGGTTCTGGTCCCCCTCACCATCTTCGCGCTCCTGGCCGCGGCGACGCTGCTGGTCGGCCGTTCGCTGCGCGCCACGCTGGAACGCCGCCACGAGCTGGATGATCGGCGGTACAGCTTCATCATCCAAATCCTCTCCAACATCGAGACGGTCAAGGCGTTGGCGCTCGAGCCGACCATGACCCGCCGCTACGAGCGGCTGCAGTTGGCGGGGGCGGACGCAACCATGTCGACGATCTTCCTCAGCGGCTGCGCCCAGACGATCGGCAACATCAGCTCGGCCTTGACCCTCACCGCGGTTGCGGCCATCGGCGCCAACCAGGTGATCGCCGGGACACTGTCGCCCGGCGAGCTGGCCGCCTGCACCTTGCTGGCCACCCGCGCGGTTCAGCCGGTGATGAGAGGGCTTAGCCTGTGGACCCAGTTCCAGGGTCTCGCCATCGCGCGGGAGCGGGTGGAACAGTTGCTCAGCATGCCGTCGGCCGGGGACCAGCAGAACGTTCGCGGTGTTGGCCGCGCCGTGATCGGCGAGATCGAGCTTCGTGACGTGAGCTTCCGCTACGGCCCCGACAGCCCCTATCAGCTCTACGAAGCCAACCTGCACATTCGCGCTGGCGAGATCGTCGCCATCGCCGGCGAGGACGGAACCGGCAAGTCGACGTTTCTGGAAGTCATTGCCGGTCGCCTGAAGCCGGAGAGTGGCATGGTGCTGATCGATGGCGAGTCGGAGCGGGGTCAGAACCCGATCGACCCGCGTCAGATCATCCGGGTGGCGGAGGACACGGCGCTCTTCCAGGGCACGATTCTCGACAACCTCACCGCCTTCCGCGGCTCCGACCGTCTGGAGGAAGCTCTGGCGGCTGCCCGCGCCCTGGGGGCCGACGAGGAGGTCCATCGCCTGCCGAAAGGCTACGACACCCCCATCGGCGCGATGGCCGGGGCGGAGCTCAGCGCCAGCCTGCGTCAGAAGCTGACCATCGCCCGCGCTCTCGCCGGCCACCCCAAGATTCTCCTCTTCGACGGTGCCAACACCCACTTGGATCAGGCCAGCGAGACGCGCTTGAGAACGGCGCTCGAAGAGCTTCGCGGCGAAATGACCATCATCCTCGTCACCCACCGGCCCTTCCTGCATCAGATCGCAGATCGCGTCCTGCAGCTCTCCGGCGGCAAGCCCGTGCCGCTGGCGGGGCCGCCCCGGGCAGATAGCGAGGCCGCACCGGAAGACGCGGCCGGGGCACCCGCGGCGCAACGACCCGACGCCTACGTTTCGGAGGCCGTTCCGGCATGAACAGCGTCGCCGCCGCATCGGAGCTGCAAGCCTGGCGCCATCGAACAGCGTCCGGTCCATCAGCCATTCCGCTTGTCAATCAGCTCCGCGCCGGGCGTCTCGACAAGCACGCACCCAGTTCGCCGCTCGTCGCCTGCCTGCTGCCCCTGCTTGAAGAGCTGGACTGGAACGGCTCGCCGCGCAGGCTCTTCGAAGCCTTGCCGCATCTCGCCGACGCCCTGACGATCGAGGAGTTTCGCGGCGTCCTGGCGAGGCTGGGCTATCGCAGCGTTCCGCAGCAGTTGCGCTTGAAGGATCTCGACCAGCGCTTTCTGCCTTGCTTGTTCGAGGCGGATGACGGCAGGCCCTTCGTCGTGCGCGAGCGTGGCGAGAACAGCCTCTCGCTGTTCGATGGCACCATGGGCACGTTGCGCGACGAGCATCGCCTGACGACTAAGGGCACGGCCTACTTCATCGAGCCGATGGAGACGCGCGGTTCCGAAGACCGCGCCTCCTCGACAAGCTGGCTCCTCAAGTTCATCGGTCGCTTCCGGCCTGTCATCACCTTGCTGTTCGCGGTCACCTTCGTCTCCAACCTCTTCGCGCTCGCGGTGCCCCTGTTCATCATGGGCGTCTACGATCAGGTGATCGCGGCCGGCTCCACGGATACCCTGCACTACTTCCTCTGCGGCATGGCGATCGCGCTGCTGGCGGACACCGCGCTTCGCCTGCTGCGGGCGCGGGCGCTGAGCTACATCGGCGCCCGCCTGGACGTCCTGCTTGGCAGCGAGGTCTTTGGCCAGGTCCTCAATCTGCCGCTGCGCTTCACGCAAAATGCCAGCGTCGGCGCGCAGGTCACCCGCCTGCGGCAGTTCGAGACGCTGCGGGACTTCTTCACCGGGCCGCTTGCCGGCGTCGTCTTCGACCTGCCGTTCGTCGGCGTCTTCATCATCGCCATCGGCCTTCTGGCCGGCCCGCTCGTCTGGGTGCCGCTCGCCTTGCTGGTGGCGTTCCTGATTCTCACCGCCGTCCTGGCTCCGCTCATGCGGCGGCGGCTGGCAGAGGGCGCCACGGTGCGCAATCAGCGCCAGAGCTTCTTGATCGAGCTCTTCAGCCAGCATCGCTCCATTCGCGACTGCCATGTGGAGGATGTCTGGCGCGATCGTTTTCGCGAGGTGTCGGCGCGGCACGCCAAGGCCTTCTTCAGAACCCAGCAGCTCAATCTGACGGCACAGACCCTGGCGCAGCTCTTCATGATGGCGGCCGGCATTGCCACGCTCGGCCTCGGCACGCTCGAGGTCATGGCCGGGAACATGAGCGGCGGTGCCCTGATCGCCGTGATGGCTCTGACCTGGCGCGTCCTGGCGCCGCTTCAGGTCGGCTTCCTTGGCCTGACCCGCCTCGAGCAGATCAGGTTGGCGATCACTCAGATCGATCGCCTGCTGAAGATGGAAAGCGAGTACGACGTTTCGCGCACCGACCTGCTGTTCCGCAGCTTTCGCGGCGATTGCGGGTTCCATCGCGTCAGCTTTCGTTACGTTAACTCGTCCGAGCCGGCGCTGCTCGGCGTCAATTTGAATATTCCGGCCAAGCAGTGCGTTGCCGTTGCGGGCTCAAGCGGTGCCGGCAAATCGACCCTTCTCAAGCTGCTGGCCGGGCTCTATGAGCCGCAGAGCGGTTTCGTCACGATCGATGCGCTGGACATTCGGCAGATCGACAAGCGGGAGCTTCGGGCGTCCTTCGGCTACTGCCCGCAACGAGTCCACCTGTTCCACGGGACGGTTTCGCAGAACATTCGCTTCGCCAATCCGACGGCCAGCGATGCCGAGGTGGCCAGGGCCGCCATGGATGCAGGGCTGATGGAAGACATCTTGGCTCTGCCCGATGGCTTCGAGACCAGGCTGACCGAGGCCGAGCTGCGGCATGTCTCGGAGAGCTTCAAGCATCAGCTCATGCTTGCGCGCGCCTATGTGACCGAAGCGCCGGTCTACCTCTTCGATGAAGCCGCGGCCTCCCTCGATCACGATGGCGATGAGCGCTTCCGTAAGAAGCTGCAAGCTCTGTCCAAGCAGGCGACCGTCATCATGGTGACGCACCGGCCGAGCCTCATGCGCCTCGCCGACCGGGTCGTCTATCTCCACGAAGGCCAGATTCTGCTCGACGGCGCACCCGACGAGGTTCTGCCCTTTATCGAGAAGTTGAACATATGAGCGACACGTCACAGAAACCGAACAAGGGAAGCGCCAAGCTGCCGCGACGGCAGGCGCTCGATCTTTCGCTATCCTTGCCGCTGGCGCTTGAGGAAGGATGGCCGCCACGGCTGTTCAACTGGCTCATTTTCATCGGCGCGTTCATTGTCATTGCCTTCCTCGGCTGGTCGGCCGTCACCGAGGTGAAGGAGGTCACCCTCTCCGAAGGTCAGGTCATGCCGGCGGGCTCGGTCCGCGGCGTGCAGCACCTGGAGGGAGGGCTGGTCGAGGACATCCTGGTCACCGATGGACAAATGGTGCAGGCGGGCGAAGTGCTGGTGCGCCTCGAACCCACCGCCGCCGAGGCGGACCTGCGGCAGCTCGCGGCTCGGGAGGCGGCGCTTTCGGTCGAAGCCGAGCGTCTGCGTGCTTTCGTCGAGGACCGGGAGAGCAACTTCTCGGCGCTCGCAAGCGACCGGCAGTTGATCGAGGACCAGGCCGCGATCCTGGCCTTGCAGAGGGCGGCGCGCGACCGTCAGCTCGAAGTGCTCCACACGCGCATCGAGCAGCGGCGCGCCGAGCTCGCCTCGCTGCAGGAACAGCGCCAGAGCCTGGAGAAGCAGAGCAGCATCCTGGCCGAGCAAGTCGGCATGCGCCGCGAGCTGGAGGAAAGGGGGCTTGTCTCCCGCGTCGTCTACTTGGAGACAGAACGGGCCTTCTCGCAGACTTCGGCTCAGCTTGCCGAGTTGCTGGGCGAGATCGCTTCGACCCAAGAGGGGCTCAACGAGGCGCAGATCAGCCTGGCGGAACTGACCGCCCGCCTGAACAGCGAGGCCTTGCAGCGCATGGGCGCGGTGAGCGCCGAGCTTGCCGAAGTCAGCAACAGCATTGCCAAGCTCGAGCACCGGGTCGAACGCCTGGAGATCAAGGCGCCGGTGCGCGGCATCGTCAAGGGCCTGACCATCCGCACGGTCGGCGGTGTCATCGCC
>JANQIA010000032.1 GCA_028282405.1 Rhodovibrionaceae bacterium
TGAAGGTGTTGCCGCAGGCGATGGCCATGGGGAACATCCACATGGGCACCATGGCCGGGAAGTTGAACGGCGTGATGCCGGCGCAGACGCCGAGCGGCAACCGCATGGCATAGGCATCGACGTTGGTGCCGACGTTCTCGCTGAAGTCGCCCTTGAGGAGGTGCGGAATGCCGCAGGCGAACTCCACCACCTCGATGCCGCGGGTCAGCTCGCCGTCGGCGTCGGCGGCGACCTTACCGTGCTCCTTGGAGAGCATCTCGCCAAGCTCGGCGCGGTTCCGCTCGACCAGCTCCTTGAAACGGAACATCACCCGCGCGCGCTGGATGGGCGGCGTCGCCGCCCAGCCGGGCAAAGCCGCCTGCGCCGCATCGACCGCCTTGTCCACCTCGGCCTTGCTGGCCAGCATGACCTCGCCGATCTGCTCACCGGTCGCCGGGTTGAAGACCGCCTGCTTGCGGCCGCTCTCGCCGGGTACGACCTTGCCGCCGATGAAGTGGTGGATGCTGTTCATGAGGTTCCTCGCAGCCGCTCGCTTGTTCGTCGCATGTTTGTCGAAATCGCCGGGTTGGCTAGCATGGCGCCATGGAGGGGGCAACGCTTTCGCAGCGCCGGAGCGCCATGCCAGAATGGCAGGGATGACATCGATTGAGCGACTTTGCGGCCCAAGGGCCCGCCATGGTGGATGACGACGCGCTCCTCGCCGGGCTGCGCGCCGAGCTGGAGAGCTGTGCCCGGAGCGGGCAAACGGTGACCTATGCGGAGCTGGCGGAACGCAGTAACTTTCCGCCACCCCATCGCATCCACCGGATGACCGAGATGCTGGAAACCATGATGCGCGAAGACCACGCGGCGGGCCGTCCGCTCCTCGCCTCCCTGGTGGTCAGCCGCACCGGCCCCCTGCCGCAGCGCGGCTACTTCGCCCTGCTCAGCGAGCTGTCGCGCTATGACGGGCCGGACAGCGGGCCGGACGCCGCCGCCGCCCATCGGCGCGAGCTCGAGGCCGTGCTCGCCGCCGCAGCAGGCACCCCATGCTGAGGCAGAAGGCGCAAGACGGGGCCAGTCTCGAGGTCAAGGAGGACGCCAAAGGCCTCCGCCTGCGCTTTCTCGGGTCCTGGCTGACGCCGAGCCTGGCCGGGGTCGACCGCGATCTGCAGGGCGTTCAGCCGAACGGCCACCGCGACGTGGTCTTCGATCTCGGCGCCGTCGAAGCGCTCGATAGCGCCGGCGCCTGGCTGGCGGTGCGCTGCCAGCGCCGGCTGGAGCAGGCCGGCATGACGGTCGCCTATCAAGGCGTCTCGGAGAGCGACGAGGTGCTGATCCGGGCGGTCGCGGCCGGCAATGAGTGCGATCCCACGCCCCCCGAGCCGCCGACCTTCAAGACCTTCGTCAGCAACATCGGCGAGGGCACCTTCGCCCGCGCCCAGGATGCAGCCGCGCTGGTCAGCTTCCTCGGCGAGACGATCGTCAGCACGATTCATCTCGCGCGCCGGCCGGCCGAGCTGAAGCCCATCGCCATCGTCTATCACATGCAGAAGGCGGGCCTGGAGGCGATGCCCATCGTCGGCCTGCTCAGCTTCCTGATCGGCGTCGTGCTGGCCTATCAAGGCTCCGATCAGCTCGCCCGCTTCGGCGCGCAGATCTTCACCGTCAACCTGGTGGGGGTCGCCGTGCTGCGGGAGATGGGTGTCCTGATCACCGCGATCATCGTCGCCGGCCGCTCGGGCAGCGCCTTCACCGCCCAGATCGGCACCATGAAGGTGAACCAGGAAGTCGACGCCATGCGGACCATCGGCTTGAGCCCGATGTTCGTGCTGGCCATGCCGCGGGTCATCGCGCTGACGCTGGTGATGCCGCTCCTGACCTTCTACGCCAACGTCATGGGCCTGTTCGGCGGCGGCGTGATGGCCTGGACTCTGCTCGACATCTCGCCGCGGCAGTTCGTCGAGCAGCTCAGCGGCGCCCTGCAGCTCTCCACCTTCTGGGTCGGCATGATCAAGGCGCCGATCTTCGGCTTCATCATCGCCCTGGTCGGCTGCTACGAGGGGCTGCAGGTCTCTTCCAACGCCGAGTCCGTGGGCCTGCGCACCACCCGCGCGGTGGTCGAGTCGATCTTCATCGTCATCGTGCTCGACGCCCTCTTCTCCATCCTCTTCTCGATCTTGGGCATCTGATGGCGAGCGCGACAGAACAAGGGAACGAGGTGGCACAAGGAAACGGGGCGGCACGCGGGAACGGCGCGCGGCGGCCGGGCGACGGCCTGGCCATCGAGGTCACCGGGCTGGTCAACCAGTTCGGTCCCCAGGTGGTGCACGACCATCTCGACTTCTCGGTGCGTTACGGCGAGATCATGGGCCTGGTCGGCGGCTCCGGCGCAGGCAAGTCGGTGCTGCTCAACAGCATCATCGGGCTCAACCGCCCCAAGGCCGGGCGCATCATGGTGCTGGGCCAGGAGATGCGCGGCCTCGACCGCCGCGAGACGCGCTCACTGCAGGGACGCTGGGGCGTGCTGTTTCAGGACGGCGCCCTCTTCTCTTCCCTAACGGTGATGCAGAACATCGAAGTGCCGCTCAAGCGGCAGACGCACCTGCCGACCTCCCTGATGGAGGAGATCGCCGAGGTGAAGATCGCGCTCTCCGGCCTGCCGCCGGATGCCGCGCACAAGTACCCCTCGCAGCTCTCCGGCGGCATGCGCAAGCGCGCCGGCCTGGCGCGCGCCTTGGCGCTGGACCCGGACATTCTCTTCCTCGACGAGCCGACCGCCGGGCTCGATCCCATCGGCGCAAGCCAGTTCGATCAGCTCATCCTGGGCCTGCGGAATGCCCTGGGCCTCACTGTCGTCATGGTCACGCATGATCTAGACAGTCTCTACACAGTCTGCGACCGTGTTTCTGTTTTACTCGATAAAAAGATTACTGTGGGCACCATTGAAGAACTCAGCGCGATGGACAACGCTTGGCTGAAAGATTATTTCGAAGGGCCAAGAGGGCGGGCCGCCGCGGCCAGTCGAGAACGAGCAGAGGACGGCTGAAGACATGGAGACGCGTGCCAGCTACTTCCTGGTCGGTCTCTTCGTGCTGATCCTGGCCATTGGAACCGTCGGTTTCGTCATCTGGCTCGCTGGCTTCGACCGACAGGCGGACACGCTGCGCTACCGCATCATCGTCGACGGCTCGGTCACCGGCCTCACCGAAGGCAGCGTGGTGCGCTACAGCGGTGTGCCGGTCGGCCAGGTGCAGAGCATCGCCCTCGACCCCAAGGTGCCGGGCCAGGTCGACGTGCTGATCGACGTCAAGCCCGACACGCCCGTCCGAACCGACACCAAGGTCACCCTGGAGCTGCAGGGCCTCGCCGGCGGGCTCTATGTGCTGATGAGCGGCGGCACCGAAGACGCCCCCTTGCTGCGCCCGGTGCGCGGCGAGCCACCGCCCGTCATCCGCGCCAGCCCCTCGGCGCTCAGCGCGATCATGGAGGAAGCGCCGGAGATCACCGCCGCGATCACCACTCTGATCAACCGGGCGACGCTGCTGTTCTCCGACCGCAACGTGACCAACATCAGCGAGACGATCCATAACCTGCGCGAGGTGAGCGACGCGCTGGCCGGCCGCCGCGAGGAGATCGATCGAATGATCGTCAACGCCTCGCAGACGCTGGAAAACATCAACCGGGCGAGCGAGAGCTTCGTCGACGTGTCCGGCAGCCTGAAGGACGACATCACCAACCTGATCGGCAGCGCCGACGCCACCCTGGTCTCCATCGAGCGGCTGTCAAGCAACCTCGACAAGGCCCTGCTGAACAGCGAGAAGGACGTGCGGGAGACTCTGGGCGAGGTGCGCGAGACCGCCGAGGCCTTCGCCGCGCTGGGCCGCGAGCTGGATGCCATCGCCAAGGAGAACCGCAGCGGCATTTCCGACTTCGTCAATGCCGGCCTCTACGAGTTCAGCGCCATGCTGGTCGAGGCGCGCATCCTGATCGACAACCTGAACCGCATTTCCACCGAGGTCGAGCGCGACCCGGCACGGTTCATCTTCGGAGACCCGCAGGGCGGCTATGAAACGACGGGTAACTGAGCTTACCGGCGCCCCCGAGGCCAGCGCCCCAGACGCTAGCGCCCAAGAGGCCGTCCCCCCAGGCGCCGTCCCCCTGCCCGCCCGCCGCACGCTGCTGGCCGGCCTCGGCGCGGGTGCGGCCATGGCCCTCACCGGCTGCGCGGACGTCAATTTCCTGCCCGGCCAGCGGCAGGACCCGAACTACTATCGCCTGACGCCGAAGAGCACCTTCGACAAGGACCTGCCGACGGTGGCCTGGCAGCTTGTCGTGGAAACGCCCGTCGCCAATGCGGGCCTCAGCCAGTTGCGCATCGCCTTGATGCAAAACCCGGTGCAGATCGAGTACTACGCCCGGGCCAACTGGACCGACCGGGTGCCGCAGATGCTGCAGACCCTGATGCTCGAGTCCTTCGACAACTCGGGCCACATCGTCTCGGTCGGCCGCGAGCTGATTGGCCTCCGCGCCGACTTCCTGCTCAAGACCGAGGTGCGCGAGTTCCAGGCGGAGTACTTCCATCAGAACCCCCTGCCCCACGCCCATGTCGCCTTCGCGTCCCGACTGGTGGTCATGCCGCGGCGCGAAATCGTCGGCAATAAGAGCTTCAGGGCCCTCGTGCCAGCCAAGGCCGACCGCATGGATGAGATCATCAATGCCTTCGACGTGGCCCTCGGAGAAGTGCTCAAGGAGCTGGTCGGCTGGACCCTGACGACCGGCCAGCGCGTCTATACCCAACGCCGTACCGGTGCCTGAGCCGACGCCCCAAGGGGCCAAGCGGGCCTTCTTCCTGGCGATCGAAGGCTTGGACGGGGCCGGCAAGGGCACCCAGACCAAGGCCCTGGTGGCGCGGGCCGAGGCGGCCGGCCTCTCGGTCGCCAGCTTCGCCTTTCCGCGCTATGGCGAGTCCTTCTTCTCCCGCCTGATCACCGACTACCTCAACGGCCGCTACGGCCCCAAGGAAGCCAGCCACCCGCTGTTTCCCGCGCTGCTCTTCGCC
>JANQIA010000074.1 GCA_028282405.1 Rhodovibrionaceae bacterium
GGGCATCCGGCAGGACGTCGGTCACGACGCCCTCAAACTCAAGCAGGTCTTCTTTCGACAACCTGGATTCCTTTCATGGTGTCCGGCGGTCAGCGCTGCAGGGCATAACCCAAGACGGCTGGTATGCCGGCTTGCTCCGCAAAGTACAATGCTGTCCGGTCGTGAGCCCAAAAGCGAAACGGGAAGGTATACCATGCGCGTCAGTCGCGCATCCCCTTCCCTGCCGCGACGCCCATGAGATGGCTTTGAAACACCCGAGATTCAAGCAATCCCGCGGCAGGCCAGCCGTCCACGAGCCGACATCCGGCCTCTTTGGCCGCTGTTATTCGCCGTCGCGCTTAAGGAAATCCTGCAGGCTACGGCCTGGCTCTGGGCGAAACTGCTCGGGCAAAACCGACAGCTCGACGATACGGTCAAGACGAAAGCAGCGGAAATCGACCCGCAGCTCGCACCAGGTCACCAGCAACCAAACCGGGCCGTAGAAGGCCAGGGCCAAGGGGCGCACCTCGCGCTCCGAGGTCCGTTGGGCCTCGTCGCAGTAGCTGAGACGAAGCTTGCGGCGCTCGCGCACCGCCGCCCGCAGCGCCTGCATGTCTACCTTGATCGGCTCGGCGTAGTGACGGGCCGGCGCGATCAGGGCCGTCTTGGCCATATGCTCGCGCAAGGCCGCCGGGATCACGGTCTCGACCTTGGCGATGACGTCGGCGGCGGCCTCGGCAAGCTCCGCATCCGACCAGCTCTGGACCATGCGCGCCCCGAGAACCAGCGCCTCCAACTCCCTTTCGTTGAACATCAGCGGCGGCAGGTCGAACCCGCCACGCAGAACGTAGCCGACACCGGCCTCTCCTTCGATTGGGACCCCGCTCACGATCAGGTCCTGGATGTCGCGGTAGATCGTCCGCTCGGAGACTTCGAAGTGCTCCGCCAAGTCGCGAGCCCTGGCGAGCTTGCGCCGGCGCAGAATCTGGATGATCTCGAATAGACGGTCTGCTCGGCGCATGCGCTCCTCACTTCCGGGAAACAGCATAGCGCGAGGCTCCTGACGGCATGCTGTCAGGAGGACATCGCTAGCTTCTCCGCCATGGGACCTTACTACGACTATCAGCAGTGGACGCTCTACCACTTCGACCGAACGCGGGCCATGGAGCAAGAGCCCTGGATGCGAGACCTGCCCGAGGATGTCGCACAGGATCTGGCCGCAACACGCCGCACGGGAACAGCGTCGGCGAGACCGCGCGTCTCGACGGTCAGACGGTGGCTGAAACGCTTGTTCTCGGGCTTTGCGTCGCCGGCGGAGAGGACGTCGGCCGATGCCTCGGCAAGATAGCCGCACTGCCCAGCGGGACTCCGCTAGGCCTCCTCGAGTTCGTCTTCCAGGAAGTTGCCCGGCGGTTGGGTCTCGTCGCGGCGGAGGCCCGCCTTGTAAACGTAGAGCGTTCCGCAATAGGGGCAGTGGATGGACCCGGCTGAGCCCATGTTGAGGTAAACGTGCGGATGATCGTGCGGCGGCGTGGCGCCGGCGCACTTGAACTCCTTCACGCCGATCGCGATCGTCGGCACGCCTTCATCGTTTCGGAACTTCGCATAGCCAGTGGCCATCGCACCCCTCGGTCCCAAAGCCTCGCGTTGGACGGTCCTGCAGCAGCTCAGTGTTTTGCCGTGGATGGCGCGCCAAAGGGGAGGACAAGGCCGCTCCCAGAAGGCTCGTGATCCAGCGCTTCGGCGGGCTCCGGCGCGATGTCGGCCAAGGAGACGCCCTGAAGGAACAGCAGGACATAACCCTTGAGCGACTCCCAGAGCAGATCGGTGCCGCAGAGGTCGGCCACGGTTTGAGGGCGATTGCTTGCCTTAGCCCCTGGCAACTCCGGCTCGTCGAAGGCTTGCAGTGCCTCGAACACGGTCACCCGATGGGCCGGACGGGCGAGATAGTAGGCGTCGCCAAGCTCTTCCCTGCTCTCTACGAGACCGGCCGCGCGCAGTTGTGAGATCAGCGCTTCCATCTCGGGGACGGAGAGTTCGAGCTGACCGGCCAGACTCGGCCCGCTGCAAGGCTCTTCACGGCTGAAGGCGACAAGTCTGACGAGGCACTCGACAGCGAGATAGGCATTTCGGCTGATAATCACGGCAAGGTCACCTTCCCATCCAGTCCCGTCGAGCTACTGCCCATTTCACACAGGTATAGTATCGATTCGAAACTAATTCCTTGTCAAGATAGTTTCGGATCGATACTATTTTTTCTCGAAGGGAGCTTCGATGGATAACCGCAGCATCGCACAGTCCGTCGCCCAACTGGCGCGTATCAGCGTCGGCGACGGCCATGTTTGCGGGCTCACGCCAGCGCAGTGGAACACGCTGCGCTTCTTTGCCCGAGCCAATCGCTTTTCCCGCACCGTCTCAGCCTTTGCCGAGTTTCATGCCACGACGCGCGGCACGGCCTCGCAGACCGTCAAAGGCCTGGTGTCGGAGGGATATCTGACTCGCAGCCGTTCGGACTTGGACGGACGTAGCGTACGCTTCGACCTGACGGACAAGGCACGCAGCGCGCTCAGCCATGACCCGCTCGACGTTCTGTCCGAAGCGATCGGCAAGCTCCCGCCAGATGCTCGCAACCAGCTTCAGACAAGCATTAAGCGTTTGACGGAAGAGGTGGCACACTCGCGCGGCAAACCGTCCTTCGGGAGCTGCCGCTTCTGCTGTCACCTGGCCTGCGCGCTTCGCAAGTCCGGTGGCGAACCGAGCTATGCCTGCGACCTCCTGGGGCAGCCGCTGGCGGCGAACGACCTCGATGACCTCTGCGTCAACTTCGAGACAGCAAAATCGAACCCAACCGCACGCTCGCGCCAGGACGGAGCAATATCATGAGCGTGGAGGTCGCGGACGGCGCCAGCATCGTCGACGGCGAGATCACCGTCGATGCAGAGCTTCTGGCATCTAAGCTCGGCCTCTCCAGCGAGACCCTCAAACAGGAGATGCGCAGAGGCCTCGTCTACAGCACGGTGGAGCGGGGCGAAGAGGAAGACGCGGGCAACACCCGCCTCACCTTCCGCTATCGCGCCAGCGTCTGGCGCGTGGTGATCGAGCCCAATGGCAAGCTGGTCGATGCCCCCTTTCCGGACTCCCCTTTCTCGAGGCGGTGACAGCAGGCGCTAGCGCGCGCCCTTCGCAAAGAAGTCCATCAGCGCCTCGGCGGTCTCGTTCGGCAGCTCCTCGGCAAGATAGTGGGAGCATGGCAGGGCGAAGCCGTCCACCTGCTCTGCCCGCTGGCGCCAGAGCGCCAAGGGATCGAAGCAGCGCTCGATGACTCCTTTCAGACCCCAAAGCACCAGTAGCGGACAGGCGACCTTTCGGCTGCCGTCGGCATCGTCGTGCGTCAGATCGATCGTCGCAGCCGCGCGGTAGTCCTCACAGGAGGCGTGGATGGTCGCCGGGTTGCGGAAGCAGTCCAGGTATTCGGCCAGAGCCCGCTCGTCGAACTGCTCGAGCATGCCGGTCAATCCGGAGAGCTTCTCCTTCAGGAAGGCATCCGGGTCGGCACCGATCATGCGCTCCGGCATGGGCGCCGGGCGGATGAGGTAGAACCAGTGCCAGTAGGCGCGGGCGAAAGCCTCGTCGGTGTTGCGGTACATTTCACGCGTCGGCGCGATGTCGAGCACGGCCAGCTTCTCAACCCGCTCGGCGTGGTCCAACGCCAGGCGATGAGCGACCCGACCGCCCCGGTCGTGGCCGGCCAGGAAGAAACGTTCGTGGCCCAGCGCCGTCATAACCTCCGCCATGTCCTGGGCCATGGCGCGCTTGGCATAGGGCGCATGGTCCGCCGTCGTCTCCGGCTTGGACGAGCGGCCGTAACCGCGCAGATCTGGGATCACCAGGCGGGAACGCGCCGCCAAGGCGGGTGCCACCTTGTGCCACATGGCACTCGTCTGGGGATAGCCGTGCAGCAGCAGCAGCGGCGGCCCCTCCCCACCGAAGCGGCAAAAGATCTCGGCGCCCTCCGTCGCGATGCGGCGCTCCTCGAAACCGGGGAACAGCGGCGCCATCTCAGGCGCCGTTCTCGATCGCTTCGGCGATGGCCCGGCCGCAGGTGACCGTGTCGGCCGTGCCGCCCAAATCGCGGGTACGCAGGCCCGCTTCGCCCAAGACGGTCTCGATGGCGGACAGCATGGCCGCCGCCGCAGCCTCCTCTCCCAGGTGCTCCAGCATCTGCGCCGCCGACCAAACGGTCGCGACGGGATTGGCGATGCCCTGCCCGGCAATGTCCGGCGCGCTGCCGTGCACCGGCTCGAACATGGAAGGCGCCGTCCGCTCCGGATTGATGTTGGCCGAGGGCGCGATGCCGATGGAGCCGGCCACCGCCGGGCCGAGGTCCGAGAGGATGTCGCCGAAGAGGTTGGAACCAACCACCACGTCGAACCAATCGGGATGCTGCACGAAGTGGGCGGTCAGGATGTCGATATGGTACTGCGCCGTTTCCACCTCGGGATAGTCGGCGGCGACGGCTTGGAAGCGCTCGTCCCAGAAAGGCATGGTGTGGACGATGCCGTTGGACTTGGTCGCCGAAGTCAGGTGACGGCGCGGGCGGGTCTTCGCCAGCTCAAAGGCGTAACGCAGGATGCGGTCGGTGCCACGCCGGGTGAAGACAGCCTCCTGCACCGCAACTTCGTCCTCGGTGCCGCGGTAGAGCCGGCCGCCGATCTCGGAGTATTCGCCCTCGTTGTTCTCCCGCACCACGACGAAGTCGATGTCCTCGGGCCCGCGGCCGGCCAGTGGCGAGGTGATGCCCTTCAGGAGACGCACCGGGCGCAGGTTGACGTACTGTCCCAGCTCCCGCCGCAAAGGGATGAGCAAGCCCCAGAGCGAGATGTGGTCGGGCACGCCGGGATAGCCGACGGCGCCGAGGAGGATGGCATCGCTATCGCGGACCTCCTCCACCCCATCCTCCGGCATCATGTGGCCGGTCTGCTTGTAGAGCGCGCAGGACCAGTCGTGCTGCTGCCAGTCGAAGGAGAAGCCGAAGCGCCGGCCCGCCGCCTCCAAGGCCCGGACACCTTCCGGCACCACCTCTTGGCCAATACCGTCGCCGGGAATAAGAGCAATGCGGTAGCGCGTGTTGCTCGACTGTGGAGACATGGACACCTCTTCTTTGGAGTTGCTGTACGACTGCGCCGGCTGACGCAGTTATTCTTCCGGCGGGCCCTTAAGCTCGACCGTGTTGCCGTCAGGGTCGCTGATGTAGATCGACGGGCCGCTACCCTTGGCGCCATAGCGCGACACCGGCTCGGGCGCATCGACGCCGTGGGCGGCCAGGTGGCTGCGGATGGCCGCCGCGTCCCACGGCTCCACCTGTAGGCAGACATGGTCCATGTTCGGGCCCTTGGCCGAGGGCGGCTCCGGGAAGGCCCGCGCCAGCTCGCCGTCCGGGTCGAGCAGGTCGATCAGCGAGTTGCCGGCGCGGAGCTGAATGAGACCGAACTTCTCCTGCCGCTTCTCGACGGGACAGCCGAGCACCTCGCTGTAGAAGGCCAGCATCGGCGCTAGCGCCTTGGTGCGGATGACCACGTGATCGATCATCCGGACGGCGATCGGGTTGTCTGTCATGCCTTGCCTTCCTCGCATCCGAGATTGGGGAGCAAGCTAGGCCAGCTCCTTGAGGAAGAACACCCGGTCGAAGCCGTCTTCGTGGCGGCGTTCGGTCTCCCGGTAGCCCAGCGCCGGATAGAGCGCCAAGTTCTCGGTCATCTTGGCGTTGGTGTAGAGATCGACCGCCGACAGCCCGTCCGCACGCGCCTTGTTCTCGACGAAGGCGATCAGCGCCCGCCCGGCGCCGCGCCCCTGCGCCTCCGGCCGGACGGCGACATTCTCGAGGTGGAGCTTACTATCCTTCGGGTAGCAGACCACGTAGCCGAGGAACTCCTCCGCCGCCGAGCCGCCTTCGGCAATGGCGACATGGACCTGGCCCGCTGCGATCTGGCTCGCGAAATCCGCAATCATCGGCGCCGGCTTCTTGCCGATGCGCGCGACGTACTTGTCGTAGGCCGCCTCGGCGCAGGCGGTGATAGCCGGAAGATCCTGCGCTTCGGCAGGGCGGACTGTGAGCCCCTGTCTTTCCCCTTTGCCTTCTACCATTGATCAACACCTTCCCGCATGACTGGCGCTGCCTCTCAATTTACACTTGGAAAAGAAGAATAACCCCTGCCGCCTTGCTCGACGGACTGCACTGCGCATGACGACGAGCCTAGAGCAGAGCCGGAGGCCACGAAAGGAACAGAGAGATGCATTCTGCGCAGCGCACCGCTTTCATTTCGCCATGGCGCCGGGCGGCCTACCTGGTCGGCCTCTTCCTGCTCGCCGGCTGCGCCTCCAGCGAGGTCACATCCCAAGACCGCTACGAAGGCGAGCTGGCCAAGCCGGCGCGCATCGTCGTCTACGACTTCGCCGCGACACCCCAGGACGTCCCGGCCAACTCGGCCCTTGCTGGCCTTTATGCCGAGCGGGAGACCCCGCAGAGCGAAGAGGAGATCGCCCTGGGCCGTGAGCTCGGTGCGCTGGTCGGAGAGAAACTGGTGGCCGAGCTCGACGAACGCGGCATCGCGGCGGTTCGGGCCGCCGGAGGCACTCAGCCCCAGGTCGGAGACGGCGTCATCAAAGGTGCCTTCGTCGCGGTCGACGAGGGCAGCCGCCTGCAGCGCATGCTGATCGGCTTCGGCGCCGGTGCAGCCGAGCTGGTCACCCTGGTCGAGGGCTATCAACAGACGGCCGACGGGCTGTCTCCGCTCGGCTCGGCGGAAGTCGAGGCAGCCGGCGGCAAGATGCCGGGCGTTCTCGCCCCCGTCGGTGTCGGCGCCGCTGCGGGACGTGCGGCCACCAGCGCGGTCATCTCCGGCGCCGCCAGCACGGTTCGGGAAATCGACTCCGAAACGCTGGAGGGCGCCGCCGCACGCACTGCCGAGGAGGTTGCGGATGTCGTCGAAGAGGCCTATCGCCAACGAGGATGGTTGTAGCCGGACAAACAAAGCAACAGCATCGGTCGGGGGGACGACAGCGTCATGACGCAATCGCTTCGGGTTATTCTGGTTCCGCTTGTCTTCGGCCTTGGTCTCGCTGCCTGCGCGTCGCCAGAGCGCGGGCCCGCCGTGCCGAATGACCTCTACTTACAGGCCGGGGTCCCGGGCCTGGAGGACGTCCGCTATTTCATCGACGATGATCCGCAGCCCTTTGTCGACGATGCGATTGAGGCCTATCGCCGCGAGGTTGCCTACCGCAACGGCGGAACGGTCAAGCCGGCGACCAATCCGCCCAAGGATCTCCCCGCGAACCCAAACCTGCCGCCAGCCCGCTTCCTCGCCATCTCCGGCGGCGGCGACAACGGCGCCTTCGGGGCCGGCCTGCTGGTCGGCTGGACCGCGCGTGGCGATCGCCCCGAGTTCAAGGTGGTGACCGGGGTCAGCACCGGCGCGCTCACGGCCCCCTTCGCCTTCCTCGGCCCCGACTACGATGACGAGCTGCGCGAGGTCTACACCACGATCTCGGCCGAGGACGTGCTGCGCGAGCGCCCCTTCCTGGATATCGTCTTCGGCGACAGCGCAGCGGACAACGGCCCGCTGTGGGAAACCATCGCCCGCTATGCCGATGAAGAGATGCTGCGCCGCATCGCCGAGGAGTATGACAAGGGCCGTCTGCTGCTCATCGCCACCACCAATCTGGATGCCCAGCGCCCCATCGTCTGGAACATCGGCAAGATCGCCAAGAGCGGCCACCCGGACGCCCTCAATCTCTTCCACGCGGTGCTGGTCGCCTCCGCCGCCATTCCGGGGGCCTTCCCACCGGTGATGATCGATGTCGAAGCGAACGGCGAGACGTACCAGGAGATGCACGTCGACGGCGGTGCCATTAGCCAGGTGTTCCTCTACCCACCCTCGCTCAACATCGAGGAGATTGCCGAGCAGTACCACGTCGCCGAACGCCGCAAGCGCGAGCTCTACCTCATTCGCAACGCCCGGCTCGATCCCGAGTGGGGCAACATCGAGCGCCGCATCTTCACCATCGCCGGGCGCGCCATCTCTAGTCTCATTCAGAGCCAGGGGCTCGGCGACCTCTACCGCATCTATCTTGCCGCAAAGCGCGACGACATCGACTACAACCTCGCCCACATTCCCGAGAGCTTCGAGGCCGAGCGCGAGGAGGAGTTCGACACGGTCTACATGAACGAGCTCTTCGACGTGGGCTATGCCATGGCGCTCGAAGGGTATCCCTGGGAGAAGTACCCGCCGGACTACAATCCCGACGACGGGGAGTGAGGCTCAGCCGGCCGGTTTTTCGGCGAAGAACTCTTCGAAGCTCAACGCCCTTTGCTCAACAGCCAAGGCGCCTCCAAGAAACTGTCACAGCCGCCCGGTAAAGTCGCCCTATATAGGGAAGTCAGCGCTTTACACGAAGGAGGGGCCTGCCATGAAACGCGCCGTCAAAGCCGCCGAAGCGGCCGAGTTGGTCCCCGACGGCGCCGTGCTGCTGATCGGCGGTTTCATGGGGGTCGGCTCGCCGCACCGTCTGATCGAGGCCCTGGTGGCGCGCGGCGCCAAGGACCTGACCGTGGTGGCGAATGACACGGCGATGCCGGACCACGGCATCGGCAAGCTGGTCAGCGCCGGGGCCATGGCCAAGGCCATTGTCTCCCACATCGGGCTCAACCCCGAGACCCAGGCCAAGATGATCGCTGGCGAGATGGAGGTCGAGTTGGTGCCGCAGGGCACCCTGGTGGAACGCATCCGCGCCGGCGGCGTCGGCCTCGGCGGCGTGCTCACTCAGACCGGCCTCGGCACGCCCGTCGAAGAGGGCAAGCAGATCGTCGAGACCGGCGGCCAGCGCTACCTTCTGGAGACGCCCATCCGCGGCGACTATGCCCTCATCGCCGCGCGCCAGGCCGACTACGTCGGCAATCTCGAGTACTCGCTGACGGCGCACAACTTCAATCCGGTCATGGCGCTCGCCGCCGACCATGTCATCGCCGAGCCGGAGCACATCGTGCCCATCGGCGTCATCTCGCCGGACGCGGTGAAGACCCCCGGCGTCCTGGTCGACCACATGCTGGAAAGGAGGGCTGCCTGATGAGCACGGCTGAGATTGTCGCTGACGCGCCCGCCGCCATGTCGCCCAAGGAGATCATCGCCCGCCGGGTGGCGCAGGAGGTCGAACCCGACAGCCTGGTCAACCTCGGCATCGGCCTGCCCAGCCTGGTCGCCAACTATCTGCCGGAGGAGGTCAACGTCTTCTTCCAGGCGGAGAACGGGGTGATCGGCCTCGGCGCCCGCCCGCCCGAGGGCATGGAGGACGTCAACCTGACCGACGCCGGCGGCGGCTTCGTCACCGCCGTGCCCGGCGCCGCCTCCATCGACAGCGCCATGAGCTTCGGTCTTATTCGTGGCGGCCACCTCGACATGACCGGGCTCGGCGGCCTGCAGGTGGATGAGCGCGGCCACCTCGCGAACTGGATGGTGCCGGGCAAGATGGTGCCGGGCATGGGCGGCGCCATGGACCTGGTCTCCGGCGCCAAGCGGGTGGTGGTGGCCATGGTCCACACCGCCAAGGGCAACCACAAGATCGTGCCCGAGTGCACCCTGCCGCTCACCGCCACCCGGCGGGTCAGCCTGATCGTCACCGAGATGGCGGTGATCGAGCCGACCGAGGCCGGTCTGGTGCTGCGCGAGCGCGGCCCCGGCGTCTCGGTCGAGGACATCAAGGCCGCCACCGGCGCCACCCTCATCGTCGAGGGCGACATCCCGGAGATGACGCTGGCGTAGGTCGGCGGGGGTGGCCCGTAACCAGACCGACGCTCAACCCATCTGAAACCTCCGGCTGGGCTGCCCCTCCCCTTGTCATCCCGGCCAAGGGCGAAGCCCGCGAGCCGGGATCCATGGATAGGATAAGCGCGAACTCCTCAAGGTTGGTGCAGGCCGATGAATGTTGGGGTGGACGGCCCCCGACGGCATCGAATGTGCCAGAGTGAGTTTATCAGCAACTCAAACAAAGGGAGCCGTCCATGGTGGAGGTTATACGC
>JANQIA010000084.1 GCA_028282405.1 Rhodovibrionaceae bacterium
GCCGAGCCCGCTCCCCTCTCGTCACCCCGGAGGAGCCTCGCGAGAGGCGACATCCGGGGTCCATGTCTCGGCCGGCGCCAAGCATTGGAATGCCCGCGCTCTCCTCCCACATGGGTCCCGGCTCGCGGGCTTCGCCCTTGGCCGGGATGACGGTCTGTGAAGGGCCGCACGTCGCGCCGCACCACACTCTGTCACCCCGACCGGACGCGCAGGGGCTCGGACCCCGAGGGTCCGAGCCGGGGCCTATGGTTGGGCTGAGGGTGACAGCAAAGCCTATGGCATCGTCCTTTAAGGGCGCTCCACAGGCTAACCGCGGCTCACCCGGCGCAGGGTGAGGTTGATGCGGCGCACGCCGGTCAGCCGGTCCTGCGGCAGCAGGGCGCTGCTGCCCGGGTAGATGCGGTCGACGCCGTGGTAGCAGTGGCGCGCTGCACCGCCGAGCACGACGAGGGCGCCGCTGTGCAGCTTCAGGGAGCGGGTCGGGTCGCGCCGCTGCGCCCCACCGATGCGAAACAGCGCCGTATCCCCCAGCGAGACCGAGACCACCGGCGCGTCCGCGGCCTCCTCGTCCTGGTCTATGTGGAGGCCCATCTTGGCGCCGGCGCGGTAGAGGTTGACCAGGCAGGCTTCCGGCGGGTCGGCGTAGCCGCCGTGGCGATGCCATAGCTCCAAGAGGCGCGCCGGCATCGGCGGCCAGGGCCGGCCACTTTCCGGATGCTGCGCCTGATAGCGGTAGCCGCCCGCCTGATCGGTCACCCAGCCCAAGGGCCCGCAGTTGGTCATGGTGACGCTGAGCGGATGGCCGCTCTTCGGCATGCGCGGCTGATAGGCCGGCGCGGCCTCCAGAACGGCCAGGACATCGGCCAGCAGCGCCGCCTGCGCGCCCTCGTCGAGGGCGGCGGGCAGGACCTTGAAGCCGCTCGGAAAGCCGCCGGTCTGGTCCTCTCGAGGCTGCGCCAGCGCCATGGCGGCTCAGCTCTTGTTGCGCCGCGCCGCGCGGCCGGCCAGCCAGCGGAAAAAGTAGTAGAGCAGCGCGCCGACCAGTCCGAGGATGAAGCCGAACTCGGTCACCTGCTGGTTCTTGAAATAGCCTTCGCCGGCCAGAATCAGCAGGCCGCCGACGAAAAGGTTGGCCAGCATCAGGTTCTGGATGGTGCGATAGATGCGGTCCTGCTTCGGGTCGTCCTTGGGGTCTTCTTCGTCCATCTTTCCTGGTTCCAGGCTTGCCCGGCGGCAGGCCTTTCGCGTGAACGGCACACTGTCCAACAAACTCAACATAGGCGGCGCGGAGGGCACCGGAAGGCTATTTCACACTGGGAGCGCCTTGAGTCTGCACGGCCTTTTTCCCATATAGCGCCTGTGTCCGGTGGCTTGTTACGCCGGAAGGCCAATGGCCGCCCCACGGGACCACGAACATTCCATAGGGACCCAACCGCGGCGCTTTACAAGGCCGCAAGTGAGGTCTGCTGAAAAAGGAGCGAGAAAGTATGGCAAAAGTTATCGGTATCGACCTCGGCACCACCAATTCCTGCGTCGCCGTGATGGAGGGCAAGGACCCCAAGGTCCTGGAGAACAGCGAGGGCGCGCGGACGACCCCCTCGATGGTCGCCTTCACCGACTCCGGCGAGCGCCTGGTCGGTCAGCCGGCGAAACGCCAGGCCGTCACCAACCCGGAAGACACCATCTTCGCCGTCAAGCGCCTGATCGGACGGCGCTACGACGACCCGACGACCGAGAAGGACAAGGGCCTGGTGCCCTACGAGATCGTCAAGGCGGACAACGGCGATGCCTGGGTCAAGGCGCGCGGCGAGAACTACAGCCCGAGCCAGATCTCGGCCTTCATCCTGCAAAAGATGAAGGAGACGGCGGAAAGCTATCTCGGCGAGACGGTCACCCAGGCGGTGATCACCGTCCCCGCCTACTTCAACGATTCCCAGCGTCAGGCCACCAAGGACGCCGGCAAGATCGCCGGTCTGGAGGTGCTGCGCATCATCAACGAGCCGACCGCCGCTTCCCTCGCCTACGGGCTTGAGAAGAAGGGGGCCGGCACCATCGCCGTCTACGACCTCGGCGGCGGCACCTTCGACGTCTCCATCCTGGAGATCGGCGACGGCGTCTTCGAGGTGAAGTCGACCAACGGCGACACCTTCCTGGGCGGCGAGGACTTCGACGCCCGCATCATCGACTACCTCGCCGACGAGTTCAAAAAGGAGCAGGCGATCGACCTGCGCCAGGACAAGCTGGCGCTGCAGCGGCTCAAGGAAGCGGCCGAGAAGGCCAAGATCGAGCTTTCCTCGGCGCAGCAGACCGAGGTCAACCTGCCCTTCATCACCGCCGATCAGTCCGGTCCGAAGCACCTCAACATCAAGCTGTCCCGGGCCAAGCTCGAGGCACTGGTGGATGAGCTGATCCAGCGCACCATCGAGCCTTGCAAGAAGGCCCTGAAGGACGCGGGCGTCACGGCCGGCGAGATCGTGGACGTCATCCTGGTCGGCGGCATGACCCGCATGCCCAAGGTGATGGAGACGGTGAAGCAGTTCTTCGGCAAGGAGCCGCACCGGGGCGTGAACCCGGACGAGGTGGTCGCCATGGGCGCCGCCATCCAGGCCGGCGTGCTGCAGGGCGACGTCAAGGACGTGCTGCTGCTCGACGTCACGCCGCTGTCCCTGGGTATCGAGACCCTGGGCGGCGTCATGACCCGCCTGATCGACCGCAACACCACGATCCCGACCAAGAAGTCCCAGGTCTTCTCGACCGCCGAGGACAATCAGTCGGCGGTCACCATCCGGGTGTTCCAGGGCGAGCGCGAGATGGCGGCTGACAACAAGCTGCTCGGCCAGTTCGATCTGGTCGGCATCCCGCCCTCCCCGCGCGGCGTGCCGCAGGTCGAGGTGACCTTCGACATCGACGCCAACGGCATCGTCAACGTCTCGGCCAAGGACAAGGCGACCGGCAAGGAGCAGACCATCCGCATCCAAGCCTCCGGCGGCCTGGCCGACGAAGAGATCGATCGGATGGTCAAGGATGCCGAGGCCCACGCCGAGGAAGACAAGAAGCGCAAGGAGCTGGTCGAGACCAAGAACCAGGCCGACTCGCTGATCCACACCACGGAGAAGTCGATGTCGGAGCTGGGCGACAAGGTCCCCGAGGCCGAGCGCAGCGAGGTCGAGAGCGCCGTCGCCGCGCTGAAGACGTCGCTGGAAGGCGAAGACCTCGACGACATCAAGGCCAAGACCGAAGCGCTGGCTCAATCCGCCATGAAGCTGGGCACCCACATGTACCAGCAGCAGGAGGGCGCTGAAGCCCCCGGCGAAGAGCCCCCTGCCGACGGCGGCAGCAGCAGCGCGGACGAGAATGTCGTCGACGCCGACTTCACCGAGGTCGACGACGACAAGCGCGGCAAGTCCGCTTAGTCGAAACGATCCCAGGGGCCGGCCACAGCGCCGGCCCCTTCGGATCGCGTCCTTGCCAAGGCATCGGGCGGTGATGCACGAAAAGAGCAACAATACGCAAAACCGTAACGCCCTTTCCGCTCTCCGGATGCGGTGGGCGCGCCCTGGCGGCCCGATGGCGTCGATCGGCGCCAAGGGTCACTAAGGACGCTGCAGGATGGCAAAAGCGGATTTCTATCAGGTGCTCGGCGTTAGCCGCACCGCCGCTGCGGAAGAGATCAAGCGGGCCTATCGCAAGAAGGCGATGGACCTGCATCCGGACCGCAACCCCAACGATCCGGAAGCCGAGCGCCGCTTCAAGGAAGTCAACGAGGCCTACGCCGTCCTGAAGGACGACCAGAGCCGCGCCGCCTACGACCGCTTCGGCCATGCCGCCTTCGAGGGTGCCGGGGCCGGCGGGCCGGGTGCCGGCAATTTCGATTTCGGCGGCTTTGCCGACATCTTCGACGAGATGTTCGGCGAGTTCATGGGCGGCAGCAAGCGCGGCCCGCGCCAGCAGTCGAGCGGCCGCCAGGGCGCCGATCTCCGCTACAACATGGAGATCACGCTGGAGGAGGCCTACAACGGCAAGGAAGCGCAAATCCGCGTTCCCACCACCGTCACCTGCGAGGCCTGCAACGGCACCGGCGCCGAGCCGGGCTCCCAGCCGATCACCTGCCCGACCTGCGGCGGTCGCGGCCGGGTCCGCGCCCAACAGGGCTTCTTCACCATCGAGCGCACCTGCCCGACCTGCGGCGGCCAGGGCCGCATCATCGAGAAACCCTGCCAGGCCTGCAGCGGCACAGGGCGCACCGAAAAGACCAAGACCCTGCAGGTCAACATCCCGCCGGGCGTCGAGGACGGCACCCGCATCCGCCTGGCCGAAGAGGGCGAGGCGGGCCTGCGCGGCGGGCCGCCGGGCGATCTCTATATCTTCCTCAGCCTCAAGCCGCACCGCTTCTTCAAGCGCGACGGCGCCAACCTCTACTGCCGCGTGCCGCTGCCGCTGACCACCGCGGCCCTGGGCGGCACCATCGAGGTGCCGACCATCGACGGCTCCCGCGCCAGCGTCAACGTGCCGGAGGGCACGCAGAGCGGCCAGCAGTTTCGCCTGCGCGGCAAGGGCATGAGCATCATCAGGACCAGCGCCAAGGGCGACCTCTACATCCACATCGAGGTCGAGACGCCGCGCAATCTGACCCGCCGTCAGAAGGAGCTGCTGCGCGAGTTCGAGGAAGAAAGCGACCCCGCCAGCGCCCACCCGGAGAGCCACGGCTTCTTCAGCCGCGTGAAAGAGTTCTTCGAGGACCTCACCGAGTAGGGTTGGGGGTTTGTCCAACTAACCCTGCCACGACATCGCTGAACGTCACCCCGGCCCTTAGGCGAGCCCGGGACTGTATTCAGTCCCGGCTAGCGAGACTTGGGAGCCGGGGTCCAGCTACAAGCTCGAACCGTTCCTACCGCTGGATCCTCGCGTCTCGACACTGCGTGTCTCGCGCAAGGATGACAGTCTGTGGTGGATGGCCAGCCCGCTCCCGTGAGTCTTCTTGGGCGCCTTCGGCGCTGCACTGTTCCGTCCCACTCCCCCTCCCGACCACCCACTAGGGTACCATGCCATGGGTGGTCGGGAGGGGGAGTGGGACGGAACAGCCCGGGCGCGCCTCCGCAAAGAGACACCGAGCTTTGAAGGTACAGGCGCGCCCTAGAAAGACTCCGGTCGCGCCAGCGACCGGTAACATTTTATGAAGATGCCTCTGATAGGGAAGTGGGGTCTCGATCATCCGAGAGGCTGACCTATGTCCCGATTTCTCGTTACCGACGAAAATCCCGACGGCTACAAGCTGGAGGAAATCTTGGGCGCGATCCGCAACGAGATCATCAACCGCGCGACCAAGATCATGGATGACAAGCGGCCCGAGGCCCAGGTGGTGCTGAACAACAACATCACCATTCTCAGCCTCTTGGCCCAGAGCATCGAACTGGCGGAAGACAGCTCGCGGGTGCTCGACAAGAGCTTCGGCCCGCACAGCGACAAGGGCCCGCGCATCGGCGTGCTCTAGCCGCAGGCTCTCTGCCCTTTTGCTTCATAGCTGCCGCGCGGCGGATAGCCGCGCGCGCCCTGCGTTAGGCCTTGCAGGCGCCACCGGGCCGGGCTCACTATGCCGGAAAGTCGAGCATGGAAAGAGCCGGGGAGGACATCGGTAGCATGGGGGAGGCGCTCCATTTCGCGCCGGCCACGGAATTGGCCGCGCGCATCCGCGACAAGCAGGTCGGCTGCCTCGAGCTGCTCGACCACTTCCTAGGCCGCGCCGAACGCTTCAACCCCGCGCTCAACGCCATCATCTGGATGGATGTGGAGGCTGCCCGCGAGCGCGCCCGGGCGGCCGATGCGGCCCTGGCCAAGGGCGAGGTCTGGGGCCCGCTGCACGGCGTGCCCATGACGGTGAAGGAGTCCTTCAACTTCGCCGGCTCCCCGACCACCTGGGGCCTTCCGGCCCACCGCGACAACATCCCGAGCGACCATGCGACCCTGGTGGCGCGCAAGCTCGCCGCCGGCGCGGTGATCTTCGGCAAGACCAACGTGCCGCAGCACCTGGCCGACTGGCAGAGCTTCAACGCCATCTACGGCACCACCAACAACCCCTGGAATGCCGAGCGCACGCCGGGCGGCTCCTCGGGCGGCTCGGCGGCCGCCTTGGCGGCGGGACTGACCGGCCTGGAAGCCGGCAGCGACATCGGCGCCTCCATTCGCAACCCGGCCCACTACTGCGGCATCTTCGGCCACAAGCCGACCTACGGCCTGGTGCCGCCGCGCGGCCAGGCCTTGCCGGGCAGCCTCGCGCCCTCCGACATCTCGGTGGTCGGCCCGATGGCGCGCAGCGCCGAGGACCTGGATCTCAGCCTCTCGATCGTCGCCGGCCCCGACGTCCTGGACGAGGCCGGCTGGCAGGTCGCCTTGCCGCCGCCCCGCCGCGAGCGCCTGCGCGATTTCAAGGTCGCGGTGATGCCGAACGACCCGAACTCCGAGGTGCAGCAGAGCTATCAGGACCGCATCGTCGAGGTTGCCGAGCAGCTCGCCAAGCTCGGCGCCACCGTCAGCTTCGAGGCCCGGCCGGAGATCGATACCTACCGCGCCTTTCAGGTCTATCTGCTGCTGCTGCGCGCGGCGACCTCGCGGCAGCCGGACGACGAGGCCTTCGCCGAGTTCCGCAAAGTCGCCGAGGCGGCGGACAGCGGCGACGAGGCTTACTACACCCAGATGGCGCGCGGCATCACCTCGTCGCATCGCGACTGGCTGAGGCTCAACAACGAGCGCACGGCCCTGCGCTTCCAGTGGCAGGCCTTCTTCCAGGACTGGGACCTGCTGCTCTGCCCGGCCGCGGCTTCCTCCGCCTGGCCGCACGACCAGGCCGGCGAGCGCTACCAGCGGACGATCCCCGTCAACGGCAAGCGGGTGCCCACCACCGACCAGCTCTTCTGGGCCGGCTTCAGCGGCATGGCCTATCTGCCCTCCACCGTGTCGCCCATCGGGCTCGACGAAGAGGGGCTGCCGCTCGGCCTGCAAGCCATCGCCGGCCACCTGCAGGACCGCACCTCCATCGCCTTCGCCCGGCTGCTGGCACAGGAGATCGGAGGCTTCCAGCCGCCGCCAGGCTACGACTAGAGCCCTAGCGGGTCAGAATCACCAAGGGGGAGTGAGCCATGACCGCCGTTACGCGTTTTGCCGAATGGCTCGCCGACGTCTCTCCGGACCACGGCGAGGAGGCCTACCGCCGCGCCCGGGACGCGGTCTGCGACACCGTCGGCTGCATCCTGGCCGGCCGCGACAGCCCCTCGGCATCGGCGGTGCGCGCGACCGTCGCACCCTGGGGCGAGGGCAAGGCGGCCATCCTGGGCACACCCTTGCGCGCGCCGGCGCCTTGGGCGGCGTTCGCCAACGGCACCGCCGCCCACGCCATGGACCTGGACGACTGGGACATGCCGGCGGCGAGCCATCCCAGCGCCGTTCTGGTGCCGGCGGTTCTGGCCCTGGGCGAGGAACGCGGCGCCGACGGGCGCGCTCTGCTCGATGCCTATATCGCCGGCCTCGAGGTGCTGATGCGCACGGGCGAGGCCGTCAACCTGCTGCACTATCACCGCGGCTGGCACACCACCTCGACCCTCGGCACCCTCGCCGCCGCGGCCGCTTGCGCCCGGCTGCTCGGGCTCGATGCGCCCCGCGCCGCCCATGCGCTGAGCATCGCCACCAGCATGGCCGCGGGCTTCAAGTCGCAGTTCGGCAGCACGACCAAGCCGGCGCACGCCGGCCTCGCGGCGAAGAACGGCGTGCTCGCCGCCTGCCTGGCGGAAAGCGGGCTCACCGCCTCGGCGGAAACCCTGGACAGCGATTGGAGTATCCTGGCCCTGCTGGCCGGCGATGACGCCCCCGGCTTCGCGGGCCCCTTGAGCAAGCTGGGCGCACCGCTCGCCATTCTGGAGCACGGCCTGATCGTCAAGCGCTATCCCTGCTGCGCCTACATCCACCGGGCCGTCGACGGCCTCCTGAGCCTGCGCGCGGAGCACGGCCTGACGGCCGAGGGCCTACAGCAGATGCGGGTCTCCATCCCGACCAAGAACAAGGAAATCCTGCCCTTCACCCTGCCGAAGACGCCGTCCGAGGCGCGCTTCAGCATGGAGTACTGCCTGGCCGCCGCGCTCGACCAGGGCAGCCTCGGCGAGCGGGACTTCACGCCGGATGCGATCGCGCGCGAGGCTATCCTCGCGCTCATCCCGAAGATCGCCTTCGCGGGGCTGCCGGTGACGGCGGCGAGCAGCGATCTGGCCACCGAAGAAGCCGACCGGGTGGCCGTGGTCGATCAGGACGGCCAGGAGCACAGCATCGAGGTGCTCTATGCCAAGGGCGACCCGCGCAATCCGTTGAGCGAGGCGGAGCTGCAGGCCAAGTTCGAGGACTGCGCGCGAGACATCCTGGCGCCCAAGGCGCTGGCCGCCGCCCAGCAGGGCCTGATGGCGCTGGACACGCAAGCCTCGCTTTCCCGCCTGACCGCCCAATTGGCGGCCAACGACGCCGCGGCGATGCCCAGCCTAAGCCCGCTGCAGATGTCTTAGAGACGGCCTTCCATTGCCAGAGTGCTTAGTCCCTCAGCCTGCAGTCATTTCGGTATGTCATCCTTGGGCGAGCCGCGAAGCGGCGAGACCCGCCTGCGGGCCGAAGCCCTCTCGCCTCGGCGAAGCCTCCGGCGCAGCCAGGGTCGGCGCGGCGAAGGCCCGAGGATCCAGCGGTAGGCACGGTCCGAGCTTGCGGCTGGACCCCGGCTCAAGGCCGGGGTGACATTTGGTGGTGCGGTGGCGTTCGCGGTCCATCCCCCGAATGTCATCCTCGGGCAAGGCCGACCGGGTCGCAGACCCCCAGCCGCGACCCGGGGATCCATGGAACGACCGAGCACGGTCTGGGGACTGAAGAGCCGGGTGACGGCTAAACGACAGCCTTCTCTCTCCATCCCGCGCCAACTGACAAATGGATGGTCAGATCAAGTCCACTGCTGTCCGGTTGAGCGAGGAAGAGCCTTTTCTTGTCCGCTCCGCGGACACCCCCCCCACCCTAACCCTCCCCCTCACTGGGGGGAGGGAATTATGCTTTCATCGCAGTCCCTTACACCTCCCCCCTTGAGGGGGAGGTCGGCGCACAGCGCCGGGTGGGGGGTGGCGCGTAGCGCTAAAAGACCTCTGGCTGCCGCGGCAACTCCCCCTAAAGCCAAAAGCTCCGATACACAAGCCAACGCAATCCCTTACCGCAAATACCGCCACGCTAAACCAGACAGCAGTGGATCAAGTCCGACCATGACGGTCTGGGGTGCGCATCCCCTGGCCGGAGTGACGAGAGAGGGTGCCGCGCTTGACCTCGAAAGCCGTGTTGGTGAGCCGCGAGCCCAACGAGATGCGTCGCGCCACTTCCAAACAGCGCTAACGAGCGCTTAAAGTGAGCAATTTAGGGTAGTTTTCTCCAAGGGCTTGGAGATCACCTGACCAGGAAGCTACTTACGATGCTACTTCTGGTGCGCTTTTCGCAGTACAGCGACCGCTTAATCAAAGAGCACAAGCTAGCATTCTGTGCTTTTCTCATACTACTCATTTCTTTTGCCGAATTTAGAACCCTGTATTTCATACACTTGGTCAATATCGAAGAGCTGGCCAACCAGATTTACGGAGTGGTCATTGGGAAGCCGCATTGGAGATCTTACTCAAGCCGCCTTTTGGGACCTCACCTCGTTTACTTGATCTCTCTGTCTGATTTTTCATTGAAGAGCTCTTTGATTATATTTCATATCCTCGCGATTATCACGGTCAATGCTCTCTTGTTTTATGTTTTGCTTCTTCTGACAGACCGTGCCTATCGCCGATGTGTCACTTCTCTCGTTTTCTTCGGGCTTTCTCTGATTCTGATACAGCACCAATGGCACTATACGTGGGATTATATTGACTTAATTGTATTCACTATTTTCTTATACGGTGTCTATTCATCGAAAAGCACGCCCTATTTTTGCTTGGTGTTTCTTCTCGGGATACTGAATCGCGAATCTGTTTTGTTCATTGCGCTGTGGTTGATCATTGATGCTTTCAAATACGCCTCTGTCGAAAATGGGTTTCCGAGGTTCAAGCTTTCGCTTCACAACAAATGGCGGTTGCTTGTCGGAGCATCGCTTCTCATCGGAGGCGCCGTCTATATCAAGATGATTCGGTCCTACAGGTTTATCGAGTCCTCGTCACCGGCCGTCGGGTTGGATGAGGAGCATCGTATGTTCGGGAATCATACGAAGCCCCTTTTCAATATCGAGAATTTCTTTTCCAATTTCCTCTCTCCTTTGGAGCTTCCTGTCTCGTTATTTATTTTAGGAATTCTTCTTTTTATAATCTCCATGCTGCACAGGGCGCGCGAAGAAACAATAAAGCTGTCTATTCTGGTGGTGATCATGGTCGCTTCCATCTTCACCTTCGGGACGATCAATGAGACACGGCAGTTCACAATGGTCCTGCCGTTTCTGCTGTTCTTCTATGTGACCGAATGGACCTCGCAAAAAGCCTCAGGCGACGGCAATGCTGTCGCATGAGGCGCGGGCCTGACAGTCCGAGAGGCCCTAGCCGCGCGTGGCTTCGAAATCCGCCTTGCTGAGCTGGAAGAAGGGCACCCAGTAGCCTTCATAGAGCGTCTGGCCTTCGCGGCGCAGGCCGATCGCCTGCAGCACCCGCTGCGAGCGCCAGTTGGCGGGATCGGTGACCCCGCAGATCGGGTCGAAGCCCAAGTCCTCGAAACCGTGCCGCAGCACCCGGGCCGCCGCCTCCCGCGCCACACCCCGGCCACGGACCGCGGGATGCAGGCAATAGCCGATCTCGATCGAGCTCCTGTCCGGCGTAGCGACCGGCATGGGGAAGACGCCGCACCAGCCGACCACGGCGGCCGTCGCCTTGTCCTCGATCATCCAGAAGCCGCCGACCTCAGGCCAGCCGTCATGCTCCATGCCTTTGAGGAACCAGTCGCGGTACTCTTGGAAGTTCTGGCGCCTGCGACCATCGCCCATGAAGGTGTGGGTTGTGATGTCGTCGGCCATCTCCCAGGCGGCCTGCAGGTCGGACGTCCGGCGCGCGCGCATCAGGAATCGCTCGCTCTCGAGTATCGGAAGCTGTTTCAACATGGTCTGCCGCTCACCCTATTGGCCTCTCTCGATGAGTCACTGGTGCCGCGCGCTGGGCTTCGAACGCCGCCTTGGTGAGGCGGAAGAAGGGGATCCAATGGCCGTGGTAGGGCATCTGGCCTTCGCGGCGCAGGCCGATGGCCTGCAGCACCCGCTGGGAGCGCCAGTTGGCCGGGTCGGTTACGCCGCAGATCGGGTCGAAATTCAGGTCTTCGAAGCCGTGCCGCAGCACCCGGGATGCCGCCTCTCGCGCCACGCCGCGGCTGCGCACGGCCGGGTGCAGGCAATAGCCGATCTCCATCGGGCCCCGGTTCGGCATGGGGAAGAGGCCGCACCATCCGATCACCTGCCCGCTTGCCTTCTCTTCGATCATCCAGTTGCCGCCGACCTGTGGCCAGCCGTCATGCTCCATGCCTCGGAAGAACCAGCGAAGGTGCTGGAGCCTGTCGGGCACCCAGCGTTCGACGCCGACGTACTTCAGGCTGGTGATATCGGTGTCGATCTCCCAGGCCGCCTGCAGGTCGGCGGGCCAACGTGCGCGCATCAGCAGACGATCGCTTTCGAGCTGGGGCAGGGTCTTCAACATGGGCCGCACTTGGTCATCCAGGGGCGCGCATGCTAACCCCCGGGCAAAGCGAAGGGGAGAAGCGAAATGGACAACCCAGCCATCGGCGTGGTCGGTTGCGCCGGGCGCATGGGCCGGATGATCGCCGAGATGCTGCGGACGCGCGCGGACTGCCGGCTCGCCGGCGCCACCGAGCGGCCCGGGGCCGAGGCCGTCGGGCAGGACCTGGGGACCTTCCTGGGCGGCGACGCGCTGGGCCTTGCGATCGCCGACGATCCCGGCGCGCTCTTTGCCGCCGCCGACGTGGTCGTCGACTTCACCGCCCCGGTCGCCGCGGTTTGGCATGCGGAGCTGGCGGCGCAACAAGGCTGCGCACTGCTGATCGGGACCACCGGCCTCCAGCCCGACGACCTTGCGAAGATCTCCACCGCAGCCGAGCGCACCGCGATCCTGCAGGCCGCCAACACCAGCCTCGGGGTCAACCTGCTGCTCGCGCTGGTCGAGCAGGCGGCGGCCAAGCTGCCGGAGAGCTACGACATCGAGGTGCTGGAGATGCATCACCGCCACAAGGTCGATGCCCCCTCCGGCACCGCCCTGGCGCTGGGCGAAGCCGCGGCGCGCGGGCGCGGCATCGCCCTTGAGGAGCAGGCCGCCTGGGCCCGGCACGGCCAGACCGGCGCTCGGTGTATCGGCGATATCGGCTTCGCGGTGCTGCGCGGCGGCGACGTGGCCGGCGATCACAGCGTGATCTTTGCCGCCGAGGGCGAGCGCCTTGAGCTGGGCCACCGCGCCTCCAGCCGTGCGGTCTTCGTGGAAGGCGCCGTCACCGCCGCCCGCTGGCTCGCCGGCAAGCCCGCCGGCCTCTACTCCATGCGGGATGTGCTGGGACTCTAGAGGGCTTTCCCGTTCGCCGGGCAGGCTCCGGCGATCTTGCCAAGCACAAGAATACCCCCTCCCTAACCCTCCCCCTCTGTATGGACCTGGGACAAGCCGTCCACCATGTCCCAAGTCCATACACCCCTTGAGGGAGAGGTCGGCGCGAAGCGCCGGGAGGGGGGTCGCGCGCATCGCTGAAACGCCATCGTCTGCCGCGGCAAGTCCTTGTCCAGCCGAAAGCCGCGATACCCAAGCCAGTGCAAGGTCTTCAGGCCAAGACCCCGACGTTTAGCCAGACAGCAATGGGTCAAGGCCGAGGGTGACGTTCCGAGAGGAAACGCGGACGTCGCCGCACCGCCGCTCGTCACCCCGGCCAAGGGCGTCGCATACGCGAAGGTCGCGAGCCGGGGTCCAGCCACAAGCTTGGATGGTGCCTACCGCTGGATCCTCGGGCCTTCGCCGCGCCGACCCTGGCTGCGCCGGAGGCTTCGCCGAGGCGAGAGGGCTGCGGCCCGCAGGCGGGTCTCGCCGCACAGCGGCTCGCC
>JANQIA010000156.1 GCA_028282405.1 Rhodovibrionaceae bacterium
GGAGCTTCGGGCCGACCTCGTCCAGCGACTTCGGCTGGTCCTTCATCTTGGGCGCCGCGTAGTAGTAGGCGTCCTGATAGTCGATCTCGGGGAAGTCGACCTTGGCCCACTGCGGCTCCGGCATGGTCTGCCAGTGGCGGTATGCCTTGAGGCGCCATTCCAGCAGCCACTCGGGCTCGTTCTTCTTGGCGGAGATGAAGCGGACGATGTCTTCGCTCAGCCCCTTCGGCGCCATTTCGGTTTCGATGTCGGTGACGAAACCGTACTTGTAGCGCTCGCTGAGCGACTGGACCTTTTCAACCGTTTCGGCTGTTGCAGCCATTCTAGACCCCTCAGTTAACGACGGTTCATTGCGGCGGACGCCGCGGCGATGGCGGGCGACTCAACCGCCTGTCTCAGGCCTTGCCCACTTGGCAGTGGCAGCTCGAACATGGACATTTCGCTAAGGCTTACGCCATGCAGCGCCTCGCGGATCGCATCATTGACCCGCTGCCAATTGCCGCGCATGGGGCAGAGCTTCTCGGATTCGCAATGGTCGACCGAGCCCTCGACGCAGGCGGCGATGGAAATCGGCCCCTCGATCGCCTGGATAATGTCGGCCACGGTTATGCTGTGGGCCGGGCGGGCAAGGCTGTAGCCTCCGCCGGCGCCGCGGTGGGACAGCACAAGGTCGGAACGCGCGAGCGCGTTCATTATTTTGGCCACGGTCGGCAAGGGTATGCCGGTCGCTTCGGCCAGGTGCGCTGCGCTGTTGGTGCGCGCCTCCGAGAACGACATCTGGGCCATGACGACGACGGCGTAGTCCGTCAGGCGGTTAAGGCGAAACATGAAAGCCTCGATATCTGACTAAGCCAGTAGGATTTCATGTATCGGCTTAGCCGGGAAAATCAAGCACTATGTCCGACTAAATCGGTCTTATTTGACGCCCAGGCCGAACCTTGAGGTCACGGAAACTCGGCTATTCCTCGGTATCGGTGCCGAAAATGCGGTCGCCGGCGTCGCCCAGGCCGGGCACGATAAAGGCGTTTTCGTCCAGATGGCTGTCCAGCGCAGCCGCGAAAACCTTAACGCCTGGATGGGCTTCGGCGAAGGCGGTCAGCCCTTCCGGCGCGACCACGAGGGCGAGAATGCGGATATCTTCGCCGGTGACACCGTGGCGCTTCAGCACGTCGACGGCATGCACCGCCGAGCCGCCGGTTGCCATCATAGGGTCGACCAGCAGCACGCGGCCCGGTTCGTCCGGCAGCCGTACGAAGTACTCCTTCGGCTGCTTCGTGTCGGGGTCGCGGAACACGCCGATGTGCCCCTCCTTGGCGAAGGGCAGCAGCTCGCGCAGGCTCTCCGACATGCCTAGCCCGGCGCGCAGAATCGAGACGATGGTGACCTCTTCCGAAACCTTATGGGCTTGTACGCTGGCGCGGGGTGTCTCCACCGTGCGTTCACCCAATCCGAGGTCTTTCGTGATCTCATAGCCCATCAGCAGGGTGATCTCGCGGAGCAGCTGGCGAAACTGGCCTGGGGGCGTTTCGCGGTCGCGCAACAGGCTCAGCTTGTGCTGGATAAGGGGATGGTCGAGCAGCCGGAGGTTTCCCGCCAGCTCCGCCTGCAAGGCCTCCGTTCGCGACATGCTCCGTCCTCCGACCGCCTGGACGGGACGACCATAGCGCCTGGACCTAGCCGCGAGAAGCGGCTTGCAGCACTTATGGCTTTGAACCTCTGGCCAGTCCCAAAACGGTCATCGCCAGAAGACAGAGCCCGGCCATAGCGAAGTAGGTTTCGCCGCCAAAGCGCTCGTAGAGGGCACCGCTTGCCAGCATTGCACCGCCGATGGCGACGCCATAGCCGACCGAGGTGTTGAGCGCCTGCGTGGTGCTGGCCAAGCGCGGCGGAGCGTAGGTGGAGATGGCGTGCATCAAGGCGAGGTGGGTGGCCGCGAAGGTGAAGGCATGCAGCGTTTGGGCGAGGAGTATCGCTAGAAGCTCGGTCGTGCTGCCGAGGACCACCCAGCGCAAGGTTCCGGCGAGTCCTGCGGCGACCAGCAATCCGCTGGGGCCGACGCGGCGCAGCAGCAGGCTTCCGCGGGCGAAGAGCAAGATCTCGGCAATGACACCGAGGCTCCAGAGCCAGCCGATGGTTTCGCTCGAAAGGCCGGCCGACTGCCAATGCAGGCTGCCGAGGGCGTAGTACATGCCGTGGCTGCCCTGGATCAGGGCGCCGACCACGAGGCAGACGACCAGCGGCCGCTTCTTGAAGATCTCCGACAGGCGTGCTTTGCCGTCGTGTGCCGCCCCATGGCGTTCCGGTGCTGGTCGCCGAGGCTCCTGCGGCAGAACGGCGATGGCGGCGGCGGTGAGGAGCAGGGCCGACAGCATGAGCCAGAGCACGATGGAGGTTGGCTGCCACTCCAGTAGGTAGCCGGCGCCCAGGGTCGCCAGGATGAACGTCAGCGAGCCCCAAAGACGAATGCGTCCGTAGTCCAGGCGCTCGGCCCTGACCTCCGCCATGGCACGGCTGTCGACGATCGGCATCAGCGGCTGAAAGGCGATGGCGGTGAAGACTTGGAGCAACAGAAAGACCCAGAAGCCCTGCGCGACCGAGAAGAGCGCGAAGCCGGCCGTCGCAGTGAGCACGAGGGCAATCGGCAAATGGCGGAACCAGCCGCCTCGGTCATAGGCGCGGCAAAGGGCGGGCGTGGTGGCTATGCGCACCCAGGAGGCGATGGCCAGGAGCCAAGAGATTTGCTCTGCACCCAGCCCGCGATCGGCCAACCACAAGGGCCAGAACGGCATGAAGACGCCGATCACCAGAAAGAGCGCGCCATAGGCGCAGGAATAGCGCAGCGCCGCCACGATGCTCCCTGTAATCTTGCTGCGGGTTGGGTTGGCTGCCGTGCCTAGTTGGCGGGTGCCGACTGCATACCCTCAATCATCGCTGCGATCTCGAGTCTTGGCTCGACCGACTGCATCACCGCGCCAAGCACGGCAAGTCCGGAGAGGCCACAGGTCAGAGCGTTGGTGAGACGGTCCGGCGTGATCCCACCCAGGCCGATGACCGGCTTTTGCGCCAGCGCACAATACTGTCGCAGGGTCTCGGCGCCCAGGCCGGACCCGTAACCCGGCTTGCTGAGGCTGGGGTAGATCGGGCTCAAGGTCATGTAGTCGATCGCAAGCTCGTTGGCTTCGCGAATCTCGGCTGGATTGTGAGTCGATACCCCGACCATCGCTTCGGGACCCAGAGCGTTGCGCACCTCAGAAACCGCATCGGCGAAGGCGCGCCGGCGTGGCAGATGAACCCCGTCAGCCTTCAGCGCGACCGCGGCTTCCACGTCGGCGGAAACCAGGAACTTTGCACCGGAGTCTCGCGCCGCCTGGGCCAACGGCTTGCCGAAGGCGGCGAGCGTTTCACTGTCCAGATCCTTTTCCCTCAGCAACAGCCAGCGACAGCCAGCCTCCAGCACTTGGCGCACGATCTCGTGCAGAGGCAAGAGTGCTTGGCTGCGGTCGGTGATAAGGAGGAGCGGCGGTTCGGGTAGGCTCATCGGCCAAGTTCTACGTGCGGATGCGGCCGGCAAAGGAGCTGGAGGCCTGCGCATTGCTTCGCTTGGGGATGCGCCCCGCCTTGAAAGCCAAGCGTCCGCCGGCAACGCCATGGCGCATGGCGGCGGCCATGGCGACTGGGTCCCGTGCCCCGGAAATGGCGGTGGCCAGCAGCACGCCGTCACAGCCGAGCTCCATGGCCAAGGCAGCGTCGGATGCCGTGCCGATGCCGGCATCGACGATCAGCGGCAGATCGATCTGCGCCCGGATCATCTGAATGTTGTAGGGGTTGAGCACTCCCATGCCGGAACCGATAGGGGCACCCAGCGGCATGACCGCGACGCAGCCGAGATCCGCCAGCTTGCGGCAGGTGACCGGATCGTCGCTGCTGTAGGCCAGGACCTTGAAGCCGTCGCGCACCAAAGTGTCGGCCGCTTGCAGCAACTCTTCGACATCGGGATAGAGGCTGTCGCGATCGCCGATGACCTCGAGCTTGAGCCAGTCGGTATCGAGCGCCTCGCGGGCGAGCTGCGCCGTGAGCACGGCGTCCTTTGCCGTGAAGCACCCTGCCGTGTTGGGCAGGATGCGGTAGCGGCCGCTGAGCAGGTCGAGCAGGCTTTCCGCGCCGGCTTCCATGTCGAGGCGTCGAACGGCGACAGTGACGATCTCCGCGCCACTGGCCCGGATGGCATCGAGCATAACCTGCTGGTTGGGGTAGCCGGAGCTGCCGACCATAAGGCGGGAGCCGACCGGAGTGCCGGCAATGATCAGGGGGTCGCTGTCAGGTGCGTTCATCGGTCCTGTCTTTCCTCAGCCGCCCGGCACGGGCCGCACCACTTCCAGTTCGTCGCCCTCGCTGAGCGGAGTGTCCGACCATTGGGCACGCGGCACCACCGCGCCGTTGCGGGCCACAGCCACGAAGCCCGATGGCTTGTCGGCCAAGAGCTCGGCCATGAGTTCGCCGAGCGTTGCGACGGCAACGGTCTGCTCATCGCCGTTGAGCTGCAGGGTGATGCTCATTGCGCCGCGGTCCTTGCGGCCGGCGAGGGGGTAGCGGCAAAGCGGTCGGGGCCGAAGGATGTAATCGGCTCGGGGGCACGGTCCTGCAGAATTCCCTCTGCCACCAGATCCGCGGTTAGCGGGGCGAGCAGGATGCCGTTGCGGTGATGGCCGGTGGCGAAATGCAGACCGGCGATCGCACTGGGCCCGAGTATGGGGGCGTCGTCGCGGCTGCTCGGGCGGTGGCCGACCCAGGTCTCCTCGACCGGCAGCTCTTCGGTTCCCGGCAGAAGCTGCCACAGCTCCCATAAGAGATGCATGAGGCCGCCAGCAGTCAAGGAATCGTCCCAGCCCTTTTCCTCGACCGTGGCGCCGACAATCAGGCGGCCATCTTCGCGCGGCACGGCGTAGAGGCCGCGCGGCCCCCAAAGCACGGACGTCAGTAGGGGTGCCTGTGGGTCCATGCCCAGCGCCAGCGCTTGGCCTTTGAGCGGCCGCACCGGCGGCGCCAGCTCAACCGGCAAGCCGGCGACGTCCCGCGACCAGGCGCCGGCGGCCAGAAGCACCGCATCGGCGGCATGAAATCCGCAGGTCGTTTCGAGACCGCGGCAGCGTTGCTGTTCGATCGCCAGCCTCTCGACCCGCTGACCGCAGCGGATGTCGGCGCCGGCGCGGGTCGCGGCTTCGGCCAGGGAGAGGGCCAGGAAACGGTTGTCCACTTGATGATCGTTGGGGCTCCAGACCGCGCCCGACACCTGCGGTGAAAGGCAGCTCTCCCTGCTGCGCGCTTCGCGCCCGCTGAGCCAGGTGAGGTCGAGCCCTAGGCTGCGCTGATAGTCGTAGGTGAACCGCAGGCGCTCCACGTCGTCCTGCAGAACGGCGGCCACCAAGGTGCCGTCCTCGCGGTAGCCGATCTCGCGGCCGCTGGCGGCCTCCAGCTCAGCGGCGAAAGCCGGCCACTGGCGCTGCGCTTCCAAGGTCAGCGAAAGCAGCGCTTCCTCGCCCGGCTCGCTCTCCACGTTGGCCGCCAGCATGCCGGCGGCGGCCCAGGAAGCACCGCGGCCGACCTCGCCACGCTCGAACACCGTGACGGCGCAGCCTTGCTGAGCCAGGCGCCAGGCGACGCCGAGACCGCAGACGCCGGCTCCGACGATGGCAACCTTGGGTCGGATGGAGGTGGTGGGTGTTGCTTTCTCGTTCATCGAAGGCTCCCTGCGCTGGCATGACCCAGATCAGGTTCGGTGGGTGTGTTCTCAGCCGGAACGGGCCCGGCACCCCAGCCTGACTGCTAAGCCTAACGTAATACCGTCCGGCGGTCAGACCAAGCCCCTGCACCGGGAGGTCTGGCCCAGTCCGCATGCGACGCCGGCAGTGCAGCTCTGCGGAAACCATGGGACTTTGTGCCTGCCGCATGCGGTTGCGCCCGCTATGGTCGCGCCTTGCGCGCGCCACCGAAGCGCTTGCGTGACGATGAGCAGGGGTTATGGAGCCGATCACGGCTGAGACAGACGTTGAAGAACGGGAGCGGATCGAGCGGCGGCTCTATGCGCTTGGCCTCGCCAGCGTCATCGCTGCGTCCTTCTTCACCTCGCTGGCCGGAATCTTCGTGCGCCTCACGGAGGAGGCGGAGGGCTTCACCCTCCTGTTCTACCGCTCCTTGGCGTTCGTGCTCTTCATGGCCGTTTTCCTTGGCTTTCGCTATCGCGGCCGTACCGTCGACGCCTTCCGGGCCATCGGCTGGCCGGGCCTGGTCGTGGCTCTGGCGCTCGGCATGGCGTTCATGAGCTTCATCCTCGCGCTGATGGAGACCAGCGTCGCGCGCGTGGTCTTTATCGGCGGCACCTCGCCATTTGTCGCAGCGGCCCTGGCGTGGCTCGTCTTGCGGGAGCGCTTGGGCCCCACGACGCTTTTGGCCATGGTGGGCGCGCTTCTCGGCATCTCGGTGATGGTCGGGGAGGGCTTGGCTGAGGGCAGCATGCTCGGCTTGCTGCTCGCCTTCGTGCCTGTGCTCGGCTACGCGGTGACGCTGGTATGCTTCCGGGTGAAGAAGGGCGAGGACATGCTGCCCGCCGTCTTTCTGGCCGGGGTCGTCGCCATGGTGGCGTCCGCGCTTTTTGCGCCGACTTTGGCGATCAGCGCCAACGATCTTGTCATGGCGATCCTCCTGGGCGTGGTCCAGCTCGGCTTTCAGTACGTGCTGATCACCTATGGGGTGCGGCGCGTTCCGGCCGCCGAAGTGGCGCTGCTCGGTCGTCTGCAATTGGTCCTGGGGCCGTTCTGGGTCTGGATCGGCGTCGGCGAAGTGCCGACCGTTGCCACCCTCTTGGGCGGCGCCATCATCCTCGGCGTGGTTTTGCTGCATTCGCTGATTATGCTGCGCCGGGGCAAGTAGCAGAACAACGAGACAGAGGCTTGGTACTATGCGCATCGCCGTTGGCGGATTTCAGCACGAGACGAATACCTTCGCGCCTTCGAAGGCGGAGCTTGAAGACTTCACCAAGGGCGGTGGCTGGCCGCCCCTCAGCCGCGGCGAGGCGATGTTCGGCAGCATTGCCGGGATCAATCTACCGGCCGCCGGCTTCGTCGAGGCCGCTAGAGAGCGTGGCTGGACGCCCCTGCCGCTGGCATGGGCCGGCGCGACGCCCTCGTCCTATGTCACCGACGAAGCCTTCGAGACCATCGCCGGCTACATGCTCGACGGGCTGGAGCACGCTGGCAGCCTGGATGCAGTCTATCTCGACCTGCACGGCGCCATGGTGACCGAGAGCCATGAGGACGGGGAAGGGGAGCTGCTGCGCCGCGTGCGAAACCTGCTCGGCCCCGACGTTCCTATCCTGGTCAGCCTGGATCTTCACGCCAATGTGACGCCGGAAATGATGACGCTCGCGACGGCGCTGGTCTCTTACCGCACCTACCCGCACGTCGATCAGGCCGTCACCGGCAAGCGTGCGGCGCGCCTGCTCGATCTTTGGGTCGAGCGCGGCGGCCGGGGCTTCGCCAGCGCCTTCCGGCAGCTGCCGTTCCTCATTCCGCTGACCAGCGGTTGCTCGCTCATCGAGCCGGCCAAATCGCTCTACGATAGCCTCGACAGCCTCGAGGTCGAGGGTGTCGACAGCGTCTCCTTCAACGCCGGCTTCTCGCCGGCCGACATCCACCATGCCGGGCCGACGGTGACGGTCTTCGGCAGCGATCAGGCAGCCGTGGATGCAGTGGCCGATGGTCTGGCCGCCTCGATCTTGGCTGAGGAAGCCGCCTTCGCCGGCGACATCATGAGCGCGGCCGACGGTGTCGCCTATGCCAAAGGCAAGGCCTCCGGCGCCGACCGCCCCATCGTTCTGGCCGATACGCAGGACAATCCCGGGGCAGGCGGCAACGGCGACACGGTCGGTCTCTTGGCCGAGCTGGTGCGGCAAGAGGCGGCGGGCGCCGCGCTCGGCCTGCTCTACGACCCGGCTGCCGCTGAGCAGGCCCACCAGCTCGGTGCGGGCGCGGAGGGGGATTTCGCTCTGGGCAGCCAATCGGGCTTGCCGGGACATGAGCCGCTCAAGGTACGGGCCAGAGTGGCTGCCGTGGGCGATGGTCGCTTCACCTGCACGGGGCCGTTCTACCTTGGCGCCCGCATGGACCTCGGCCCCATGGCACGCCTCCGCATCGGCGCCGTCGACGTACTCATCGCGTCAAAGAAGGTCCAGGCCGGCGACCGGGAGATGTTTCGCCATCTCGGTCTCGAACCGAGCGAGTGCGCCATTCTGGGGCTGAAGTCCTCAGTGCACTTCCGCGCTCACTTCCAGCCGATTGCCGAAGAGGTGGTGGTGGTCGCGGCCCCCGGGCCCAATCCGGTGGATCACCTAGCATTGGATTACCGCAACCTGCGCGGCGGCTTGCGACTGATGCCCAACGGGCCCCTGTCGAAAGGTCCTGTGGCTGCGGGCGCGACCTAGCCCGACCTGTCCCAGGGGCCTTTCGGCCGGCGCGGGGCTTCGCCCGCGCTGGGCATGGGGCTCTCTCGTTTGCGCCGGCGATTGCGGTCCCGCGATTCGTGCGCTCCGTAGGTCTTGCGCTGAACGATGCCCTGCGGCGGGGGCTCCCCGCCGAACAGCACCACTGTGTTGCGCTTGAAGGCGAAGACCAGAAGCAAGCCGGCAAAGAAGCCGCCGATGTGCGCCCACCAAGCCACGTTGCCGAAGTCGTCTCCGCCCGTGAACACGGCATAGAACTGGAAGGCAAACCAAGCGGCGATCAGGATATAGGCCGGCAGGCGCAGCGGTATGACGACGAGGATGCTGAGGATCCGCGCCTTTGGGTGGAGGATGAGGTAGGCACCGAGCAGCCCGAAGATGGCGCCGCTGGCACCGATCATCGGAATCTCGGAGCTGGGGTAGGCGAGAAAATGTGCCAGGCCCGCCGCTACGCCGCAGAGCAGATAGAACGCCAGGAAACGGACATGGCCCATGGCGTCCTCGACGTTGTCGCCGAAGACCCAGAGGGCGAGCATGTTGCCAACAAGGTGCGTCATGCTGCCATGCAGGAAGTTGTAGGTGAGGAGCGTGAAGAGGGAAGGCAGCTCTACCAGCTCCGGCGGGAGCTGCCGCTCTCCGGTGAAGACCGCCGGAATGAAACCGTAGCGGTAGGCGCTGAGCTGAATGCCTGTGGAGGCTTGCCATGCGAAGATCAGAACGCAGGACAGGATGAGCCCCCAAGTCACCCAAGGGTAGCGAAGCAGGATACGTGGATTGCTGTCGCCGATGGGAATGAAGGGCATGATGCCGTCTCGTTACGCCGCGGCCAGGCGGCACCAGACTGGCGTATGGTCTGACGCCTTCTGCCAGCCTCTGGGCTCCCGGTCGATGCCGCTGTCGCGCAGACGATCCGCAGCCTGTGGCGACAGCAGCAGGTGATCGATGCGGATACCGAGATCGTTCTGCCAGGCACCACCCTGGTAGTCCCAGAAGCTGTAGCGGTGCGGCTCCGTATGGAACGCGCGGAAGGCGTCGGTGTAGCCGAGGTAGACCAGCCGGCGCAGGGCGGCGCGGCTCTCCGGCCGGAAAAGGGCGTCTCCGGCCCAGGCCGCCGGGTCATAGCAGTCCTCCGGCTCGGGGATGACGTTGTAGTCGCCGCACAGCAGGATCGGCTCTTCGCTGCCCAGGAGCTGCTTGGCATGCTGCTCGAGCCGTTCCATCCAGGCGAGCTTGTAAGGGTACTTCTCGCTGTTGGTCGGATTGCCGTTGGGCAGGTAGATGGCGCCGACGCGCAGACCAAACGTACGGCCCTCGATATAGCGCGCCTGTTCATCCGTCTCGTCTCCAGGCAGCGCCTGCTGCAAGAGATCGATAGGCTCTTTCGAGAGCAAGGCGACACCGTTGTAGCTCTTCTGGCCGGCCATCGCCCAATGATAACCCGCCGCCTGTATCTCCATGGCGGGAAAGCCGCCCTCGGTGGTCTTCAGCTCCTGCAGCGCCACCACGTCCGGCTTGAAGGAGTCGAGCCACCTCACGAGATGTGCCAGCCGGGCCTTGATCGAATTGACGTTCCAAGTGGCGACGGTGATCTCTGCGCTGCTCATGGGATCCTGCAGGGTTGGGATGGGCACGACCGGATTGCCTGGCCCTCAGGCGAGTCTGCGGCTCCGGCGTCTTAATGCAAGTGCTCGACGTTCTGACAGTCGCCGACGAATCGGGTGCGTTCGATGCGGACAGAGTCTGGCAGCGCGCCACCGAGCGGCAAGGCCTTGGTGGAGCAGAAGAAGACACTCGCCTCGATGACGATGCTGTTCACCGGATGGCTTCCGCGGTGCGGCTCCCGACGATAGCCGATCATCTCCCAGTTGCTGCTGTTGCCGTCCTTTCGGAACACGCTGCGGCGGATGATCAGCTCGCCGCCGACATAGGCATCGATCAGGCGGCTGTCGACGCTGCCCCGGTTGTCCAGCAGGCTGTCCTCGATCACCACCCGGGCCGCCTCGGTCTTGATTTCATGGCCCTCGTTGCGGCCGGAGACGAAGCGAGAGCGGCGGACGACGAGTTCCTTGGCATTGAAGATGTAGAGGCCATGAGTGCGGCCGAGACCCTCGAAGCGACTGTCCTCGATCACCACCCGCATTGAAGGATCGCCGCCCATGACACCATTGCGGCTGTCGCGAAAGTGCACGCGGCGCAGGGTAACGTCGCCGCTCTGCCCGCGCTCCAGCCGCAGGCAGCCGCGCGCGCTTTGCTGGAAGCGCCCGATGGTGCATTCGATGTCCTCGATGACGGTCGGGCCGGCCATCTGCACGATGGCTGCCTTGCGGTGGCAGAGGGTGTCGAACAAAAGCGAGCCGTTGCCGCGCAGGGTGACCGGCCGATCGATCACCAAGCATTGACGGTAGCGGCCACGGGGCAGTTCGAGCACGCCGCCCGGCTCGGTGGCGCTGAGCAGCTCTTGCAGCGACGGGCACTCCCAGCCCGGCGCCTCGTCGTCGCAGAAGTAGCCCGGCTTCTTCGGCGAGGCAGGCTCGGCCCGAGGGAGGCTTTGTTGCTGAGCCTGGGCGGGCAGCATCAGAGTGGCGAAAAAGATGAGGGCTAAGAGCCGCAACACGACTCTTGCCCGGCTGCGCTGAGCGGTGCCTTCGCTAGACCGAGAAGGAAGAGCCGCAGCCGCAGGACGAAGAGGCGTTTGGATTGTTCACCTGAAAGTAGGCGCCCATCAGGTCTTCGACGAAATCGATCTGGCTGCCTTTCAGCAGCTCGAGGGAAACCTCGTCGATGACCACCGTGGCGCCGTCGCGGTGAAAAGTGCGGTCGTCGTCGTTAACGGCCGTGTCGAAGTCGAAGCTGTACTGAAATCCCGAGCAGCCGCCACCGTTGACCGACAGGCGCAGCATGCTGCCAGTCTGGTCCTCCACCGCGGCAAGCTCCGTGATGCGCTTGGCAGCGCTGATGCTGACCGAGAAGTCTTCTACCGTTTCGACCGTTGCCGTCATACCTGTCTATCCTCGAACGAAGTCGATCGCCGACGCCTCTTCAATGTAAGCGATTTACCGCCGATTTCAAAGTCGCCCGACGCGCGTTGTCGCTGCGGACGGCACCGTCTAGGTTGCCGGCCATGGACAGCCCTTCGCCCCGAGACGCGCTCTTGGCGCCCTATGCCTGCCAGGCGGAGCAGAGCCGCGGGCGCCTCCATAGGGAGCCGGAAAGCGCGACCCGCTCGGTCTTTCAGCGGGATCGGGACCGCATTGTCCATTCCGGCGCCTTCCGCAAGCTGCAGTACAAGACGCAGGTCTTCGTCTATCACGAGGGCGATTACTTCCGCACGCGCCTAACCCATTCCTTGGAGGTGGCGCAGATCGCCCGCTCCATCGCCCGGCAGCTTGGCCTCAATGAGGATTTGGCCGAGGCGCTGGCCTTGGCGCACGACCTGGGCCACACCCCTTTCGGCCATGCCGGCGAGTCGGTGCTGCAGGACCTTCTGGCGCCCTATGGCGGCTTCGATCACAACGAACAGACCTTCCGTATCCTGACCGAGCTGGAGGCCAAGTACGCCGGCTTCGACGGGCTCAACCTGACCTGGGAGAGCCTGGAGGGCATTGCCAAGCACAACGGCCCGCTGCCAAGGCCGCGTCCGGCGCTTCTCGCCTTCAGCCAAGACTGGGACCTTGAGCTGGGAAGCTACGCCAGTGCCGAAGCGCAGGTGGCCGCCCTGTCTGACGACATCGCCTACACCAACCACGATATCGACGACGGCCTGCGCGCCGGGCTGCTCACCGTTGAGGCCCTGCGCAGCGAGCCGCTGGCAGATGCGGTGTTTGCCGAGGTCATCGAGCGCTATGGCGATCTGGAGCCCGGGCGTCTGGTCCACGAGGCGGTGCGGCGCCTGATCGATCGCATGGTCTCCGACCTTATCGTGGAAACCCGCCGGCGCATCGCCGAGCATCGGCCGGACTCGCCCGAAGCCGTGCGGGCCATGCCCACCGCGCTGGTTGCCTTCTCCGAGGACATGCGGGGGCCACTCGGCTCGCTGCGGCGCTTCATGTTCCGTCACATGTACCGCCACTATCTGGTCAACCGCATGACCAAGAAGGCAAAGCGGGTGATGCGGGAGCTTTTCGAGTACTTCGATAGCGATCCGCAGTGCCTGCCCGAGAAGTGGGCGAGCGGCCTCGGCGGCGCCCCGGATGCCGTGCGCGCACGCCGGGTGGCCGACTATATCGCTGGCATGACCGACCGTTATGCGCTTGAACTGCACCGCAAGCTGTTCGACCCCTATCCAAACTAGGCTCGAAGCGGCGCATAGTTTTCGTCCCGACTCGCCAAGGTTTCCTAAGTCCAAGCCATGAATGTCTTTCGCCATTTCCGCGACCGCGTTTGCGATGCCGTCGCCGCGCTCTCCGATGCCGGTTCGCTGCTTGCCGGGCTCAACACCGACCGGATCACGGTGGAGGCGCCGCGCGACCCCTCCCACGGCGACCTTTCCACCAACGCAGCGATGGTCCTGGCCAAGCCGGCCGGCATGAAGCCACGGGACTTGGCTGCCTTGCTGCTGACCGAGCTGGCCAAGCTGCCGCAGGTGACCGAAGCCGGCATCGCCGGGCCCGGCTTCATCAATTTGCGCCTCGCCGACGCGTTTTGGCGGGAGCGGCTGCGGGACGTCTTGCGTGCCGGGAAGGCCTATGGTGGCAGCGAGATGGGCCGTGGCATCAAGGTCAACGTCGAGTACGTCTCAGCCAACCCGACGGGGCCGCTGCACATCGCCCACGCGCGCGGTGCGGTGATCGGCGATGCCCTCGCCGGCTTGCTGGCCAAGGCCGGCTTCGACGTCACCAAGGAGTACTACGTCAACGACGCCGGCGCCCAGGTCGATACCTTGGCGCGCTCTGCCTTCCTGCGCTACCGCGAAGCCTTGGGAGAGGATATCGGTGAGATTCCGCCCGGCATGTACCCGGGCAACTACTTGAAGTCAGTTGGGCAGGCCTTGGCCGAGCGCGACGGCACCAAGTGGCTGGAGGCGGCGGAGGATGACTGGCTGCCCGAGATCCGCGGCTTTGCCATCGAGCGCATGATGGATCTCATCCGCGAGGACCTGCACGCGCTCGGCGTCGACCAGGACGTCTTCACCTCTGAGCGTGCCTTGGTTGAAGCCGGCGCTGTCGAACAGGCGGTTGCGGTGCTGCGTGAGCGCGGCCTAGTCTACGAGGGCGTTCTGGAGCCGCCCAAGGGTAAGCCGGTTGAGGATTGGGAGCCGGTGGAGCTGACGCTGTTTCGCTCCACCGACTTCGGCGACGACGTCGACCGGCCGATCAAGAAGTCCGATGGGAGCTGGACCTACCTGGCCGGCGACATGGCCAATCACTACGACAAGTACCGCCGCGGCTTCACGCGCCAGATCAACATCTGGGGCGCCGACCACAGCGGCCAGGTCAAGCGCACCCAGGCGGCGGTCACGGCGCTGACCAACGGCGAGGCGAGCCTGAACGTCCAGCTTTGCCAGCTCGTGAAGCTGCAGCGCGGCGGCGTCGAGGTGAAGATGTCGAAGCGCGCCGGCACCTTCGTCACCCTGCGCGAAGTGATCGACGAAGTCGGCAAGGACGTTGTCCGCTTCATCATGCTGACGCGCAAGAACGACGCGCCGCTTGATTTCGACCTCGAAAAGGTCGTCGAGCAGTCACGCGAGAATCCCGTTTTCTATGTCCAGTATGCGCACGCAAGAGGCTGTTCGGTACAGCGCCATGCGGTTGATGAATTCTTAACCATACCGCAAGACGATGCGGGCTTAGCAGAGGTTAACCTCGATTTATTGACCGACTCAGGCGAACTCGCTTTGATCAGGAAGCTGGCGGAATGGCCTCGTATGGTGGAGGCGGCAGCCGAGGCTTATGAGCCCCATCGGATCGCTTTCTACCTGCAGGACTTGGCAGCGAGCTTTCATGGCTTGTGGACCAGGGGCAAGGACGACACCGCCTTGAGGTTCCTACAAGCCGATAACGAGGCCTTGAGTGCGGCACGGCTGGCGATGGTGCGGGCTGTGCTCATCGTCATCGGATCGGGTTTGGCGACAATTGGTGTTACGCCCATCGAGGAGATGCGCTGATGGCAAGTGGCGAAGGCTCCAAGCAATCCAAGGACGGCAGATCGGACGATCAACCGCCCTTGACAGCTACGGGTGGTCCGGCAGGCGATAGCGCCCGGGTCACGAGGCGAGCCAAGCGCGGGCAGTCGCCCTGGGGCGGACGCGTGCTGCCATTGAGTGTTGCCCTCATCGCCCTTGGTAGCGCGGGCGCTATCGTCTGGTATGGCTACGGCGGTGGCATGGGCGGCGGTGCCGAAGGCGAGGTTCCCATTATCAGCGCCTCCGAGACGCCGGAACGGATTCAACCGGATGAGCCGGGCGGCTTGCAGATTCCCTTCCAGGACAATGCCGTTCTGAACAACGGCGAGTCGGCCGACGACAAGGTGGAACGCATCCTGCCACCGCCGGAAGAGCCGATGGACATTGCTCGCACACCGCGCGAAGGGGGGGTGAGCGAAGAGCTCTCCGGGCAAGTCGAGGGGGCGCGAGACAGCAGCCCGTTGGTTGCCCTGCCGAAGGCTGAAGAACCGGCGGAGGCAGAGGCAGGCGACCCGATCGGCGATCTGGTCGCGCAAATGGACGATAGCGCGGGTGACGCGGCCGATCGTCAGGTTCCGACAGAGCGGTCGTCGATCGAGGCCCTGACCGAGGCTGACGAGGACGAGGCGACGCAGCAGTCCGCAGCCCAGTCCCTGAGCAGCGAGTCCGCGCGTACCGGCGGCGACGACCGAGTCGTTCCGGCCACCGTCACGCGGGAGATTGGCGCGACGCGCGGAGAGGGCGATGAGGCTGTCGAGTCTCTGATGGCCAAGCCAGCCAGTCAGGCCTCTTCCGGCAGCCAAGAGCCGCCAGCGGCCACGGCCGTGGAGCGCAGCGAGGTGAACGGCCAAACCAAGCAGCGCAAGGTTCGCGAGTTCCCCATCGTGCTGCCGCCGCAGATGCCGACGGTGGACTTGGACGCCGAACGCACGGCGGAGGAAATGGCAGCCGCGAAGACGGCAGAGGCTGCAAGCAAGTCGGACGCAGCGAAGCCGCAAGTGGCTGCGACGACTCCGGCGGTCGAGACCAAGGCAGTAGACCAACCGGCCAAGCAAGCGAACGGCACCGAGCGCGAGACCTTGCCGACCGCGGCGAAGGACACAGCGGGCGAGCAGAAGGCAGCCAAGCCCATCCAAATTGCCCAGCCGAGGATGCAAGAGCTGCCCGACGACAGCTATGTCATCCAGGTTGCCTCCCTGCGCAGCGAGGCAGAGGCGGAGGGCTTCTGGTCCCAGGCGCAGGCCAAGCACCCGGATCTCTTGGAGACCATGCCGCTCTACGTTGAGCGGGCCGACCTCGGCGACCGCGGCATCTACTTCCGCGTTCAGACCGGCCCCTTCCCGAGCAAGGCGACAGCCCAGGATCTCTGCGGGCAGCTCAAGTCCGCCGGCCAGGACTGCATCGTCAAGCGGCGCTAGCCAGGTCGCTCCCGATGACAACGCCCGCCGCCGTCATCTTCGGCTGCGAAGGCCTGCGGCTCTCCGACTGGGAGCGCGGCTTCTTTCGGGAGGTCCAGCCTCTGGGCTTCATTCTCTTCGCGCGCAATGTCGACGAGCCCGAGCAGGTTCGCCGCCTTACCGCTGAGATGCGGGAGAGCGTCGCCCACAACGCGCCGGTGTTGGTCGATCAGGAAGGCGGCCGGGTACAGCGTCTGCGGCCACCTCACTGGTCCAGCCTGCCCCCGGCGGCACGGCTCGCCGAAGCCGGGGAGGCCGCCATTCGGACAGCCGCGGCCCTGACGGCCGCGGAGTTGCTCGATGTCGGCATCGACGTGAACTGCGCCCCCTGCCTCGACCTGTTGCTTCCCGAAGGCCATGGTATCATCGGAGATCGCGCTTTCGGGGCGACGCCCGAAGCCGTGGCTGCCTGCGGCCGGGCCTATTGGGAAACGCTGCTCGCTGGCGGTGTCATGCCGGTGATCAAGCATATGCCGGGCCATGGGCGCGCCCGGGTCGACAGCCACGAGAGCCTTCCGGAGGTCGAAACCGACCTGGAAACGCTGGATCACAGCGATTTCAGACCCTTCATGGAAAACCGCGATGCCCCCTGGGCCATGACGGGACACTTGGTCTTCCGGGACTGCG
>JANQIA010000191.1 GCA_028282405.1 Rhodovibrionaceae bacterium
GAAACCTCTCTTGACCGACCTTCTCAATCGCTACAACCGAAAGACCGAGTTCTCCAGAAGCGCCTATACGGCTGTCAGGCTGAACATCAAAGACGTCTCGCGCGTCAACGTCATGGAGGCCCGCGACGGCGGTTACGTAGTACGCATCGTCGGCAACAGCGGTCTAACCGACTCCTGGCACGACGACGTTTACGACGAGCTCTTTCTGATCGACGACCGTCGCGGCGGCCTTCGTATCATGGCGCACGGCAAGCAACTGGCGGAGCGGCAGACCCGCGTCACCGGCTGACGGGCGACCTACTCGTAGGTGATGTGGCGGGTGACCAGCGCCGCTGCGTCCTCTGGGTAGCGCTCATCCATGAAGCGCCGGGCATCGGCGAAGCTGTTGCCGTGCTCGACTAAACGCGCCGGCCGGGTCGAGGCGTCGAAGACATAGTCGCCGATATAGGCCACCTCGCCGCCCTTGATGCAGAAGGCCGGCGCGCCGGAACCGGCCACCGGCTTGTGGTCGCGCCGCCCCACCGTTTCCCCGCTGCCGGCGAAGAGTGTCACTTGGCTGATGTAGGTCGGCCCGAGATACTCGGTCAGCGGGCTCATGGCGCGCGCACGAGCGGTGTGGAGAATGTAGCAGCCGGCGGTGATGGTGTGAGCGCTGTAGCGTTCGCCCTCCTGCTCACCCACGGCCTCGCCCGCGCTCGGCACCGCCGTGATAGAGAAGAGGGTCCTTTGCCGCATGGACCGGCTTGCGATCAGGCGGTCGCGCTCGGGCTCGTACTGCACCCAGGTGATCTCCATGTCAGCCAAGCGCTCTTCCGGCTCCGCCGGGCCGATTACGCCATAGCTCATCACGACCATGGCTTCCGGCATCTCCTGGCGTTCCATGAGCGAGATGGATTGCAGGTTCTCGAGAAGGCCGCCCGAGGTGTTGCAGCCTGCGGCCAGAAGCCCGGCGACGGCAACAGCCATCAGGCGCCCAGCCATCGCCGGCCGGCAATCCGATCGTTGGGGAGCGTTTGGCATAGGCACGCGTGTCCTGTGGGATAAACCTCACCAGGACAAAGGCTATGACGGCTGCGGGGTTAACGAAGCTTGAACGACGGCGCGAACACGGCCCGAAACGTGCCTCAAAGCAGGAAAACCGCCGCCAAGCCGAGAAAGGCGAAGAAACCGACAACGTCGGTCACGGTGGTCAAGAAGATGCTGGAGGCGACGGCCGGGTCGATCTTGAAACGCTCCAGGGTGATCGGAATCAGCGTGCCGAAGACACCGGCAACCAACATGTTGACGATCATGGCCGCGCCGATCACGGCACCAAGTGCGAGGTCGCCGAACCAGATAATGGCGACGAGCCCGCTCAGCACCGCAAACAGCACGCCATTGAGCAGGCCGACGGCGGCCTCCTTGGTGATAAAGCGCCGAGCGGTGCCGGCCGACAGGTCCTTCATCGCAATGGCCCGCACGGCGATGGTCAGCGCCTGCGTGCCCGCATTGCCACCCATGGAGGCAACAATGGGCATGAGGACGGCCAGAGCGACGATCTGCTCGATGGTGCCTTGGAAAAGTCCGATGACGAGGGAGGCCGCAATAGCGGTCAAGAGGTTCAGAACCAGCCAGGAGAAGCGCGAACGCGTGGTCTGAAGCACGTCGCTGTAGAGGTCGATCTCCTTCACGCCGCCGAGCTTGAGCAGGTCCTCCTCGGCCTCTTCGTCGATGACGTGGACCACGTCATCCACCGTGATGACGCCGACCAGGCGCCCAACCTCGTTCACCACGGGAGCCGACACCAGCGAATATTGGCGGAAGACGTGAGCCACCTCCTCCTGGTCCGTGCTGGCCGGAATCGGGTGAATGTCGTGATCGAGCAGCTTCTGGACCCGCACCGGCCGCTTGTTGCGCAGCACCCGCGAGAGCGGCACCTTGCCGATCGGGCGATAGCGCGGGTCGACCACGTAGAGGTCGTAGAAGTCGCTGACGATCTCCCGCCTGTGCGTCCGCATGAAGTCGATGGTCTCGCCGACCGTCCAGATGTTCGGCACCACCACGACCTCGCGCTGCATCATGCGGCCGGCCGAGTCTTCCGGGAACTGCAGTCCTTCCTGCCAGAAGCGCTGAATGGTCTTCGGCACCCGGGCGAAGATCTTCGACTGCTGCTTGTCGCTCAGATCCTCGAAGAACTCGAAGGCATCGTCGCTATCCAGTCCTCCCAGGAGGTGCGCCACCGTCTTGATGCCGAGAAGCTGGGTGATCTCCGGGCGCAGCGGGCCGTCGATATGGGTCAGGGTCTCGGGGTCGAGCTTCTGGCCGATCATGGCGAGGAGCTGCTTGCGCTGCTCCGAGCTAAGGTCTTCGATCAGGTCCGCCACGTCTGCGGCATGCAGCGGCGCCACCAGCTCCTCGACCCGGCGCGCATCGCCGTCGTCGACAGCGTCACTGACGGAGTCGGCAAGCTCCGGGCCCGGGCCTGCCGGGTCCTCGCCGAAGCTCGGCTGGTCTTCCGGGAGCGGCCGGCTGTCGTTCATGGCAGCGACGCGCCCGACCGACTAGACCTGCGCCGCCTGGGCGTGCACCACGGCAAGCGCGCTGATGTTGACCAGGCCGCGAGAGGTGATCGAGGGTGTGACGATGTTCACCGGGGCCGCCGCCCCCAGCAGCATGGGCCCAACCGGCTGCCCCTCGCCCAGCACCTTCAGCAGGTTGAAGGCGATGTTGGCGGCATCGAGGTTCGGCATGATCAGCAGGTTGGCCGCCCCCTCCAGCACCGAGTTGGGAAAGATCATTTCTCGGTAGTCCGGCGAAAGCGCGGCATCGGCCTGCATCTCACCCTCGACTTCGAGATTGGGATGCTCCTCGTGCAGCAGCCGCGTCGCCTCCCGCATCTTGATCGCGCTCTCGCTGTCGCGCATGCCGAAGCTGGAATGCGACAGCAAGGCGATGCGCGGCGTCATGCCGAAACGGCGCACGGCCTCGGCGGAGAGCAGCACCATCTCGACGATCTCTTCCACGCCCGGGTCGGGCGAGACATAGGTGTCGGCGATGAAGAAGCTGCCCTTGGGCGTGATCATCAGCGAGAGCGCCGAGTAGTCGTGCACGTTCGGTCCCTTGCCGATGATCGCGTCGATATGTTCGAGGTGCTGCACGTACTGCCCTTCCGAGCCGCAGATCAGCGCATCGGCATCGCCGCGCTTGACGGCCAGGGCGCCGATCACCGTGGCGTTGGTGCGCACCACCGTCTGCGCCAAATCGGGCGAAACGCCGCGGCGCTGAGTCAGCTCGTGATAGAGGCGCCAATAGTCCTCGTAGCGTTCGTCGCGGATTGGATTGACCAGATCGAAGGACTCGCCGGGACGGATGCGCAGGCCAAGCTCGGCAAGCTGTCGTTCGACGATCTTGGGCCGGCCGCAGATGATCGGCCGGGCGATGCCGTCGTCGACCAGCACCTGCGCCGCCCGCAGCACCCGCTCGGCCTCGCCTTCGGCAAAGAACACCCGCTTGGGGTCGGCCTGCGCCTGCTCGAAGACCGGCTTCATCACCAGGCCCGAGCGGAAGACGAACTGGTAGAGCTGCTGGCGGTAGGCCTGAAAGTCCGCGATCGGCCGCGTGGCAACGCCGGTCTCCATCGCGGCCTTGGCGACAGCCGGCGCGATCTCGACGATCAAGCGCGGGTCGAAAGGCCGCGGGATGAGATACTCGGGGCCGAAGGAAGACTGCACGCCGCCATAGGCCTTGGTGACGATCTCGGAGGACTCCTTCATGGCGAGATCGGCGATGGCCCGCACGCAGGCCAGCTTCATCTCCTCGTTGATCGTCGTCGCGCCGACATCCAGCGCGCCGCGGAAGATGAAGGGGAAGCAGAGGACGTTGTTGACCTGGTTGGGATAGTCGCTGCGCCCGCTGCAGACGATGGCATCGGGGCGCGCCTCCTTGGCCAGCTCCGGCATGATCTCCGGCACCGGGTTGGCCAAGGCCAGGATCAGCGGCTTGTCGGCCATGCGCTTGACCATCTCGGGCTTCAGCACACCAGGCGCCGAAACGCCGAGAAAGACGTCCACCCCCTCGATCACCTCGCCCAGGCTGCGCATCTCGCTCGGCTGGGCGTAGGCCGCCTTCCACTCGTCCATCTGCTCTTCGCGGCCTTCGTGGACCAGGCCGACGATGTCGCAGACCCAGATATTCTCCCGCTTCACGCCTTGGGAGACCAGGAGGTTGAGACAAGCGATGGCGGCGGCCCCGGCGCCCGAGCAGACCACCTTGACGTCCTCGGGCTTCTTCCCGACCAGGCGCAGGCCGTTGTAGATGGCCGCGTTGACGATAATCGCCGTGCCGTGCTGGTCGTCGTGGAACACCGGGATGGACATGCGCTCGCGGCAGCGCGCCTCGACCTGGAAGCACTCCGGCGCCTTGATGTCCTCCAGGTTGATGCCGCCGAAGGTCGGCTCCAGCGCAGCCACCACGTCGACAAGGCGGTCGACATCGGTGGCGTCGACCTCGATATCGAAGACGTCGATGCCGGCGAACTTCTTGAACAGCACCGCCTTGCCTTCCATCACCGGCTTGGAGGCGAGCGGCCCGATGGCGCCGAGCCCGAGCACGGCGGTGCCGTTGCTGACCACGCCGACCAGATTGGCCCGCCCGGTGACGCTGGCGGCCTCGGCCGGGTCGGCGGCGATGGCCTCGCAGGCAGCGGCCACGCCTGGCGAATAGGCCAGCGCCAGATCCCGCTGGTTGCCCAGCGGCTTGGTGGCGGTGACTTCCAGCTTACCGGGCTTGGGATAGCGATGGTAATGGAGCGCGCTGTCCTTGATCGATTCTTCCGTCACAGGCTTCCCTCTTGTGGGAGCAGCATCTCGGCCGCGCTGCCTGCGCGGCACCCCGCCCCGGTGCGAAGGTTTGTACCTAACGCCAAAACGCCTTACTTGGAAGGCCAGTAAGGCCCAAAGCCAAGACCGTCGAGATATGCAACAGGCAGTGCCAATCGAGCTGGAAGAGCAGGCGCGACGCGCGGCGGCACCGCGCGTGGCATGGGCCCTTTCCGAGGCAAGCGTGCCCTACGAAGAGGCCATTGCCGCCATGGAACGGCGCGTGGCCGCTATCCGCAAGGAGGAGGCGGAGGAGCTTGTCTGGCTGCTCGAGCATCCGCCGCTCTACACCGCCGGAACCAGCGCCGAACCCTCCGATCTCATCGAGCAGCGCTTCCCCGTCTATCGGACCGGGCGCGGCGGCCGCCACACCTACCACGGCCCCGGCCAGCGGGTCGCTTATGCCATGCTCGATCTCAAGCGACGGCAGCCGGACCTGCGGGCCTATGTCCAGGACTTGGAAGAGTGGCTCATCCGCACCCTGGCCGCCTTCAACGTGGTCGGCGAGCGGCGCGAGGGCCGCGTCGGCATTTGGGTCGTCAACGGCGGCCGCGAGGAGAAGATCGCCGCCATCGGGGTGCGCGTGCGGCGCTGGGTCAGCTACCACGGCATCGCGCTCAACGTGGAGCCCGACCTCTCTCACTTCGATGGCATCGTGCCCTGCGGCATCGCCGACTACGGCGTGACGTCTCTTGCCGCGCTTGGCCTGCCGGTCACCATGGCCGACGTGGACGTGGCACTCCGGCAGGCCTTCGAGGAGGTCTTCGGCTGCTCAACCGAGCAGGCCGAGGGCATCGACCCCGTAGCCGATCGCTAAAGCGCCGGTCAGCGACAGGCCGAGATAACAGAAGAACACCGGGAGCCGCACCAGGGCGAAGACCGCCATGGCGGCCGGCAGCGAGGTCACCCCGCCAGCGATCATGAAGGCGATACCGGCACTGGGGCTCATGCCCGAGTTGATCAGCTCACCGATCAAGGGAATGGCGGCGTAGCTGTTGAGATAGGCCGGCACACCGACGGCCACCGCCAGCGGCACGGCCAGCGCCGAGCCATCGCCCAGCCAAGTGGCGACCTGCTCCGGCGGCAGCCAGGCCACCATCAGGCTCTCGAGCGCGAAGGCCAGCAGCAACCACTTGGCTAGGAAGAGGAAGACCGACTTGCTTTCGTCGGCGAAGGCGGTGCGCCGCTCCCGGCTTTCCCAGAAGCGCCAGACCACGGGACCTTTGGACAAGGCCGAACCGCCGCAACCGCCGCAGCCCACCGTCTTCAAGGAGCCCTCGAAGGCGTAGACCCGCTGCATGGCGAGCATGGCGAATCCGGCGGCGAGACCCAGCAGCAGGGCCGAGGCTGCCTTC
>JANQIA010000225.1 GCA_028282405.1 Rhodovibrionaceae bacterium
CGGTGGGCGAACTGAAGAAGAGAGGCTCCCCGTTCTTGGCGCCAATCAGCCGGACCGACTGTTGAACCCTAAGGCGCCGGCCAACGAGCGGATCGCCAAGTTCGCGCAGCCCTAGGCACGGATTGCGCGGCAGATTGGCAACGAAGGTGGGTAGCAGAACGTTGGCCGGGCGATGTATCGGTCTGGCCACAGTCCGATGCGCGGCATCCCGTAGTATAGTGACGCTCGGCAGGCGGCCCGGCGCGGGCCGTGGTCTGCTAGGCTAGAGAAACACCGGCTGCGGAAGAAGGCTTTGGACTACGGCGTTATCTCCCTCTTGCTTGCCTCGCTGATGCTGCTGGCCAGCATCCTGGCGGGCATCTTGAGTGCGCGGGTCGGGGCGCCCTTGCTACTGGTTTTCCTGCTGCTCGGCATGCTGGCCGGGCAGGACGGGCCGGGCGGCTTCACCTTCGACGACGTGGAGACCGCCTTCCTGATCGGCAGCGTCGCGCTCGCTGTCATCCTGTTCGACGGCGGGGTACGCACCGATACAGCCACGATCCGCCGGGCCTGGGGGCCCTCCCTGGTGCTGGCGACCTTCGGTGCCGTGGTCACGGCGGGCCTGGTGGCCGCCATGGTGCATTACTTGCTCGGCATCGGCTGGATGGCCGCCTGGCTGATCGGCTCCATCGTCGCTTCGACCGATGCCGCCGCCGTCTTCCTGCTGCTCGGCCGCAGCGGCATCAACCTGCGGGACCGCCTGCGCGCCACCCTGGAGCTGGAGTCGGGCAGCAACGACCCGATGGGGATCTTCCTCACCGCGACCTTCGTCTCGCTGATCAGTGCCGGCGCCGAATCCCCCGACATCGGCGTGGCGCTCAACTTCGTCTGGCAGATGGGCATCGGCGGCATCATGGGGCTGCTCGGCGGCTACGGCCTGGTCTGGTTGATGAACCGGGTGATCCTCTCGGGCGGTCTCTATCCCATCCTGGCGCTGGCGGCAGCGCTGCTGTTCTTCAGCGCCACCCAGCTCATGGAAGCGAGCGGCTTCCTCGCGGTCTATGTCGCCGGCTTGGTCTTCGGCAATCGGCGGGTGCGCGCCAGCCAGGTGGTCGGCCGCTTCTTCGACGGGCTCGCCTGGCTCAGCCAGATCGTCATGTTCGTCATGCTCGGCCTGCTGGTGAACCCGAGCGAGTTGATCGAGACCATGCTGCCAACCTTGATTATCGCCGCAGGCCTGATCTTCGTCGCCCGACCGGTCGCGGTCTTTCTTTCGCTGACCCCCTTCGGCTTCAGCCTGCGCGAGCAGCTCTTCGCCTCCTGGGTCGGGCTGCGCGGCGCCGTGCCCATCTTCCTCGCACTCTTTCCCTTCATGGCCGGCATCGACGAAGGACGAATTTACTTCAACCTGGCCTTCTTCGTGGTGCTTGTCTCGCTGCTGCTGCAGGGCTGGACCATACCCTGGGTGGCACGGTTGCTCGGCCTTGCGCTCCCGCCCCAGCCGGAGGCGGCACCGCGCCTGGACGTCGACTTGATTCGGCAGATCGACCGCGACCTCATCGCCTATAACGTCAAGCCGCACAGCCGGGCGACGGACGTGCCCTTCGGCCAGCTCGAGCTGCCCAAGCGCTCGCGCATCCTGAGCGTCATCCGTGGCGGCGTGGTGCAGCGCCTGAGCGAGATCGGCCGGCTGGAGGCCGGCGACTTCATCCTTGCCCTGACGCCGCCGGAGCAGGCCGAGACCCTCGACCGCTTCTTCAGCCGCCGCTTCGCCTCCACGGCGGCGGCACTGGACGTCGATCAAGGCGATTTCATCCTCGACGGTAGCATCACCCTGGAGAACCTGGTGCAGATGTACGGCATCCCCATCGGCCGAGAGGAGCCGGCCGAGACCCTCGATGCGCTGTTCCACAAGAAGCTTGGCAAGCGGCCGGGACGCGGCGACCGTATTCGCTTGGGCGGGGTCGAACTGGTCGCCGTCGATATCATCGGTCCGGAGGTCAAGCGCGTGGGCGTCATCCTGGAGCCCGCCGGCTTCCGCGCCCGCGTGCGTCGTCGGCTGAAGGCTGTCTTCGGCGGAGCTTAGGGCACCGTACGCCGTGGTCTCAGGCTTTGCAGTACCATGGATTGTCACCCCGGCCTCCGAGCCGGGGTCCATGTCTAGGCCCGCGCGAGCATCGCCATGGATCCCGGCTCGCGGGCTTCGCCCTTGGCCGGGATGACAGTCTGAGATGGGACAACCGGCAAAGGCTCTTAGAGCAAGGTGCGCAGAAGGGACGACGCAATGCGGCGCGCCAGCAATCACGAAGACTAGGCAACACTCAATAAAGCCAGCGCACCAGGGTGAGGGTCAGGGCGGGGAAGAAGAGCAGCAGGCCGAGGCGCAGCACGTCCCAGGCGAGATAGGGCAGCACGCCGCGGAAGATCTGCGGCAGGGGCACGTCTTCCGCCACCTTGTGGATGATGAAGACGTTCATGCCGACCGGCGGCGTGATCAGGCCCATCTCGACGGCGATCACCGTCAAGACGCCAATCCAAAGCGCGGCTTCTTCCGGCGGCAAGCCGAAGTCGAGGCCCATCAGGGTGGGGAAAATGATCGGCATGGTCAGCAGGATCATGGAAAGGCTCTCCATCACGCAGCCAAGTAGGATGTACATCAGCAGCACGGCGGCGAGCACCATGGTCGGGGAGAGCTCGGCCTCTATCACGAAGGCCTGAAGGAGAGCCGGGGCACGGGCGAGGGCGAGAAAGGCGCTGAAGAGCTCGGCGCCAAAGAGGATGAGGAAGATCATCGCGGTGGTGGCCGCGGTGCCCAAGAGGCAGAGGCGCAGGTTGGCCCAGGTCAGTCGCCCGCGCAGCAGCGCCAGGATGGCCGTCTCGATGGTGCCGATGGCGGCAGCCTCGGTGGGTGTGAACCACCCGGCATAGATGCCGCCGATCACTGAGAGAAAGATCGCCGCCGCCGGCCCGAGCGTGAGCCAGAGGGAGCGGTCCCCATCTTCGGCCGGGATGTCGGCAACCGCTTGGCGGCGGTGGCGCAGCGCCGTGACGAAGAGATAACCAAGCAGGGCCAAGGCGCCGGGCACCAATGCTGCGATGAAGAGCTTGGCAATGTTCTGCTCGGTGATCAGGGCGTAGATCACCAGCACGATGGAGGGCGGGATGAGGATGCCCAGGGTGCCGCCGGCGGCCAGCGCACCGGCGGCCGCGTCGGGCGGATAGTTGAGCCGCCGAAGCTCCGGCATGGCCGTGCGCCCCATGGTGGCGGCAGTAGCTAGCGAGGAGCCACAGATCGCGCCGAAGGCACCGCAGGCGGCGACCGCGGCCATGGCGACCCCGCCGCGGCGGCGGTGGAGCAATCGGTGGGCCCCATCGAAGAGGTCGCGGCTGAGACCGCTCACGGTGGCGAGCTGTCCCATCAGCACGAAGAGCGGTACGACCGAGAGCGAGTAGCTGGAGAACTGGTGGTAGAGCCCGGTCTTGAGAAAGCTGCTCAGCGCCGGCCAGCTATTGAGGGTGGCGTAGCCGAAGCCGCCGACCAGGATCATGGCCAGGCCGACCGGCACGCGCAGCAGAATGAGCAGGACCAGGACCGCCAGCGCGGCGAGGATCAGGCTGGTCTGATCCATGGCGACCGCGCTAGCGGCCTTCCGCCGTGGGCGCCGGCGCCTCGATGGTTCCGAGAACCCGCAGCAGACAGATCGCTCCGAGAGTGGCGAGGCCGATCGCGCCGGGCACGAAACCGAGCCACAGGGGAATCGCCAGGATCATGGAGGTCTCGCCGAAACGGGCCATGTCCAAGCCGCCGGCCACGAGCCGCCACAACAGCCCGAAGGAGACCGCGGCGAAAACCAGGTTGATCACCCGGTCCAAAGCGCGTTGCAGGCTCTCGGGCGCCCAGGCGAGGGCGAAGTCCACCACCACGTGGCCGCGCACCAGATGGCAGTAGGGCAGGAAAAGAAAGATCGCCGCAGCGCAGGCCAGCTCCACCAGCTCGTAGTCGCCGGGCAGGGGAGAGGCGAAGAGGCCGCGGCCGGTAATGCTGAAGGCCGAGGCCAGGGCCGCCGCCAGAAGCAGCACGCCACCGAAGAGCGCGAGGCCCTCGGCCGTAAACCGGACAATACGCACGACGCCCATGGCGCTAGTCTTCGCTGTAGGCCTCGACGAGCTGCCGCGCCGCCGTCAGCAGTGCGAGGCCATCGCGGCCGGACTCTTCCATCTCCTGGATCCACTGCTGGATCACCGGCTGGGTCGCGGCCTTCCAGCGCTCCAGCTCTTCGCCCTCGATGCGGTAGAAGCGGTTGCCGCGGTCGGCGGCGGCCTGGCGGCCCTTGATCTCGGCCTCGTCCCAGAGCGCGCCGATCTGCCGCGCCAGCTCAACGCCGGAGTTGCGGTCGATGATCTCCTTCAGATCATCGGGCAGGGCGTCATAGCGGTCTTGGTTCATGCCGAAGAGGAAGATCGCCGTATAGAGCCCGCGCGGCCCGACGATGGACGTATGGCTGTTGGTCAGTTCATGGACCTTGAGCGGCAGGGTCACCTCGAAGGGCAGCAGAGCGCCGTCGATCACCCCGCGCGAAAGGGATTCGGGCACCGCCGGGACCGGCATGCCGATGGCGCTGGCGCCCAGCGCCTCGAGCGCGCGGTTGATCACCCGCGTGGGTGCACGCACCTTGGCGCCGCGCAGGTCCTCCATATGCTGAATGTCGGTGTCGCGCATATGAAAGCTGCCGGGCGCGTGGACGTGGACTAGCAGCGGCTTGACGCCGGGAAACTCGTCCAGGGCATGGCGCTCATAGAAGGTGTGCGCCGCTTGGCTGGTGGCTTCCGCCGAGGCCGCGGGCACGAAGGGCAGCTCGAAGACCTCGATCACCGGAAAGCGCCCGGCGGTATAGCCGGTCAGGGTCCAGACGATGTCGACCACGCCGTCTCGCGCCTGATCGTAGAGCTGCGGCGGTTTGCCGCCGAGCTGCATGGCCGGAAAGATCTCGACGGCGATGCGGCCCCCGGACTCTTCCTCGATCTTGCGCGCCCAGGGCTCGATGAAGCCGGCGTGGGTCACCGAGGTGGGAGGCAGGAAGTGATGCACGCGCAGGCGCACCTCTTCCTCCGCCGCCGCTGTCCCAAGGACGGCGAACGACAGAACCAGGGCGAGGGGCGCCCCAAGTGCCCGGCGGAAGAACTGGAAAGCCATGCTGCGTCTCGTCGAAAGATAGCCCTGTAGGCGGCTTAACGATTGGTCAGCTTCTCCGCAAGCGCGTGAACCGACTATCCGCTAAACGTCCGGCATTGTCGCAATGGCCCCGGAGCTGTCAGACTGAGGCCTGCGATCAGTCTGACCTTTTTAAGATTGACTCGCATTCGCAAACGCGAGACCAATACGACACAAGATCGAGGTGACATCCCATGCTGCGCACAAGCTCTACTGCCATTCTCTCTACACTGGCTTTGCTATCCACGGCGTCAGTCGCCGTGGCGCACCCGGGTCATCATGGCGAAAGCGGTGTTACCCATATCCTGTCTTCGTGGTCGCACAGTCTTCCGCTCTTGCTGACCGGCTTCCTTGCGGCTGCCTTGTTCCTTCGGACCCGACGCGCCTGGATGCTTGGAGCCATGGCCACGCTTATGGCCGTTGCGGCGGTGGGCACGCATACCTTCTACGGGCACTCCTTGGCCTTTACGCTTCAGGCCGTCGCCGTCGCGACCTGCCTGGCCGCAGTGGGATACGGACTCGGCTTCACCCTATCGAAACGTCGCGCGTCCAGAGGCATCGAGAAGGCGCGATGACCCTCGATCAGGCCGCTCAACAGGTTGCCAACTCAGACGACGACAGCATTGAAGCCGGCTTCGGCGCGCGCTGGAAGGCGCTGACGCGCCAGGCCAATGCGCACTTCGATGCAGAAGACTATGGCGCTGCCGGCACGCTCTATGCTCAGGCCGGAGAAGAAGCGGCAACGATGTTTGCGATGGTCTGGAACGCCGCTGGGGACAGAGCGCATGAAGCTGTGCCCATGCTGGCCGTGTCGGCCGCCAATGCGGCAAACAACGCTTGCCGGCAGAACGATGCCGATGCTGCCGGCGACGCTTTCGTCAACGTCATCGACATCCTCGTCGGTGCACTCGAAAGCCCGGCGGCGCCCAAGCCGCTGAAAGCTGCCTGCGCCCAACACCTCCCGCGCCTGCTGGTGCAGTTCAAGGCGATAATCGACGAGACCGGCGCCGACGAGACCCGGTTCACCCAAGCTTTTGAAAAGGCCCACTACGCCGGGCTCGCGTTTGGAAGAACCGAGGGGTTCTAGACACGGAGTCCCCGAGGCTAGGCAACAAGAGGAAGCGATGCTGTATCACCTGCTCGATCGATTGGACAAAGCTGGAGCCGTGCCTCATGCGCAGGCTCACTGCGACATTCCCTGCGGCATCTACGATCCCGGACCGGCCTTGATCGCCGCCGTCTCGGTGGTGCGGTTGATGGACATCATGCACGAGGGCGCCGGACAGCGGGCCGAGCCGGCCGCGCTCCACAACTTCCTGTCACGCTGCACCCTGCGCAAGGAGGAGGAGGCCGAGAAGGTCAAGCACGAGGTTCGCATCATCTGGGGCGACTATTTCAAGGCGCCGATGATCGAAGCTCACCCGCAGATCCACGCACTGACGCATTCCATCATGCAGAAAGCCAGTGCCTGCAAACAGGATGTCCACCGCGAGGACGGCGAAGCCCTCGTCGAACTGGTCAACCAGTTCGCCGAAATCTTCTGGAAGACCAAAGGCAAGGACACGCAGCGCTTTGCCAGCCCCTATCAGCCGGGTCTACCAGTCGTCTATCCGGTGCTCTCATGACACCACGACGGCGGTGGCGGTGGCGCGTCACCCGGATTTGCGGTGAGAGCATGGTCCCCCGGCTGATGCCGGGGGCCTTTGCGCTTTTCCGACCGACGCGGAAGCTGACAAGCGGCGATACGGTGCTCGTCGAGCACCCGCGATACGGGCGGATCGTCAAGTCGGTGCGGGCGATCGACGAGGGTGGCGTCTGGCTCGAAGGCCTGTCACCGCAGTCAATCGACGCTCAGCGGCTCGGCAGCGTGCCGTCGCAGGCTGTCCTCGGCCGACTCGCCTTTCATGTTCCGCCGCCGGGATGGCGGTCGATCTCCTGAGTGTCGTCGCCGAACGAAGCGACCATCCGCAGCACAAGAGCAAATTCCAACAGAGCGTTCCGGTTCCACGCTATCCTGCATCCACTGTCTGGACGATTGTACCGGACAGCAGGAAGAAGGAGAGTGTGCATGAATGCAGAGGCCTCGGCAGATCGGCTCCGGAGGTTGCTCGACAAGGATGCGATCCGCGACGTTGTCATGCGGTTTTGCCGGGGCATCGATCGCCTCGACGCCGAGCTGATTCGCTCCTGCTTTCATCCCGACAGCTACGACGATCACGGACACTTCAAGGGGAGCGGCCCCGAGTTCGCCGCCTTCATTGTCGAGGCGCTGCCCAAGTACTCGCATCACACGACCCACTCGGTCGCCAATCTGCTGATCGAGCTGGATGACGACGATCCCGATTGCGCTCACTCGGAAGCCTATGTCATCGCCTATCTGCGTCGCCGCGATGACAAGGGTGCCGAATGGCTCGACCTCTTCGCCGGGCGCTATGTCGATCGCTTCACCCGCCGGAACGCGGAGTGGCGGATCGCCCGCCGGATCGTCGTGCACGACTGGTCGACCTCGTTCGCGCTGGGTGAGGCCAGTTTCTCGCTTCCCACAACAGGGTTCGTTCAAGGTCGGCGCGATCACGAAGACCTGGTTTACAAATCCGCAGCCGAACAGCTCTGATGATGCGCAGATTCGAGGGAGTGTCCGATGGCAAACGAGGCCAGTACCGCGTGCACGGACAGCGATATCGCCGTGTTGAAAGAGACCATCGTAAGCTGGGCGCAGTCGGTAACCGACCAGGATTGGGCGAAGTTCGTCGGCTATTGGGACGAGCATGCCGTGCTGATGCCGCCCGGCCACCAGAGCATAAAGGGGCGCGACAACATCGAAGCCTTCGTGCGGGGGGAGGTCGGGCCTGTCGGCGCCTTCTCCTTTACCGACTGGCAGTTCGCGTGTTCCGGCCCACTGGCCGTGGTCTCCACCGGCTTTGACGCCGGCACCGTGGCCGGCAAGCACGTCATCGTCCTGCGCCGCCGGCCGGACGGCTCCTGGGCGATCATCAGAGTGATCTATAACGCCGACGGCTAAACGAGAACCGGCCGGCAAAACGCCGACCGGTCCTGAAGACTGGAACCGCCCCAAGGCAGGGGCGGAGACTCGCTTAGGCGAACCACCAACGCTCGGCGAGGCGCACCCCGTCGAGCTGCCAGTTGTTGCCGATGGCCTCTTCGTGCGCCAGCTTGGTGGAGGCTGCGTCGACGTAGTTGGCATACATGGGCACCACCACGCCGCCTTGGTCGCGCACGATCTGCTGCATCTCGAAGTACATCTCGCGCCGCTTGGTCGTGTCCAGTTCGGCGCGCGCTTTGAGCAGCAGCTCGTTGAAGCGCTTGTTGTCCCAGAAGGTGTCGTTCCAGGGCACGCCCGCCTCATAGGCGGTGCCGAACATCCAGTCCTCGGTCGCCCGGCCGCTCCAATAGCAAGCGCACCAGGGCTTCTTCAACCAGACGTTCGACCAGTATCCGTCGTTCGGCTCGCGAACGACGTTGATGTTGATGCCGGCCTTGGCGGCATGCTCCTTGTAGAGCACCGCGGCATCGACCGCGCCGGGGAAGGCCGCATCGGCCGCCGAGAGATCCAGGACGATGTCGCCGACATCGGCCTTCTTCCAGTGGAACTTGGCCTTGTCCGGGTCGTAGGGGCGCTGCTCCAGGCTGCCGGCGAAGTACTGATTGGCCGGACCGATCGGGTGGTCGTTGGCCACCAGGCCGTGGCCACGCAGGATCTTCTGCACCAGCTCGTCCCGGTCGATGGCGTACTTGAGCGCCGTGCGCATCTCGTTGTTGTCGAAGGGCTGCTGCGTGGTGATCATCGGGAAGGTGTAGTGCTGGTTCCCGGTGACCTCGAAGACCGCGATGTTCGGATTGCGCTGCATCAGGCGGATGGTCTTGAGGTCCACCCGATTGATCACGTCCACCTCGCCCGTATTGAGCGCGCTCATGCGGGCCGCGGCATCGGCGATGGCGACCAGCTCCACGGACTCGAAATGAGCGCGATCGCTCTTGAAGTAGTTGGGGTTGCGTTTGGCGGAGCCGCGAACGCCGGGCTCGAAGTTCTCCATGATGTAGCCGCCGGTGCCGTTGCCGGTCTTGAACGACTCCTGCATCTGCCCGGCCGGGTAGATCACCAGGTGATAGTCGCTCAAGAGGTAGGGGAAGTCGGCGTTGCCGGACTTAAGTGTGAAGACCACGCGATTCTTGCCGTCGGCCTTGATGGTCTCGATCGGCGCCACGATGGGCTTGGCGGCCGACTTCGAGTCCTCGCCCATGTGATGCTGCATGGTCTCGATGACGTCCTGCGCCTCGAAATCCTTGCCGTTGTGCCAGGTGACCCCCTTGCGCAGGTTGAAGGTCCAGGTCGCTGCGTCGGCCGAGGCCTCCCAGCTTTCCGCAAGCTCGGGGCCAAGCGCGCCGTCCGCCTTCACCTCGGTCAGGCAGTTATAGAGCATGCCCATGGCGAACATCTGCATGAAGGTGTCGCTGTGGGTCGCCGCATCCAGCGTGTCCGAGGTGCTGGCGCCGGCCAGTCCGGCGCGCAGATGGCCGCCCTTGTTGGGGGCCGCGCGGGCGGTCTTGTCGAACAGGCTGGTCGCCGCCGCAGCGGTGACGCCGAGCGCGGTTGCCGAGCTCATAAAGTCGCGCCGGCTCATGCCGCCGCGTTTCAGCATCTCTTCCAATCGCTTGAGGTTTCTCATTTTGCAGGGCCTCCCTGAT
>JANQIA010000427.1 GCA_028282405.1 Rhodovibrionaceae bacterium
GGGCGCAATGGCGACAACGAAGCGGCGGCACGCCGCCTAGACTCTCCCTATCTGTCTCTCGGGCCCAAGGCCCGGACGAAAGACGACATGGGAGAGGACAGTGCCCCGCAAATCCAGCCGACGTCGCGAAGGCCGCAGTGCGAACGTCGTGAACCAGTTACCCTGGCGGTCGGTCGAAAACGCCATCCCCCCCATCGAGCTGCTCAGCGAGGACCAGCTCGAAGCCGTCCACCAGACCTCGCTGCGCATCCTGGAAGAGCTCGGCATCGAGTTCATGAGCGACGAAGCGCTCTCGGTCTTCAAGGAGGCCGGCTGCGATGTCGACAAGGAAAGCGGCAGCGTGCGCTTCGACAGCGCCCTCGTCGCCGAGATGGTCGCCAAGGCACCCTCAGAGTTCACCCTGACGCCACGCAATCCGGAACATCGGCTCAACATCGGCGGCAAGCACCTCTGCTTCGCCTCGGTGAGCGGCCCGCCCAACGTCAGCGACCTGGACCACGGCCGACGCGCGGGCAACTTCGCCGATTTCAAGAACCTCTTGAAGCTCGCCCAGTCGCTCAACGTGGTCCACTACATCGGCAACCAGATCTGCGCGACCACGGACCTCTCACCGGAAACCCGCCACCTCGACTGCTCGGTGGCGGCGGCGACCCTGACCGACCGCGTGTTCAGCTCGCTGTCCATCGGTGCCGAGCGGGCGATCGACACCTTCCAGATCATGGCCATGTCGCGCGGCGAGACCCTGGAGGACCTGGAGAAGAACCCGGGCATCCTCTCGGTGATCAACGTCAACTCGCCGCGCCGCTTCGATGGCGCCATGGCCGAGGGGCTGATGGCCCTCGCCCGCCATGGCCAAGCCACCATCGTCACGCCCTTCACCTTGATGGGCGCCATGACGGCGGTCTCCCTGCCCGCCGCGCTGGCGCAGCAGAACGCCGAAGCGCTGGCCGGCATCGTACTGACCCAGCTCGTCAATCCCGGCGCGCCGGTGATCTATGGCGCCTTCACATCCAACGTCGACATGAAGAGCGGCGCCCCGGCCTTCGGCACGCCGGAGTACGCCAAGGCCACCATTGCATCGGGCCAGCTCATCCGCCGCTATGGCCTGCCCTACCGCTCCTCGAACCCCAACGCCTCCAACTGCGTCGATGCCCAGGCGGCCTACGAGTCGATGATGTCGATTTGGAGCTCCGTGCTGGGCGGCGCCAACATCGTCAACCACGGGGCCGGCTGGCTGGAAGGTGGCCTCACCGCCTCCTTCGAGAAGATGATCCTCGATGCCGAGATGATCCAGGGCATGTTCGAGTTCCTGGCGCCGATCAAGGTCGACGAGGCGGAGCTGGGCTTCGAGGCCATCGCCGGCGTCGGGCCGGGCGGCCACTTCTTTGGTGAGGCGCACACGCTCGAGCGCTATGAAACCGCCTTCTACGCGCCGATGCTGAGCGACTGGCGCAACTTCGAGAGCTGGGAAGAGGCCGGCGCCGAGGACGCGACACAGCGCGCCAACAAGATCTGGAAGCAGCTTTTGGCCGAGTACGAGCCGCCGCCCCTGCCGGAGGACCGCCGCGAAGCCATGGAGGCCTACATCGCCCGGCGGCGCGAGGAGATCGAGCGCCGCGCGGCTTAGCGCCTTTGGCGCGAGGAGATCGAGCACCGCGCCGTCTGAAGGCAGTTTGCTTGCGCTAGACCGACTGATTGGCTAGCGGGTGACCTCGTCGGCGATCAACCGATGCACCCACATGGCCTCGCAGAACTTCCGATCTGTGACCGGCCTCATGTCGCTCAGTTGCACGACGACGACATTCTGCTTCGGGAAGATATGCAAATACTGCCCCCCTTTACCCACCCCCGTGAAGCCGTTCTTTTTATCTGACAACACCCACCACTGATAGCCGTAGTGGCGCTCTTCCGCGAAGTCTTCGAATTCGCATTTACTCGGCGTGCCTCGGTGAGGATAAACTGACGCTTCGAGCCAGTCGTTCATGGCCTTGCTGTCATCAAGGTATTGCTGAAGCACCCAGTCGCCGAAGCGGGCCAGATCGCCGGCCGCCATATAGAGGCAACAGTAGGCGGGCGGATGGCGACCGGAGTCCGCCTTCCATTCGGCCAACTTGCGCATGCCCACCTCTGGGTCGTCCCAGATGAAGTGCTTGAGAGCCTGGTCCAAGGTCGGCCGCTCAAGTTCGGGCACAGACTTGAGGCGGTGCTCGATCATCATCCCCAGCAGCTGGGTGTCGAAGCCCGAGTAGTTGAAGGGGCGCCCCTCGCCGTCAGAGGACCGAAACCTTGCCTTTTTCAGTCGCTTTTCAACACCGGCGCGCAGTGTTTCGAAATCGCTGGCCAGTGTTCCATCCGGCCAACGATGGACCGTGATGTACTTCTCGGTCTCACTTTGATCGGACCAGATCATGCCGCTCGACATGAGCAACAGGTCCTGGACCGTGACGTCTTCGTCGCCATAGCTGAGGCCGCTTTCCGCGAGCACGGCCGCGGCAGGCATGTGGACATTCACCGGCGGGCCGTAGGCTGGGTCGGTCATGACCCGTCCGAACAGCACCGAGGTAACGGACTTGGCGATGGAGGCAACGCCATAGCGCTCTCGCTCAACGCGCCCGGCGCAACGATTGGAGGCGGTGGCCGGACGAACCTGATGCAGGACCGGCTGGCTATCGCTGATAACGACGAGCGCACAAACATCCAAGCGCTCCATAAACGCTTTCAGGTCGCAAGGCTTGTCCTCACCGCAGTCATAGTAGATCGGGAGGTGGCGCTCGAGCGTCTCGTCCGTGGCCGCAGGAGCGATGTAGGCTCTTTTTGGCCAGTCACCGGAGCAGGCGGACAGCGCTGCTATCGCGAAAAGCAAAACTGCTATCAGGCGCATCGCACCAGCCTCCTCAAATCCAAGCGATTGCCCAACCAGTCTAGCGCAGCCTCTAGTAGCAAAGCGAGCAATAGCATGATCGTCTCGGCGCGACGAGATCGAGCGCCACAGGCGCCAGATCAGGGCCTCACGACTCCGTCACCGCAGAAACTGCTAGGCTCCGCGCGATCTGCCGTGGATGAGCTAGCGAAAGCCGATTTCACATTTAATAATTGTTTATTATTTTAAACCCCCGTTCACAACAGCTATTATATTGACAAGACCACACGGTGACTGCACATTAACGACTGTTCGCTAAGGTGAACGTGGCTCCTCCGGGAGCCCGCGGAATTTGATTGGGCAGCTTGCGGCCGCGTTACCACCCGCTAAAGCGCCACGGGGATTGCTCCGTGGGCCCGCCAACCTGGAGGGAGCAATCGC
>JANQIA010000305.1 GCA_028282405.1 Rhodovibrionaceae bacterium
TGGCGATTGTCGCGAATGGCGTCGGGCGGTCCCTCGGCGATGCGGCGGCCGGACTGCATCACCAGGATGCGGTCGGCATAGCCGAAGACCACGTCCATATCGTGCTCGGTGAAGAGCACGCCGCATTCGCGCTCACGGGCCAGCCGCACCACCAGGTCCATCAAGGCTCGGCGCTCGTCCGGTGCCATGCCGGCGGTGGGCTCGTCCATCAGCAAAAGACGCGGCTCGTTGACCAGGCTGAGCGCCAGCTCGACCCGCTTGAGATCGCCGTAGGAGAGATAGCCGCAGAGCTTGTCGGCGGCCTCGCCGAGCCCGACCAACCGCAGGAGATGCATCGCCTCCTCACGGTACTGTTTGCGCGCCGATCGCAGAATGCTCCAGACCCGGCCGTAGCGCCGCATCAGGCCGACCTGAAGGTTCTCGCAGACGGTCATGGAGGGAAAAGTGGCGGCGATCTGGAAGGCGCGGCCGACGCCCCTGCCCCAGAGCGCCCGCGAGGCCATGCCGGTGATGTCCTCGCCAGCCAGGGAGACCCGACCGCTGTCGGGCTTGAGCTGCCCGCCCAGCATATTGAAGCAGGTACTCTTGCCGGCGCCGTTGGGGCCGATGATGGCGAACATCTCGCCGGCGGCCATTTCGAAACTCATGCTATCGACGGCGATGACGCCGCCGAAGTGCTTGTTGAGCCCCTCCGCCGAAAGCAGTGCCGTCATGCCAGCCGCTCCCGGGCTGCACGGAAGGCGGCGGGGATGCCGGCCAGCCCGCGGGGGAAAGCCAGCACCAGAATGACGATGAGCAGGCCGAGGATGCCGCGCCAGTAGCTGAGGGTGGAGAGCTCGTGCGCCGCCCAACTGAACAACCCGGCACCGAACAGCGGGCCAAGTAGCGACTGCACCCCGCCGAGCATGACGGCGATCAGGCTGTCGAAGGAAAGCTCGATGCCCATGTAGTCGGGAAAGGCGCTGCCCTTGGAAAAGGCGTAGAGCGCCCCGGCCAGACCCGCCAAGGCACCGGCGAAGACCATCGCGACATGCTGCACCTGCTTGACGTGAAGACCGAGGGCTTCGGCGCGCAGCACCGAATCGCGCCCGGCCCGGGCGGCGAAGCCGAAGGGGCTGTGCACGGCTTGGCGCAGCAGCAGAATGCCGCCCACCGCCAGCACGGTGACCAGGTAGTAGAAGACCGTGCCGTCGTTGGCCCACTTGTCCGGCCAGACGCCGAGCAGCCCGTCGTCGCCGCCGGTGACCGAAGTCCACTGGAAAACGATAGACCAGAGCACCTGTGCAAAGGCGAGGGTCAGCATCGCGAAGTAGACGCCGGAGAGGCGGACGCAGAACCAGCCGACGATGATGGCAACGAAGCCGGCCAGCAGCGGTGCCAGTAACAGCGCTAACACCATGGAGCTGTCCGCGTAGGTGACCAAGAGCGCAGCGGCATAGGCACCGCAGCCGAAGAAGGCGGCATGGCCAAAGGACACCAGTCCGCCTGGACCGAGCAGGAAGTGCAGGCTCGCCGCCAGCAGGACGAAGAGCAGGATGTCCTTGGTCAGCACTAGGGCGAAGGCGTCGCCTGCAAGCGGCAGCAGGGCCAGTGCTGTGATAGCCAAGGCCCAGAAACTGCGCTCCCACAGACCCGGCGCTGGATAGGCTGCTTCGATCAGGGCGCGGCTTTCGATGCGGCTCGCGCCCTCCGCTTTTCCGAGCAGCCCTTTCGGCCTGATAACCAGCACGACGGCCATGACCAGGAACATCAGCACCAAGGTGCCCTGCGGGAAGATCAGAATGCCGAAGGCGTTGAGCTGGGCGATCAGCAGCGCCGCTAGGAAGGCGCCGGGAATGCTGCCCATGCCGCCCACCACCACAACCACGAAGACGCTGGCCAGGATGTTGAGTCCCATCAGGAGATCGGCGCCGCCCTTGGGAAGCTGCGCCGCACCGCCAAAGGCGGCCAGCGCTGTCCCGAGAAAGAACACGGTGGAGAACAGCAGGCGCTGATTGACCCCCAGCGCGCCGAGCATCTCCCGATCCTCGGTGGCGGCCCGTACCAAAGCACCCCAACGGGTGCGATAGAACAGGAACCAGAGCCCGGCCAGCACCAAGGGCCCTAGCACGATCAGCGCCAGGTCATAACTCGGCAAAGGATGCCCCAGGATGGTGACGCTGCCGTCGAGCATCGGGGCGCGCGGACCCAGCAGATCCTCGGGGCCCCAGATCGCCAAGGTCACGTCCTGCAGGATGAGGAAGACGCCGAAGGTGGCCGTGAGCTGAAAGAGCTCCGGCGCCTGGTAGATGCGACGCAAGACCGTCAGCTCGACCAAGAGGCCGACCACCCCGATCGAGAGCGAGGCGACGATAAGCGCGAGCCAGAAGCCGAGCACGCTGTCGCCGAACTGGGACGTCAGAGTCCAGGCCATGTAGGCGCCGAGCATGTAGAACACGCCGTGGGCGAAGTTCACGATGCGCGTGACGCCGAAAATGATCGACAGGCCCGCCGCCGCGAGAAAGAGCGCGGACGCCGAAGCCAGTCCGGTCAGGGCCTGGACAACGTAGAAACCCAAAGTGCTGCTACCTTCTTCGGCGGGCCGGAAGCGCTCCGGCCCGCTCTGGTTCTACTGGCGCTTAGTTCTGCGGCCGCCGGGCGCGAACGGTCTCGTCCTTCGGCAGATAGTTCTCGCCGGGGGCATAGCGCCAATCGACCATGACGCCTTTGCCGTCTTTCACCGCGGTGCGGCCGACGTAGGCGCCCATGGTCGACTGGTTGTCGATGTCCCGCATGAGGACGGGGCCGAGCGGCGTATCGACCTCAAGGCCGCTCATGGCCTCGACCAGGTCTTCGGTGTCGGTGCTGCCCGCTTCCTTGAGGGTGCCGATGATCACCAGCATGGTGTTGTAGCCGACGATCGAGCCGACGCGGGGGTAGTCGCCCCAGCGGTCCTCATAAGCCTTCACGAAGGCGTTGTGCTCGGGCGTGTCGATCTGCTCCCAGGGATAGCCGGTGACGATCCAATCCTCCGGCGCCTCGTCGCGCAGCGGATCGAGATACTCCGGCTCACCGGTCAGGAGGCTGACAACCACCCGGTCGTCGAAGAGCCCGCGCAACTCGCCCTCGCGGACGAACTTGGCGAGGTCGCTGCCGAAGGTGACGTTGTAGATTCCGTCCGGCTCGACTCGCTGCAGCGCCTGCACCTCGGCGCCGGCGTCGATCTTGAACAGCGCCGGCCACTGCTCGCCGACAAACTCGACTTCGGGCTTGAGCTGCGTGAGCACCGTCTGGAAGGCCGCGACCGCGTCTTTGCCGTAGGCGTAGTTGGGCGCGATGGTGGCCCAGCGCACGGCGTCGGTCTTCGCCGCTTCTTCGGCCAGCATGGCCGCCTGCATGTAGGTCGAGGGGCGCAGGCGGAAGGTGTAGCGGTTGCCCTTTTCCCACACGAGCGCATCCGCGAGCGGCTCGGCGGCGAGATAGAGCCGCTCCTTCTGGCCGGCGTAGGAGGCGAGCGCCAAGCCCACGTGCGAGAAGAAGGACCCAGTGATCAGAGCCACCTCTTCCTTGACGAAGAGCTCGTCGGCCAGGCGCACGGCGGTGCCGGGCTTGCCGTCGTCGTCGCGGGAGATGACCTCGATGGGCCGGCCGTCGATGCCGCCCGCCGCATTGATCTCTTCCACCGCCAGCATGAGTCCCTTCTTGTAGGGCTCGGTGAAGGCCGGCATGCGCTGATAGCTGTTGATGTCGCCGATACGAATGGGCTCGGCCGCCTGGATGGCGGTGCTGCCGAGCATGACGCCGGCAAGCGCGAGCCCGCCAGACAATCGCGCGAGTGTCTTGAGCCTTTTCCCAATCATCCTTGCTTCTCCTGTTGGTCCCCTGCCCGTTCGCCGGGCAGTTCCTCGATATCCAAAGTCCCCAGTTGGCGCCGTTCGTTCTGCAAGCAGAGCAAGGCGCCGGAAATCGATCCGCGCGACAGCATGGCAGCGGCTCTTTCGCATCCCCGGTCGAGCGCTTCCGCGACCGAGCGCCTTGGCAGCTGCGGTACCGCGAGCGTGACAACCCGCGTGCCGAGATCGCTGTCCGGGTCGATCCCTCTGGCCGGCCGCCGTGCAATGGCTTCGTCTTCCACGTCGACGGCATTGGCGATCAATGTGGCTGCCGCGTCGGCCGCCGCTGCGGACGCTGCCGTGACCGTGACGGCATCGGCGATGCCGAGAGAGAAGGAATGGCCGGTCCAGCCGCTGGTGGCGATGCCGCCGACGCCGTCCCCGGCCTCAGCGGTCAGTTTCTGCTTGGCCGTGCCTTCCGCGAGGCTCTCCACCACGCCCAAGGCGAAGCTCTGCCCTGCC
>JANQIA010000315.1 GCA_028282405.1 Rhodovibrionaceae bacterium
GCGCACGGCCCGCACTTCGCTGATCAGGCGGATGACCCAGTCGATCTCCTCGGCGGCCTCCCGGTCGACGATCGTCTCGTCAAACTCGGGCAGCTCGGCGGAGATCAGCTCGGGCGCGTTCGCGCCGCGGAAATGCTCCCACAGAGCCGAGGTCACGAAAGGCATGAAGGGATGCAGGAGGCGCAGCAGGTGGTTGAGCGCCCAGCCCATGGTGCGGCGCACCTCGTCGGCCGCCGCCTCGTCCGGCCCCGTCAGGATGGGCTTGGCGAGCTCGATGTACCAATCGCAGAACTCGGCCCAGGTGAAGTGATAGAGCTGCGATGCCGCATCGTTGAGACGATAGGCGGAGATCGAGGCATCCAAGCCCTTGCGCAGAGCGATCACCTTGCCGACCAGCCAGCGGTTCAAGGTCTGCTGGAGCGCATCGGGCGCCAAGGCTTCGTCCACCCTTGCCTGGTTCATCAGGCAGAAGCGCGCCGCGTTCCATAGCTTGGTGGTGAAGTTGCGGTAGCCTTCGACGCGATCGGCCGACAGCTTGATGTCGCGCCCCGGCACGGCAAGAGATGCCAGGGTGAAGCGCAGGGCGTCGCTGCCGTAGCTGTCGATCAGCTCAAGCGGGTCTATGATGTTGCCCTTGGACTTGGACATCTTCTGCCCGTGCTGATCGCGGACCAAAGCGTGGATGTAGACGTCCCGGAAGGGCACATCGCCCATGAAGTGCATGCCCATCATCATCATCCGGGCGACCCAGAAGAAGATGATGTCGAAGCCGGTGACCAGCACGGAGCCTGGATAGTAGCGCTCCAGATCGTGCTGCACGGCTTCGTCCTTGGACGGCCAGCCCAAGGTAGAGAAGGGCCAAAGGGCCGAAGAGAACCAGGTGTCGAGAACGTCGTCATCCCGCTCAAGCGTCGTCGGGCGGCCGTAGTGCGCCTCGGCTGCCTTCAGCGCCTCGTCTTCCGTCTCCTCGACGAAGACCTGTCCGTCAGGTCCGTACCAAGCCGGAATCTGATGCCCCCACCAGAGCTGGCGCGAGATGCACCAAGGCTGGATGTTGCGCATCCACTCGAAGTAGGTGTTTTCCCACTGCTTGGGCACGAAGCGGGTGCGGCCGTCCTCCACTGCCTTGATGCAGGGCTCCGCCAGGGTCTTGGCATCGCAATACCACTGGTCGGTCAGCCAAGGCTCGATGACCACGCCGGAGCGGTCGCCATGCGGGACGCTATGGGTGTGGTCTTCCACCCGGTCGAGCAGGCCCAGCGCCTCCAAGTCGGCCACCACCTTCTCGCGTGCCGCAAAGCGGTCCATCCCGCGGTAGGGAGCCGGCACCTCGTCGTTGAGGCAGGCGTTCTCATCAAAGATGTTGATGAAGGTGAGGTCATGCCGGCGGCCGACCTCGAAGTCGTTGAAGTCGTGCGCCGGGGTGATCTTCACCGCACCGCTGCCCGCCTCCGGATCTGCGTGGAGATCGGCGACGATCGGCATGCGCCGCCCGACCAGCGGCAAGACGCAATGACGGCCGACCAGGTCCCTGTAGCGCTCGTCATCCGGATGCACCGCGACGGCGGTATCGCCCAGCATGGTTTCGGGCCGCGTGGTCGCCACCACGATATGGCGCCCCTCTTCTCCCTCGATGGGATAGCGGAAGTGCCAGAGCTTGCCCTTGACCTCCTTCTGCTGCACCTCGAGGTCGGAGATGGCCGTGTGCAGCTTCGGGTCCCAGTTGACCAGCCGCTTATCGCGGTAGATCAGGCCTTCCTTGTAAAGCTGCACGAAGACCTTGCGCACGGCCTGTGACAGGCCTTCGTCCATGGTGAAGCGCTCACGCGCCCAATCCGCCGAGGCGCCGAGGCGCCGCAATTGGCGCGTGATCGTGCCGCCAGATTCTTCCTTCCACTGCCAGACGCGCTCGACGAAGGCCTCGCGCCCCATGTCGCGGCGGTGCAGATCTTGCTCGGCGAGCTGCCGCTCCACCACCATTTGCGTGGCGATGCCCGCATGGTCCATGCCAGGCTGCCAGAAGGCGTCCTGCCCGGCCATGCGATGCCAGCGAATCAGCACGTCCTGGATGGTGAAGGTCAGGGCATGGCCCATGTGCAAGCTGCCCGTGACGTTGGGCGGCGGCATCATGATCACATAGGGCCGCGCATTGGATTGCGGGTCGCAGGCAAAGGCACCGCTTTCTTCCCAGAAAGCGTAGTAGCGCTCTTCCACCTCTTTGGGGCGGTACGTCTTGTCCAGCTCGCTCATGGCCGGAACGGCCTCTCAAAAAATAAAAGGGTATGGTGAGCCGCCGGCCGGTATCGGGGCCGGTCCCAAGAAACGGGAGGCGGCGTCAGTTATCTTCGGCGCGGCGAACCATGCGGCGGACTTCCTCCTGCACCACACGCTCGACCAGCGAAGGCAGGTTCTCGTCCAGCCAAGCGCTGAGGTGCGGCGCCATTGCGTCGCGGACGACCGCCTCGAGCGTCTTCTGGCCGCCGATGATGGTTTGCGACTCCAATGGGCGGCTGTTCGCCACGGCGCGCGGGACTTCAGTCAAGGCCGCAACGGCCGCGGCTGTCGTTGCTGCTGACACCAAGGAATCGTCGATGGTCTCGGTCATGACGGCAGGCTCTTCTATCTGTTCCTCACTGCTCTCGTCGATGTCATCGACAAGATCGATGACCGTGTCTTGGGCGGCCTGCTCGTGACCGACCTCTTCCGGGTCCTCTGAGGTATCCGTCACGCTATCCTCTTCCTGCATCGGCTCCATTTCAGGTTCAGGCGCAAGCTCGCTTTCCGGCTCGAATTCTTGCTCGATTTCGGGCTCCGGCTCGAAATCTTGCTCGGCCTCGGGCTCCGGCTCGAAATCCTGCTCGGCCTCGGGCTGCGGCTCGACATCTTGCTCGGCCTCAGGCTCCGCGTCGGATGCGGTCTCAGGCTCCAGCTCGGCTTCAGGCTCTGCATCCGTCGCGGCTTCAAGCTCCTGATCGAAGCTCTCAGCCACTGGCTCCGCCTCTTCGCGTTTCTGGTCGATCACTTCCGTCAAGACCAGTACGTCGGCCTCACCTTCGACGGCCTCGTCTTCCGCCGGTTTGTCGTCGGCGTCTTCGCCATCCTTGCGGGCCTCGGGCATTTCATCCTCGGAGATGATCCGGCGAATCGACGCCAGAATCTCCTCCATCGAGGGTTCTTTCTCGCTTTCACTCGTGCTCATCGGAGACCCAACACTCTGCGCCCCAGGAAGCGGGGCAACGATTACCAATCGAATTGGTGCAGTATAGCCGGCTAGGGAGTCAACGGAAAGGACCGTGACGGTTCCTTGGCACAAGGGTCATGGGAGCGATCAGACTGTCACTGATCGTCGGCAGGAATATCCCAACCGTACCACGAGTCGCGGACTTCCAGATAGTCACGCTCTTCGTCGTAGTACTCGACCGGCAAGCCGATGTCGCGGGCCCGCAAGCGGCCGATGGCGGCGAGCAAGGCATAGGCGGCCACGACCTCGTTCCGCCGTGCGGTCACCAAGTCGATCTCCGAGTCGAGAAGCTCCTGTTCCGCATCCAGAACATCCAAGGTCGTCCGCGACCCCACGGCGTTCTCTTGCCGGACACCTTCCAAGGCGATCTCGTTCGCTTCGACCTGCGCGGTGAAGGAGTCGATCTGTGCCCGGGACGAGACAAGAGCCTCCCAAGTCTGGATGGCGAACTGCTCTGAATCGCGGCGCGCTTCTTCAAGCAGCAGTCGACGTTCGCTCGCCAGTTGCTTGGTTTCTCGGATTTGGCTTGAGACGAAGCCGGCCTGGTAAAGAGGCACCCGGAGTTCCGCAAAGACGCTCGCGCTTTCCGTACGCTGCCGGGTGGAGCCTACGTTCTCGGTGCGCCGAAGCTGCCCCTCCAAGGAAAGCTCGGGCAACAGCTCCCCGATCGCTTCCCGTACCGCTTCACGGGCCGCAATCTCCAAGAACTGATTGGTTACCACGTTCGGATTGTTTTGGATCGCAATGGTGATGGATTGTTCCAGCGACGGCGGCAATCCGACAACGCTCTCGGGCGCATCGAGCGTGCCCGGCGGGCGACCAATAATCTCCTCGTAGGTCGCGCGGCTCGTCTTGACGTCGCCTTCCGCCTCGATCCGGTCGGATGTAGCGCCTGACAGCCGCGCTTCCGACTGTGCCACGTCGGTCCGTGTGATCTCACCGACCTCGAAGCGATCGCGGCTTGCCTCCAGCTGGCGAGCCAGAACCTGCTCGTTGTTGATGTTGAGGCGCAAGATCGCTTCATCGCGCCAAACGTTCATGTAGGCCTGAACGCTATCGAGCAGCAGTTGCTGCTCTGCATCGGCCACTACGGCGCGCTCCGCCTGGACCTCAGCCTCGGCCTGACGGGTTGCCGCCTCAGTCCGACCGCCGCGGTAAAGCGATTGCGATACCGTCAGGTCGACTTCATTGGGGTTCAGAGTCTCGAAACTACCTTCACCGGTACGCGAGTTCTGCCGGTTCACGCCGACGCCACCACCCAAGGTGACCGTCGGCCGCCAATCGGACAGGGCCTGCGGAACGCCTTCGTTGACGGCCCGCAGCGAAGCCTGGGCTGCCGCCAAGGTCGGACTGGTGAGGTAGGCGGTTGCAAGCGCCTCTTCCAGGCTCTCCGCCACGGCAAACGACGGTGCTGCCGCCACGGCGGTCGCGATAAAGCCTGCATTTAGAACCCGGCACACGAAACGCATTGCTTATCCTCGAGACGCTTCCCCAACTTACTGTGAAGCAATAGGGCCCGAAGCACCCCGTTCTTTAACCACAATTACGTCCCCGGGTAAAAGGCCGATTAACACCTTCTTGCATGGGGCAATGTCACGAGATCTCCGCTTACTTACGGCGGTTATACAAGACTTGCTTCGTCTCAGAAGACAAAGCTGGGCGGACGGGCAAACCCGGCAAGTGGGCGCACCGAGGCATCGAAGAGACTGCGCTGGGAAACCACCTCGCCATCGCGCCGGAAAAGCGTGCCGCGCCCGACGCCATCCTCGCCCACCATCACCGTCGCCATGCGGCCGCCGTCAGCCAGTTGGTCGATCAAGGCTTGGGAAACCTGCTCGATCGCGCCTTCGAT
>JANQIA010000369.1 GCA_028282405.1 Rhodovibrionaceae bacterium
CTCGTCAAGCAGTAGGACAGGATAATCCCATACCATGGCGCGAGCTATGTTAACTCTCTGTTGCTCCCCCCCGGAAAACGTGGCCGGCGCCAAGGACCACAGCCGCTGGGGCAAGTTGAGCTGCGTCAGGATCGCGGCCGCCCGCTCTTCCGCCTCTTCGGCGCTCCGCCCCGCGGTCAGCAAGGGCTCCATGACGAGATCCAAGGTCGGAATGCGCGGTATCACGCGCAGAAACTGACTGACGAACCCCATGGTCGTGCGCCGCATGGCCAGAATCGCCCGCGGCTCCGCTTTTGCCACGTCCACCATCGCTCCCTGGTGACGGACCCTGATCGCGCCGCGGCCGGTGCGATAGTTGCCGTACACACATCGCAAAAGTGAAGACTTCCCTGCCCCCGATGCGCCGCGCAAGACGACGCATTCCCCCGCGGACACTGTCAAGTCCACGTTTTGTAAAGCAGAAATCGTCGCCCCGTTCTGTGTATGTAAGGTGAAGGTCTTGTGAAGCCCTTCGATGGCGACCATGGGGCTCATTTGTTCCGTCATCGCGCTCATACCGGCAAAATCGAGGAAACCAGCATCTGGCTGTAGGGATGCTGAGGGTCGTCCAGCACCTGATCGGTCAGCCCCGCCTCGACCACCTCGCCGCGGCGCATGACCAGGAGGCGATGCGACAGCATGCGCACCACGCCGAGATCGTGGGTCACGATGATGCAGGCCAAGCCAAGATCGCGGGTCAGGCGCCGGATGAGATCGAGCAGGCGCGCCTGTACGGAGACATCGAGCCCGCCGGTCGGCTCATCCATGAACACGAGGCGCGGCGAGGTCACCAGGTTGCGGGCGATCTGAAGACGCTGCTGCATGCCGCCGGAGAAGTTCCGCGGCAGATCGTCGATGCGATCTGCGTCGATTTCCAGCTCGGTCAACCAGTGCTGCGCTTGGCCACGAATGTCGCCGTAGTGGCGGGCGCCCACGGCCATCAGACGCTCACCGACGTTGGCGCCGGCAGAGACGGCCATGCGCAGGCCGTCGCGCGGGTTCTGCCGCACCAGGCCCCACTCCGTGCGCAGCAGCAGACGTCGCTCGCCCTCGGAAAGCGCGAAGATATCGACCTGACGTCCGTCTCGCCGGGTATAGAGCACTTGGCCGTCGTTCGGCTCGAGCTGCGCCGACAGGCAGTTCAGCAGGGTCGTCTTGCCGGAGCCCGACTCACCGACCACCCCGAGCACTTCGCCGGGCCAGAGATCGAAGCTCACATCGCGGCAGCCGACACGCTTGCCGTACAGCCGCGTGAGCGCGGCGGCGCTGAGAAGCGGCGTCTCAGTCATGCCGGCCCCCTGTGCCCGGCCGCCCGGCGCGCTTCGCAATAGTCGGTGTCGGAGCAGACGAACTGGCGCCCGCCGCGGTCATCGACGATGATCTCGTCGAGAAAGCTGTCGGTCGCGCCGCAGAGCGCACAGCATTGCGGCCAGCTTTCCACCTCGAAGGGATGATCGTCGAAGTCGAGGCTGCGCACCTCGGTGTAAGGCGGCACCGCATAGATGCGCTGCTCCCGCCCGGCCCCGAACAGCATCAGCGCCGGGGAGCGGTCGAGCTTGGGGTTGTCGAACTTGGGAATGGGGCTCGGCCGCATGATGTAGCGCCCAGCCACCTTGACCGGATAGTCGTAGGCCACGGCGATACGGCCGAAACGGGCGACATCCTCGTAGAGCTTCACGTGCATGACGCCGTATTCTTCCAGCGCGTGCATCTTGCGCGTCTCGGCTTCGCTGGCCTCCAGCCAGCGCAGCGGCTCGGGAATAGGCACCTGAAAGACGACGATCTGGTCGGCCTTCAGCGGCGTCTCGGGGATGCGGTGGCGTGTTTGGATGACGCTCGCGTCCTCCGTCCGCGTGGTTGTCTTGACGCCGGCCGTCTTGGCGAAGAAGCGGCGGATGCTGACCGCGTTGGTGGTGTCGTCGGCGCCCTGGTCGATGACCTTCAAGGTATCGTCCGGGCCGAGGATGCTGGCCGTCACCTGGACGCCGCCGGTGCCCCAGCCATAAGGCATGGGCATCTCGCGGCTGCCGAAGGGAACCTGATAGCCCGGGATGGCGACGGCTTTGAGCAGCGCGCGGCGGATGCTGCGCTTGGTCTGCTCATCGAGGTAGGCGTAGTTGTAGCCGGCCTCTTGCGGCGGCTTCGTCTCGGCCGGCTTGGCAAGGCTCCTGACGCTCATTCCGCAGCCTCCGGCACGCTTCCCGGAACCGGCTCGAAGTCTGCGCGCAGCCGGCGCAGCACGGTCAGCTCGGACTGGAAGTCGACGTAGTGGGGCAGCTTCAAGTGCTCCACGAAGCCGGTCGCCTGCACATTGTCGCTGTGATAGAGCACGAACTCCTCGTCCTGCGCTGGGTTCTCGGCCTCTTCGCCCAGCTCCGCCGCCCGCAAGGCCCGATCGACCAATGCCATGGACATGGCCTTGCGCTCGCTCTGCCCGAACACCAGGCCGTAGCCGCGGGTGAACTGCGGTGGCGCCGCTTCGGAGCCCTGGAACTGATTGATCATCTGGCACTCGGTGAGGGTGATCTCACCGATCTCGATGGCAAAGCCGAGCTCTTCGGGGACGAACTCGACGGCGACCTCCCCCATGCG
>JANQIA010000417.1 GCA_028282405.1 Rhodovibrionaceae bacterium
CGCACCAAGCAGCGGATCATCAAGAACCTCGGCCGCAAGGAACAGGTCTACGCCAACGGCGACCTCGATCGCCTGGCCCGTTCCGCCGCCCGCATGGCGCAGCGCTCGATGATCCTCTCGCTATTGGACCAGGGCAGCGCGCCGGCGCTCGCTACCCGGCGGATCGGCCCGTCGCTCGCCTTTGAGCGCCTCTGGCTGGAAACCGGCTGTCGGGCAGTGATCGAGGATCTGGCCGCCGAGCGCGGCTTCGGCTTCTCGCTCGAGCGCGCCTGCTTCCTGACCGTGCTCCACCGGCTGATGGTCTCGGGTTCCGACCGCTCGGCCGACGCCTGGCGCGAAGACTACCGCATCGACGGCACCGACGACTTGGCGCTCCACCATCTCTATCGCGCGATGGGCTGGCTGGGCGAGGATCTGCCGGGATCGGGACAGGCCGACCGCACGCCGTTCGCCCCGCGCTGCCTCAAGGACGTCGTGGAGGAACGGCTGTTCGAAGCCCGCCGCGACCTGTTCAGCGAGCTATCGGTCGTCTTCATGGACACCACCAGCCTCTACTTCGAAGGCGCCGGCGGCGAATCCCTCGGCCAGCGGGGGCACTCCAAGGACCACCGGCCCGACCTGATGCAGATGATCGTCGCGGTGGTCATGGATCAGCACGGCCGCCCGCTCTGCTGCGAGCTGTGGCCGGGCAACACCACCGACGTCACGGCGCTGATCCCTGTGGTCGACCGCCTCCGCCGGCGGTTCGGAATCGCCCGCGTGTGCGTGGTGGCCGATCGCGGCATGATCAGCGCCAAGACGTTGGCCGCGCTGGAGGCGCGTGGCCTCGAGTACGTGCTCGGCGTCCGTGAGCGGAGCCTGAAGGAGGTTCGCACCCTCGTCCTCGACGACGACGGGCCGTTCGTCCCCCTCACCATTCCACGCCAGGGTCGGCCAGACACCGAGCTCGAGGCGAAGGCGGTGACGCTCAGCGGCCGTCGCTACATCGTCTGCCGCAACCGGGCCGAAGCCGAGAAGGACGCCGCCGACCGCGAGGCGATCGTGGCCAGCCTGCGTCAGGCCCTCAAGGCCGGCGACAAGGCGTTGGTCGGCAACCGCGGCTATCGCCGCTTCTTGAAGGCACCCGAGGTCGGCTTCGCCATCGACGAGGCACGGGTCGCCGAGGACGCCCGCTTCGACGGGATCTTCGTGCTCAGGACCAATACCACCCTCGACCCGCTCCAGGCGATGCTGCGCTACCGCGAGCTGCAGGGAGTCGAGCAGCTGTTCCGGAGCGCCAAGTCGCTGCTGGCGACCCGGCCGATCTTCCACAAGCGCGACGCAACCATCCGCGGCCACGTGTTCTGCTCGTTCCTGGCACTCGTGCTGCAGAAGGAGCTCCGCGACCGCCTCGCCTCGGCCGGGGTCGAATTCGAGTGGGCCGAGGTCCTGCGCGATCTCGATCGGCTGCAGGAGGTCGAGGTCGAGCAGGACAAGAAGCGCTTCATCCTTCGCACCCCGACCACGGGCATCGCTGGCAAACTCTTCCAGACCCTTCGCATAGCCCTGCCGCCGAACCTCCGCGACGCCGCCTCCGAGCCCGCCGACGCCCCCGCCGAACCCGCCCTCCTGTAGTGCTAAGGCCGTCCGCGGGCGCCGTAAGCGCCTCAAACTCATACCCTTCTCAGATCGCGATGTCGAAGATCGGTAAGAAAACCCGGTCAGACAGTCAACGTATGGTTACGTTCGATTCTGGCGCGACTTCTTAACGGCAGGCAAGCACGTATGGAAATCAGCACCATAGCTCA
>JANQIA010000421.1 GCA_028282405.1 Rhodovibrionaceae bacterium
AAATCGGCGCCCGTCTCCTTGGCGGAGAAGAGGCTGAGGAGGCCGTCCTGGCTCAGCGGCGTGGGGCGCATCGGCGGCGCCTCCCCCACATTGGTCGCCAGCTCCTCGAAGACCGGGGCCCACTGGCCGCCGGGGAAGCCGACGATCTCGTAGTTCGCCGATTTGCGGCGGATGTCCTCGTCGGCGGGAATGGTGGCGAGCACGGGGATCGAGGCGGCCTCGGCGAAGGCCGCCGCCTCGCCCGTGCCGTCGTCGCGGTTGATGACCATGCCCGCGACGCCGACGTTGCCGCCGAGCTTGCGGAAGTACTCCACCGCGTTGCAGACGTTGTTGGCGACGTAGAGGCTCTGCAGGTCGTTGGAGCCGACCACGATCCCCTTCTGGCACATGTCCCGGGCGATCGGCAGGCCGAAGCCGCCGCAGACCACGTCGCCGAGGAAGTCCAGCAGGACGTAGTCGAAATCCCAGTCGTGAAAGCCCAGCTTCTCCAAAAGCTCGAAGCCGTGGATGATGCCCCGCCCGCCGCAGCCGCGGCCGACCTCGGGGCCGCCGAGCTCCATGGCGAAGACGCCGTCACGCTTGAAGCAGACGTCGCCGATGTCGAGCTGCTCGCCGGCGGCGGTCTTCTTCGAAGAGGTCTCGATGATCGTCGGGCAGGCCTTGCCCTTGAACAGCAGCGAGGTGGTGTCGCTCTTGGGATCGCAGCCGATCAGGAGGACCTTCTTACCCTGCTGGGCCATCATGTAGCTCAGGTTCGCCAGCGTGAAGGACTTGCCGATGCCGCCCTTGCCGTAGATCGCGATGATCTGGGTTTCCTTGGTGACCGGGCCCGTGCTCGGCAGGTCGGGCTCCACCTTGGCTTCCTCGCGGAGCTGGCGATGCATCATGTTGGCAACGTTCCCGTTGACGACCGTCATGGCTTGGCTCTCCAGTTCAGAATCATCTTCAGACAGGCAGGATCCTCGAAGGCCGTGCGATAGGCGTCTTCGGCCGCTTCGACCTCGAGGCAATGGCTGATCAGGCCTTCCAAGCGCAGGCTGCCGGCGTCGACCATCGCCTTGGCCGCGAGCAGGTCGTCCCGCTTCCATTCGGCGGCGACGCGCAGGCGCATCTCCTTGAGGAAGGCCGGCGGAAAAGCGAAGGACACCGGCTGGCTATAGAAGCCGGCAAGCGCGATCTCGCCCTGCGGCGCCAATCGCCCGACCAGGGTGTCGAGCAGGCCGGCGGCGCCGCTGACGTCGTAGATGGCGCGATAGTCGCGGCGCTTGTCGTCGTCCGGCTGCATCACCGGATAGCCGTCGCCGCCGTCCATGCGGCGGGCGTCACGCTCCCAGACAACCGGGGTTCCGCCGCGCGCCACGGCAAGCCGCGCCAAGAGGCGACCGAGCACGCCGTGCCCGACGATAAGGTCCGGCGCCGTGCCGTCGCCGCTTTCGATGGCGTGGTAGGCCGTAGCCGCCAGCGCCAGGAGCGTGCCGGTCTCGGCGATCGTCTCACCGAGCGGAACCACCTTGTCGCCACCCACCACCAGGCGGGCGGCGGCACCGCCGAACAGGCCGCGCACGTTCTCGTAGCAGTTGGCGCCAGGCACGTAGACGCGCTCGCCGACCGCGCGCCCGGAGGTCTCGCCCGCCTCGACGATGCGTCCGACGGTCTCGTAGCCGGGAACTAGCGGATAGCCCATGCCCGGGAAGGGCGGCATCTGGCCGCTGTAAAGCAGTCGCTCCGTGCCGGTGCTGATGCCAGACCACTCGGTCTCGACCACCACGTCGGCCGGGCTGGCAGCCTTGAGGCTTACGCTTGCCAGCGCGAGCTCCTCCGGCTTGTTCAGCACAACCGCTGTGGTGTTCATGGCGACCTCTCCCTGGTCTGCGGCACCACTGTCAGCGTGGTGT
>JANQIA010000442.1 GCA_028282405.1 Rhodovibrionaceae bacterium
CGCGGGGACCGCTCCTACGTTGGTCGGAAGCGAAGGCAAGGAAGAGCGAGAGGCACCGCCGCTTGCCACGCGTCTCCAAAGCTCATGAGGACCTGACGGTCTCGCATCGTCAGGACGCTATCGCTGTAAGGGGAGGGGCAATGGCTCTTCGCTATCGAGTAGACGATTTCGAGATCAACGTTGAAACGCGCGAGATTTCGCGCCAGGGCACGGAGATGTCCGTCGAGCCGCAGGCCTTCGACCTGCTGCTGTTCCTGCTCGAAAACCGCCACCGCATGGTCGGCAAGGACGAGCTGATCGAGACCATCTGGGCCGGGCGGGCCATCTCCGATGCCGCGCTGTCGAGCTGCATCAAGGCGGCGCGGCGGGCGCTCGGCGACGACGGCCAGCGCCAAGCCATGATCCGCACCGTGCACGGCCGCGGCTTCCGCTTCGTCGGCGCGGTCGAAGAGCTGGACGCAGCGCTTGGCGCGGAACCGGTCGCGTCAACGGCCGCAGGTAACCTGCCGAGCGTCGCTGCCTCCGGCGTCCAAGCCACCATCCACGTGGATCCGGCGATCCTTCCCGCATCGCACCACGACCTCTGCTGCGGGTACGAGCATGCCTGCATCTGCGAGCCCGCGGCGGCCGCCCGCGAGATGCCCTCAGACATCACGCCGCCGCGTCCCAACCGGCCCTCCCTTGCGGTGCTGCCCTTTCACGTGCAGGGCGCCTGCAATGGGCTGGCCATCGCCGAGGGCCTGCACCGCGACATGACCGTGCAGTTCGCCCGCACCCGCTGGCTCTTCGTCAGCGCCCGGGCCAGCGTCGTGGCCTTGGCGGCCAGAGGGCTGGAAGGCGCCGAGATCGGCAGCCGCCTCGGCGCGCGCTATCAGCTCGACGGCGGCCTCTTCGTCGCCGACGATCGCCTGCGGGTCACCATGACGCTGACCGACTGCGAGCGGCAGTGCGAAATCTGGGCCGAGCGCTTCGAACGCCGAATCGCGGACATCTTCGATCTGCAGGATGAGATCGTCGAGCAGGTGGTCGCGGCGGTCGAGGCGGAGATCGAGTCCCAGGAGCGCCGGCGCGCGCTGGCACGGCAGCCCGCTTCGCTCGACGCCTGGAGCGCCTATCACCGGGCGCTGTCCCATCTGCTGCGTTTCAAGATCGAGGATCAGGCGCTGGCGGAGGGCTACCTGCATCTCGCCGCGCGTCTCGACCCGGACTCGCCGCGGGTCTTCGCCGCCTTGTCGTTCCTCCACTGGCAGCGCGCCTTCCTCGGCCTCGGCCGCGGCTGGAGCCAGGAGGTGGCCAGGACCTTCGACTATGCCCATCAGAGCCTCGCGCTCGATCCGCTCGACCCGCAGTGTCACTGGGCGCTGGGGCGGGCCTTCTATCTGGACGGCGACATGGAGGCCGGCATCGCCGAGCTGTCCCACGCGGTGGCGCTGAGCCCGAGCTTCGCCAACGGCCAGTACTCGCTCGCCTACGGGCTGATGTTCGGCAAGGAGACCGCCCTGGGCCTGCGAGCCGTCGATCAGGCGCGGCGGCTGAGCCCCTACGACCCCATGCGCTTCGCCTTCTCCGCGGTGCGGGCCATCCTGCTGTCCTTCGATGACGAGCAGGAGGCGGCAGCCGACTGGGCCGACCGCGCGGCGCGGGAACCCAGCGCGCATCACCACATCGCCGCGGTTGCGGCTTGGACAAACGAGCTGGCCGGGCGGCCGACGCGGGCGCGCAGCCATGTCGACCGGCTCAAGGCGGCGGTTCCGGGCTACACCCGCGACGACTTCTTCCGCTGCTTTCCGCTCCCGGCCCCCAACCGCCAGCCGGTCGAGGGCGCGCTGGTCCGGCTGGGGCTGTAAAGCCGCCGCGGACCTGGTCATGGCTCCGTCCAAGCGGGCAGAGCCACCACAACCTGTCACCCTCGGGTCAGGCCCACTGCTGTCCGGTTAAGGGTAGACGTGTCTTTCCTTGTCCGCTCCGCGGACACCCCCCCTCCCTGACCCTCCCCCTCGCTGGGGGGAGGGAATTATAGTTTCACCACAGTCGCTTACACCTCCCCCCAACGAGGGGGAGGTCGGCGCGTAGCGCCGGGAGGGGGGGCTGGCGCGCAGCGCCAAAAGACCTTTGGCTGCCGGCAAG
>JANQIA010000004.1 GCA_028282405.1 Rhodovibrionaceae bacterium
TACATGTATCATAACCATGACAGACCGCCGAAAAATGTCAGACGATCTCTTTCCGGCGCTTGCGACGAGCGACGTACCGATTGCGCCCTTTTCCGCCACCCTGGCGCTGATGGCCTGTCCGGGGGCCCGCGCACTGCCGGCCGGCGACGATGCCGTGCGGCGCACCTTTCGGCGCGATGTGGATAGGCTTGCCGCTTCGGGTGTGGCGCTCGTCCTGAGTTGCCTGGAAGCCGAGGAACTGCCGCTGAGCCGGCCTGACGCCGCGCGGGTCTTCGAGGCGGCGGGGATCGAGTGGCGGCTGCTGCCGATTCCCGATATGTCGGCACCGGACCCGGCGCTGGATTGCGAGCTACAGCAACTGCTGACGCTGGCCGAGAGCTATCTCGCCCGCGGCCAGCGTGTCGCCATCCACTGCAAGGCAGGCCTTGGGCGGACCGGCATGGTGGCGGCTCGGCTGCTTATGCGGCAGGGCTGCTCAGCGTCCGCGGCTGTTGCGGCGGTTAGGGCTGCGCATGATAAGGCTGCCGTCGAAACCGCGACGCAGATCGCATATCTGCAGCGCAGCGCGGCAGCCCCGACCTAAAGGCTGCACCAAGAGACGAGGCAGAGGGAAGGCCGACGAGATGAGACAAAGCGCAGAGAGCATTTGCAGCGTCGGTGTCGTCGGCGGCGGACTGATCGGTTTGAGCTGGGCGGCGCTTTTTGCCGCACGCGGATTGGAGGCCGTGGTCTACGACCCGGATCCCGCTGTCGGCGATGAACTCGACGCCTTCGTTTCGATGGCCTGGCCCACACTCCGAGAGATTGGGTTGGCGGAGACCGAGGCACCGGCCGTTGCGCCACGCTTCACCACCGAGCTCGCCGACCTGGCCGGCGTGGACTTCGTCCAAGAGAACGTGCCCGACCGTATCGAGATCAAGCGGCAGAGCGTCGCCCTGCTCGAAGAGGTCATCGGCGAGGATGTCGTCATCGCCTCCAGCACCTCCTCGCTGCTCGCCAGCGACATTCAGGCCGAGGCGAAACATCCCGAGCGCATCCTGGTCGGCCACCCGATGAACCCGCCGCATCTCGTCCCACTGGTGGAGCTGGTCGCCGGCCGGGCGACCTCGCCGGAGGCCATGGGCCTGGCCGAAGCCTTCTACCAGCGCCTGGACCGCATCACCGTGCGGGTCAAGAAAGAGGCCGTCGGCCATATCGCCAACCGCCTGAGCTCGGCGCTCTATCGGGAAGCGGTGCACATGGTGGCCGAAGGCATCGCCAGCGTCGAGGACATCGACAAGACGGTCTCCTATGGCCCGGGCCTACGCTGGGCCTTGATCGGCCCCCACCTGATGTACCATCTCGGGGGCGGGAAGGGCGGCCTGCGCCATTACCTGGACCACCTCGGCCCGACCCAGGAGGTGCGCTGGCGCGAGCTCGGCAAACCCAGCCTGACGCCGGAGGTAAAGGAACTCCTGCTGGAGGGCGTGGCCGAAGAGCTTCGGGAGCAAGACGCCGAGACGCTCGCCGCCCGCCGCGATGCGGCCCTGGTGGAACTCCTCGGCATAAAACAGCGACACGGCTTCTGACCGGCCGCGCTTCGAAGGCGGGTCTACTGCACGCGGCCCGCATCGTCGTGCAGCCAGGTTTCCGGCTCCGTGCTTCCGGGGCCGTCCTGTTTGACCGCATAGTAGACAAGCCGAAGGTGCCGATCTTCGTCGATCGTCAGGATCGTATGCTCGAATTGCACGGGACCGATGCCCTCTACGACCATATGCCGGACACCATGACAGGGGGCATGGATGTCCTGTGCTTCCCACCAGGTTCTGAACTCGGGATCGATGTCGCAGAGGGCCGCAACCAACTCGACGATATCGGGATCATTGGTCGCCCGAGCGTAATCCCGCCGAAAGCTCGACAGCATCTGATGCGCTTGTTCGTCCCAGGGCGTTAGGAGTCGACGCATGAGCGGCTCGGTAAAGAGCATCCAAAGCATGTTTCGACGACCCGCGGCCTGCGAGGAAAAGCGGAAGACGCGATCGGCGGCCGGATTGAAGGCCAGTACATCCCACCGGAGGTTCATGACATAGGCTGGGGAGGTGGTGAGATCGCCCATCAAACGATGAATCAATGGCGGGACGATGCACCAGGTTCTTCCTGGTTCGGTGGGGGGACGCTCAAGCGCCAGGAGGAACAGATGCCGTCTTTCCGTCGCATCCAGCTTGAGAGCTTTCGACAGACGATCGAGAAAAGCGGTCGAGACCCCGATACGGCGCCCCTGTTCCAACCACGTGTACCAAGTCAGCCCGACACCGGCCAAGGCGGCGACCTCTTCGCGTCGCAGCCCAGGCGTGCGCCGCCTCTTGCCCGATGGCAACCCGACGTCTTCGGGCGAAATACGCTCTCTTCGGCTACGCAGAAATGCCGCAAGCTCCGGGCGCGTACGGTCGAGGCTTCGGGACTCGGTCAAGCCGTTACCATAAGTAATAGCATAAGGAGCTAAATTGTAACCCCATAACGCACCGGCGACAATGCTGAACGCCCGCCGTCGATCCTACGCGCGGCTGATCGTTCAAAGCACGTCACGAGGTCGCCAAGGTGCCAAACAACAACAGTCTCCCCGTCTATCTGATCGCCATCGGCGCCTTTTCCCTCGGTATGGCATCATACGTTACCGCGGGTCTGATACCGATGATCGAAACATCGTTTTCGGTTTCAGCGGCCGTGGCCGGGCAATTGGTCACTGCGTTCACGCTCGCTTGCGGTCTTGGCTCGCCCGTAGTCGTGGCCGCCATGCCAGCCAATGGCCAGCGTATCGGCCTGCTGATGGCCCTTGCTCTCTTTGTCGTCGCCAACGTTGGGAGCGCCGCAACGGGAGACTTCACGACCCTGATGGTCTGGCGCGCCGTGGCCGGGATTGGGGCTGGCGTATACCTCGCAACCGGTATTGCTGCGGCCACGGCACTTTCCGGACCGGAACGTCGCGGCAAGGTCATTGCCCTGATCATGGGCGGCATGGCCAGCGGGGTCGTGCTCGGCGTGCCGATCGGGCTGTTATTGGCCGAGCGTCTAGGCTGGCAAGCTGCCCTATGGCTCGTTGCCATACTGGGGTTCGTGGCTCTGATGGGACTGATGCTCAAGCTGCCCCGGCTCCCCACAGCGGCCGCCGGTTCAATGACCCGCAGGCTGGCAATTCTGGCCGATGGCTATGTGGTGGCAATCCTCACGGTCTCGTTTCTTGCAGCCGTGGCGAGCTTGGGCATGTACACCTTCATCGCCTCCCTGCTGACGCACCCGAACTACGGGGCCGTTGACTCGGTCACGCCCTATCTATGGGTCTGGGGAGTCGGCGGCGTTCTGGGCAGCTTTTTGATCGGCCCGCTGGTCGACCGGCTGAACGCACCGGCGATAACTCTGGCCATCATGCTGGCCTTGTCGGCGTCGCTGCTGCTCCTGCCCTTGGCCGCCGCAACGAGCGCCTGGCTCGTGATGCTGCCCATCGCCGTATGGGGAGCCGTTGGCTGGGCGCTTCAGGTTCCGCAGAAAAACGAGCTGCTCCTGGCCAGAGACAGGCAAGGAGACGGCAACCTCGCCGTCGCTCTCAACGAGTCGGCGCTCTACTTGGGAAGCGCCATCGGCGCTGCCGGGGGCGGACTCCTTCTTTTCTTGCAGATGCCCATCTGGACACTTGCGGCATCTGCAGGCGCCATCGCCGCGCTGGGGGCTCTGTTGCAAGTCGCGATCCTGCGCCGGTCGAAAACGCCGGATGAACTGCGCTCTCCCAAACCCATCCGATGAACCCGCCGCGACGCTGCGGCACGGCTTCTGAGGTGCCGCACCTAGCGCTGATCGGCGCGGCGGAAGGCTCCCTGCACGATGCGGTCGATCACCATGGCCACGAAGAGGATGGCGAGGCCTCCCAGCAGACCGGGGCCCTTGGCCGCGAACTGCAGCGCTTCCAGGATGACCTGGCCGAGCCCGCCACCGCCGATCAGCGAGATGATCACCACCATCGAGAGACACATCAGGATGGTCTGGTTCACACCGGTCATGATCGAGGGCAGGGCGAGCGGCAGCTCAACATCCTTGAGAAGCTGCCAGCGGGTGGCGCCGAAGGCGGTCGCCGCCTCCTTGATGTTGGCCGGCACGCCGCGCATGCCGAGCGCCGTCAGGCGAATGACCGGCGGCATGCCGAAGATGATGGTCGCCAGGATGCCCGGCGGGTTGCCCGTCCCGAAAAAGGCGATGATCGGAATCAGGTAGACGAAGGCCGGCAGGGTCTGCATCAGGTCGAGCACCGGCTCGGCGAACTTGTAGGCGCGTTGCGACTTGCCGAACCAGATGCCGAGCGGGATGCCCATGACCACGCAGAGCACCACCGCCGCGCCGACCAAGGCGACGGTCTCCATCGCGATCTCCCAGTAGCCCAGGAAGGCGATGTAGGCGAGGGCGGCGGCGGTGAAGATGGCGACGCGCGGCCCGGCCGAGCGCCAGGCGACCACGAAGATCACCGCCATCACCACGGGCCAGGGTGTGCCGATGAGGGCGAGGGAGATCCCGTCCAGTACCTGCCGCACGCCAAGCACGATGCCATCGAAGGCACCGGCACCGCCGCGCGCAGCATCGTCGATCACGCCCTCCAGCCAACGGGCCGTGTCGGAATAGGTGTCCGGGTTGGCGGGGAAGGCCGTCATCCAATCCGGCACGCCCTCGATGG
>JANQIA010000060.1 GCA_028282405.1 Rhodovibrionaceae bacterium
CGAGGCGCTCTTGCTGGATACGCCGAACGTTCGCGCGGTGGGCATCGGCACCATCGATCTCGACAAGGAATTCATCGATACCGAAGTGGATCCGGAACCGAAGAGGGGTGTCGTTCTGTCCGGCTCGACTCCCTTCGCCATCCGCGGCCCGCTTGCTTCGCCGGACGTTGTCGTGAGCACGGGCGGGACGGCCATAAGAACCCTCCGTGACATCGTCACCAGCCCGCTCAGTCTGCTCGGATCGCTCCTGCCGTTTGCCGGGGGTGGAAACGAGAAGGACAATGCCTGTTTGGCCTTGGAAGAAGGTTTGGCGCGGGAATAGGGCGTGAAGCACGCCTGAGGGGTTCAAGCAAAGAAGACGGTGGGGGCCGAAAGGCCGCCGCCGATAAAGGCAAGGCTAGTGACTAAGCTCTAAGCGGTGGCGCCGACCGCGCCGTCGACGTTCTTCTCTGCCGGCTTGGACTCGACGCGCGGCGTGCGGGACGTGCGTCGCATGTCCTTGCGAACATGCTTGGTGCTGTAGCCGTTGAAGAGGTGGCCAAGCAGGCCGCGGTCGAGGTCCGAGGTGCCGAACATCCAGTCTGCCACCGGGAAGGTCAGGTTCATGTTCCGCTCCATCATGATCGACTGGTCGTGATGGGCCGTGTGGTGGCGGCGAATGGTGTTCACGAAGGGCATGTTGCGGACGAACCAGTTCTCCTCAACGTGGCAGCAGAAGTGCATGAACTCGTAGATGAGATACATGCCCGTGGTGGTGCACATCAGCAGCCAGCCGACGTTGGGCGAGATCAGCCAACCCAGGACAAGCGCACCGGGGATCGACATCAGAATGAAGACGACCAGGGCGTAGGGCGGGAAGAAGGTGACACGCCAATCCCGCTGATGCGCGAAGCGCATCTCGTTCTCCGTGAAGAACTGATGGTGGGTCAGGGTGTGGCGGGCATAGATCGCGCGCAGGCCCGGAAAGCGCAGCGGCCGATGCATCACGTGGCGATGCAGGAACCACTCGAAGATGTTGCAGATCAGGAAGACGATGGGGACCGTCAGCCATTCCCACCAGGCCACGTTGGAGATGTTGGAGACGTAGATATAGAAGGCGGCAATGCCGATGGTGTAGATGACGGCGACGTGCAGCCAGCCATTGTACCAGCCGGCAATGCGGCTGCGGTACTCGCCGCGGAAGTTCCGCTGGCGATCGCTCATCTCAGTCGCGGCAAGTTCCATTGATCTCTCCCGGCTCGCGGTTATGCGGCCTCCCGGCCGTTGGTGCTCCCTAGGGCCCGGCAGCGAACGACCGCAGGACTCCAGTAGAGCAGATCATCTGATATATTACAGATAGATCAGAAAAACTCAAGCCCTCTTGTACCCTCAAGGTGGTGATCGGCCTCGGGCTCTGCTGATCGCTATTCCGCCGCCTCGCCTTGCTGGAGCGCGAAGATGGAGGTGTAGCCGCCGCTCCAATCGGGCGGGATGAGACGGTGGCCGCCATCGTGGTGGGCCCACTTGGCCGGCTTGCCGCGGATGATCTGTTGCTCGTATCGAGATCGCAGGGGATTGAAGGTGTAGGGCATGGCATCGGCCGCCGAGACTACGTTGAGCAGCAGCGGCCGACCGATGTCCGAGTTGTTCGGGCGCGAACCGTGGACGGTGCGGTAGTTGTGCAGGGTGATCGAGCCGGCCGGCCCTTCTAGATAGACCGCCTTGCTGCCGTCAATCTGCCCCAGGTCTTCCGTTTGAATGTCGCCGGTCCAGGTGCCCTCGGCGTTGTAGTGATCGAAGATCTCGCCCTTGTGGCTCTTTGGGATGACGCCGAGGGGCCCTTGCTCGGCCCCGCAGTCGTAGAGGTAGGTGCCGCAGGTCAGCACCGCGTCGTTGCTGTGTGGGAAGAAGGGCACGTCCTGATGCCATTTCACTTCGGCGCCGCCCTTGGCCCATTTGAAGTTCAGCTTGGCCTGGAAGAATTTGACGTCGGGGCCGAGGACGTCTTCCAGCAGGTCACCCAGCCGCGACTGGATGAGGTAGTCCCAGAATGCCGGGTCTTCGTCGCAGGGGCTGGAGACGCGACGTAGGCGAGGAGCCTCGGCGCTGTGCCCGGGCTCGAGGTCGAAGACGTCGCCCGACTCTGTCACGCTGCGGCTGCGCTCGACCTGCGCATCGATGGCGGCGCGCAGCTTGTCGAGCCAGTCCTGTTCGATGAAGGACTCCACCAGCAGGTAGCCGTTGTCGAAGTAGGACTCCCGTTGCGACTGGCTGAGCGCTTTCGCGGGAACCTTGAGAATGTCCTCGGGTGTCATGAGCCGAACTCCTTGTTGAGTGGCATTAATCGAAGCCGAGAAGCTGATCGGGCAGCCAGAGCGCGGTCTGCGGGAAGGCCATGACGATCAGCAGGGCGATGACCTGAATGACCAGGAAGGGCACCACGCCCTTGTACATGTGGCGCAGGGTGATCTCCGGCGGCGCGATGCCGCGCAGGTAAAAGATCGCCGGGGCCATGGGCGGCGTCAGATAGCTCGACTGCACCATGACCAGCAGCAGCATGCAGAACCAGACGGGGTTGAAGAAGGCGCCGTAGCCGCTGGCCGCCCAGGCCTCGTGGATGAAGGGCATGAAGAGCGGCACGAAGATCAGGAGGATGGAGATCCACTCCAGGAAGAACCCGGCAATGAAGACCAGCAGCAGGAAGAGCAGCAGCAATTGCCAATGGCTGAGCTGCACCGCCTCGATCATGTCCCGCATCAGGCCCATGCCGCCGGCCCCGGCGAAGACGCCGGTGAAGAGGCTGCCGCCCAGGAGGATCATCATGATCATGGAGGTGATGGTCAGCGTCTTGATCAGCGCTTCCTTGAACATGCCAAGCGAGAAGCGGCCGTAGCCGATGGTCAGCAGGAAGGCGCCGAAGGCACCCAGCGCCGCGGCTTCGGTCGGCGCGGCCCAGCCGAGCATGATGGAGCCGAGCACGGCGAAGATCATCAAGAGCGGCGGCACCAGCGCCTTCACCGTGATCGTTACCTTGGTGATGAAGTCCGGGTCGTCGTCGCTGGCCTCGATGCGCGGGGCGGCCTCGGGGCGGATGATGCAGAGCCCGAGGATATAGAGGATGTAGAGGCTCGAGAGGATGAGGCCGGGGAAGATCATGCCGACCATCAGGTCGCCGATCGAGACGTCGGCGATGGGGCCGAGCACCACAACGACGACCGAGGGCGGGATGATGGTGCCGAGCGAGCCGCCGGCGCAGATGGTGCCGGAGATCAGCGGCTTGGAATAGTTGTAGCGCATCATCGCCGGGATCGCGAGCAGACCCACCACGGTCTCGGTGGCGCCGATCACGCCGGTCGAGGCTGCGAAGATGATGCACATGATGATGGTGCCGATGGCGAGGCCGCCGGGCAGGCGCCGGGTCCAGAGGTGCACCGCCTCGAAGAGCTTCTCGGCGATGCCCGAGCGTTCCAGCATTGCCCCCATGAAGACGAAGAGCGGGACGGCGGCGAGGACGAAGTTGCTGGCGATGTCTTCGACCTTCTGGGTGAACTGGAAGAAGGTCGCCGGCCCGAAGGTCAGCCAACCGAAGACGAAGGCGACGGACATCAGGGAGAAGGCGACAGGAAAGCCGAGGAAGATCAGCAGGAACAGCGCCGGAAACATCAGGATGGCTTCCATGGCGCTCAGCCCTCCGCCGAAGAGCGGATGGGGCGGCCGCGCAGCACGGCGGCGCACTTCAGAATTTCCGCAATGACCTGCAGGGTCAGCATCGCGAAGCCCAGGGTGATCAGCATCCGGAAGGGCCAGATCGGCGGGTTCCAGGCCGATTGGCCGGTGCGCTCGCCGCTCATGAAGGCGCGCAGCGCGTAGTCCTGCAGGGCATCGCAAAGCAGGATGAGGAAGGGCAGGAAGAGCAGCAGGTAGAGCGTGATGTCGACGGCCGCCTTGGTGCGGTCGGAAAAGCGCTGATAGAGCAGGTCGATGCGGATGTGGGTGCCCTTCATCAGGGTGATGGCGGCACCGAGCAGGAAGTGGACGCCGGTCAGGATGTAGCCGAGCTCGAAGGCCCAGATGGTTGGCGCGCCGAAGACGTAGCGGGAGAAGACCTCGTAGCAGGTGGCCAGGATGAGCGGGATGATGATGAGCGAGACGAGAAAGCCAATGTTTCCCGTGAAACGTTCGATGAGTCTGACGGTCAGTTCCATAACGCCTGTGCCACCTGCCGTCGTCCGGCTCTGTCTTTGCAGGTTTTGTTAGGGAGTACGGTCCGGCCGCCGGGCCGGGGCGCCGTTCGACGCACCCGGCCCGTGACTACCGGAAACTCAGAGGCGTGTGGCGCCTCTTGGGCGTGGTGCCGCCGGCCTACTGCCCGCGGACCTTCACGTTGCGGTACTTGTTCGCATCGGACCAGAGGTCGGCGAAGGACTTCTGGCTTTCCAGGACGCGCGCAAACCACGCATTGTCGGCCGCTTTCTCTTCCGCCCAGGCCAGGCCGGCCTCACGCGCGGCGTACTGAACTTCCGGGTCGAGCTCGATGATCTCGTTGCCCTGCTCGCGGAAGAACTGAATGGCCTTGGCGTCCTCCTGCCCGATGGTCAGCCAGGAATTCATGGTGGTCATGAAGGCCGCATCTCGGATGATCTGCTGATCGGCCTCGGACAAGGAGTTCCAAGCGTCCTTGTTGATGACCAGTTCGAAAGGCGCCGTCGGCTGATGCACGCCCGGGATGATCACGTACTTGGTGACCCGATGGAAGCCGGGGGAGACGTTCTCCCAGAGGGTGCCCCACTCGGTGGCGTCGATGGTGCCGCGCTCCAGCGCCGGATAGACGTCGCCGCCGGGCATGGTGACCGGGGCGGCGCCCATGCCGCGGGAGATCTCGAGCCAGGCACCGGCGGTGCGCAGCTTCAAGCCCTCGATGTCCTCCAGGCTGCGGACCGGCTTGCGGGCATGCAGGAAGACCTCCGAGGTCCGGATGAACAGCGGCATGGAGATGAGGTTGAACTTGTCGTCCCGCCATTCGGCCTGCAGGTCGGCGCCACCGTCGCGGTAGAGCCAGTGCAGCATGCGCTCGGTGTCGAAGCTGCCGGCGAAGCCGCCGAACAGCACGGCGGTGGGGTCGATGCCCCAGTCGTAGCCGATCCAGGTATGGCCCATGTCGGCCACGCCCTGTTGCACCGTCTCCGAGACCTTCAGCGCCGGGCCCAAGGTGCCGCCGGGAAAGACCTCGATCTCGATGCGGCCGTCGGAGAGCTCTTCGACCTTTTTGGCGAAGGCTTGCGCGCCGATCTCCATCAGCGGGCCGCCGCCCCAGCCGGTGGCCATCTTGAAGGAATGCTCTTGCGCGCCCGCCGAGGCGCTGAAGGCCAGGGCGCCGGCCGCGAATGCCAGCGCACCGGCGAGTCCTGTCAGCTTCGATAATCCGGTCATGGTTGCTTGTCCTCCCTTTCTCGATTGTTTTAGAGACGTGCTAACTCGCGAGCGGCCGCCTCAGGCGCAGCCGAGGTTCGTGAGCGCGGCGCTCACGTCCTCTTCGCTCATTTCCCACTCGTTGTTGAAGTTCGCCACGACGGCCTTCATGAAGGTCTCGTGGTGGGTGAGGGCGGCCGAGCTGTCGCCCAGGTGTTCGGCCAGAATGGCCAGAGCGAGTTGAGCCGGTTCCGGCCCTTCGTAGCTCCACTCGAAGCCGTTCTCGGAGATGGTCTTGATATCGAAGCGCGGGTCGAGCGGCTTGCCGTCGACCGTGACGTCGAGCCCATCCAGCGTCCGATCTCCACGGTAGGTCTTCATCGCCCCCTGGTGCCTTCCCTCTGGTTCCCACCGGTCGGCGAAGCTCGTTCGCCGCCGACTTCTTCGTTTTTGTTCGGCGCCCGCATGGAGAAGAGCGCCGTGTACTACTGATATATCTAGCGTATGCTAACAGTCGTAACCTGGCAAGGGGGCATGCGTATTCGGGAGTCGCCGTGGCGCCGAGCGTCGGGAGGAGACTAGTCATCGAGCCGCGCGCCCTGGGCGTTCAGTAGGCTGCGCACTTCCTCGCCAGGGATCTCCCGCAAGGCGCGGCCTGAGCGTAGGGCTTCGACCGCGGCGAGGCCGCCGCTTTTCCCGCCGAGCGCTTTAGTGCTGCTGCCGCTTCTCCAGCAGGCCGAGGAACTTTTCGTACTCGGCTTCGTTGACGCCATAGCTGTGGTCGTCGTCGGGGAAGCTGCCTTCCTTCACCTCGCGCACGTAGTCCGACAGGCCCTTCACGGCGACCTCGGTGAGGTTGGCATAGCGCTTGGTGAACTTCGGCTTGAAGTCGGTGAAGACGCCCAAGAGGTCGTAGGATAGCAGGATTTGCCCGTCCGTGCCGGCGCCGGCGCCGATGCCGATGGTGGGAATCTCGAGCTGCTCCGAGATCACCTTGGCGATGGGGGCGGGGACGGCCTCGAACTCCAGCATGAAGCAGCCGGCGTCCTGGATGGCGAGCGCGTCCTCCAAGATCTTCATGGCCGCCTCGGCGGTGCGCCCCTGGATCTTGAAGCCGCCGAACATGGCGACGGTGTGCGGCGTCAGCCCGATGTGGGAAGCGGTTGGAATGCCGGCATCGACCAGCGCCTTGAGGATGTGGGCCTGGCTCTTGCCGCCTTGCGGCTTCACCGCGTCGCAGTCGGCGTCCTGCATGAAGCGCGTCGCATTGGTGAGGGCGCGCTCCACCGTGTTGTAGCTCTGATAGGGCATGCAGCCGAGCACGAAGGTCTTCGGTGCGCCGCGGCGTACGGCCTGGGCATGCACCACCATCATGTCCATGGTGGCCGGAATGGTGCTGGCATGGCCGTGCGCCACCATGGCCAGGGAGTCGCCCACCACGCAGACGTCGACACCGGCCATCTCCGCCCAGCGCGCCGAGGTGTAGTCGGGCACGGAGCTATAGACCATCTTTTCGCCGGTGTGCTTCG
>JANQIA010000121.1 GCA_028282405.1 Rhodovibrionaceae bacterium
AGGCGGTAAACAGCCCCTCGCTTCGCAGCTCATCCACCATCCCGGCGACGAAGTGCGACAGCTCCTCGACGGAGATGACGAAGACCAGCGAACCGCGGAACTTGCCGTCCTGCCAGATCGGACGATGGAAGTTCAGCAATGCATCCTTTCGCTGCTGGCTGTAGAAGAAATCGCCCCAGAAGGGTTCGTGCGTCTGCGCGGCGGTTTCAAGCAGGGACGCGACCTGCGGATCGCCGCTCCAATCCAGGACCGAAACCTCATCGGGGCCGTCTCGCCGCGTGACGCGCAGGAGCCGCGCGTCGGGGGCGATGAAGGCAACGCCCCGCAACTGCGGTAGGGCGACCATGGATGACTCGAAGCGCTCGGCCAGCAACGGCCAGTCGTCCACCAGGTCCGGCCGCCGGTCGATCATCTCGGCAAGCGCCGCGGAGTAGGCGGGGATCGGTTCCAGGTGTCCGGCGAGCGTATCCCTCAGCGTATCCGTGATCAGCTGGACGTTCTCGGCGAGCAGCTCCTCCGTGTTGCGCTCGGCGACGCGGAGGCCGACGAAGAGCACCGCACCGGATGACAGAAGCGCAACCAGCAGCATGGTCCCCGCCACGATCACGGAGAGAGGCAGGCTGACATTGCGCATCGTCACGAACGGGCTGTCCTCGGCAGTGGCGGATCCGGTTTAATACCTTTGGTGGCCGGCATAAAGGGCCGCCAAGCTGCCGCCGTGAATAACACCATCGTTTCGTTCTTGTGCCATTTGAGATTCTTCGGTAATATATTTGTGACATGGAGTTTGGGGCAATCGGCGGACCAAAGAAGTCGCGCCGGCAAGCTTGGGGACTGGGGATTATGATTCGGACATTGTCTGCGCTGTTCGGCGCTTTTGCAGGTGCTGCAATTCTCCTGGGCGGTGGGATTGCTTCGGCGACGCCTCTGGCGCCGGCGACTTATGCCATCAGCGACTATGGACCTGGCAGCGGCGCCCACGGCGTGTGGTTCCGCCGCTTCGACAGCACGTCCAGTGTGACGCGCTTCAGCTTCACCAGCGGCCAGTTCTCGGTTGGCGGCACCTCGGCCTCGCTGATCGGTCGCATCACGCAAGACAGCGACCCGAGCCGTGCCTTCGACATCAACATGTCGTTCACCAAGGTCGACGATGTGACGGCGGCGACCCTGAACGGCAAGTGCGAGCAGCGTGGCTGCGACACCTCCGGCTGGCACTACTTCAATCTCGACATGGGCATGTTCACCGGTGACGGTGCTCTCAGCGGCCTGAACCTGAACCTGACCCAAATCCCGGTCTCCGGGGCCTATCCCTGGCAGATCGGTGTCGGCGCCAACAGCAAGAATTTCAATTTCGGCGGTGCCATGTGGTACGAGTGGACGGTCAAGCAGAACACCAGCGGCGTCCCCGTCTGCACCTCTTCGCTGGACTGCGGCAACGACTTCCACGGCGACTTCAACGTCAACCTGACGCTGCTGCCTGGCATCACGCCCAGCGATCTGCCGGAGCCGATGTCTCTCAGCCTGATGCTGGCCGGCTTGCTCGCCTTGGGCGGGATGGCAGCCCGCCAGCGTCGCGCCGGCTAGACAGCCGCACGACAAGAACTCGCGAACAGGGCCCCTCGACGCACGTCAGGGGCCCTTCGTCGTTCTGGTCGCCAGGCGTCCCAAAGAGTCCACAGCGCCAGTCACACGCGCGACACAATATGCGGGGACACTGCGTCGCCGTAGGCAAGGTCACGGAGTTCGGGGTCCATGACCACCCAAAAAGCGCTTTATCGACCGCATTACCTGGTGGCGAGCGGAGCGGTGCAGCCCGCTGTCCTGGAGAAGCGACGGCTTGGCAGCCGCCTGCTGATCAAGCTCGTTGCCGCGGCGGGTGCCTTCTTGCTGATCGCAGCCGTCGTCGACTGGACCGCTCTGGTCACCTGATCCCTCCGTCTTTGTCGTAACCCTCGCCCGGCGTCTGCGACCTCGCCGATCGCACGTGAGAGCGCCGTGGGCGTGAAGCTTTTCACACTAGCGGGCCGTTCTGCGGCGTGGCGCTCAAGCGGCTGTGAGGCTGTGTGAGCCGGCTCACTGATTTCCTCCCAGTGCGCGCGTATTTGGAAATTATCGGACAAGAGAGGTCGCCCGGGCGCCTTATTCGAACAAGACCCGGAAGGATGGCGAACGATGTTGACCACCTACGGTACGCACCTCGAGCATTTCAACGCAGACTATCCTTACACCAGGCCGGCGCGGCAGCAGGTCGGCTTCAAGCTGAACCGCGTGTCCAAGACACTGATTGACGGTTTGGCCTTCTTGATCGGTTTCCTGCTGCTTGCACCCTGCTTGCTGGTGCTGTTCTCCCCGTTCATCGCCTCCGTCATGGAGTGACCGGCGGCGACCGGGCGGCGCGAGACCAAAAGACAAGGGGTAGGCCCCTTAGGGGGCACATCGGGTGAGCCGTGGCGCCGAGGCGCACTCCGGTCGCCTTAGGATCGGACAAAAGGAACGGGACGAGTGGACGACCAACGCGGCGAAAGCCTGTCGACGCGTAACGCGCGCAGTGCCGAGATCTACGACTCGGCGCTCAATGCCTTCAACATCTACCGCGGCGACCCTGTCGCCATTATCGACGAGGCGCTGGAAGAGGATCCGGATTTCGTCTCGGGTCATATCCTCCGCGCCGAGGTGCATATCAGCATGTGGGAGCGCAGCGTCGTGCCGGAGATCGAGGCCAGCCTCGATCACCTCGACGGGCTGCACAACAGCAGCAACGCCCGCGAGCGTGCCCATGTCGCGGCCATCAAGCAGTGGGCCTCCGGCGACTGGGACGGCATGCGCGGCGCGCTCGACCGACTGTCGGCCGAGCATCCCCGCGACCTGCTTGCCTTGCAGATCGGGCACCTGTCGGACTTCTACCACGGCGACCGGGAGAACCTGCGCGGCCGCATCCTGCGCGCCCTGCCGGCCTGGAGCCGGGAAGACCAAGGCTACGGCATCCTGCTGGGCATGCTGGCTTTCGGGCAGGAGGAAAGCGGCAGCTACGGCCAGGCCGAGGAAAGAGGCCGGCAGGCGCTGGACATCAATCCGGAAGACTGCTGGGCCCAGCATGCCGTCGCCCATGTGATGGAGATGCAGGGGCGCCAAGCCGAAGGCATCGCCTTCATGGAAGACCGCCAAGCCAACTGGGCGCAGGAGGACAACGGCTTCGCCTTCCACAATTGGTGGCACACGGCGCTCTACAATCTCGACCAGGGCAACGCCGCCCGCGCGTTGGAGATCTACGACCGAGGCGTCCGTCCGGAGCCGGCCGAAATTCAGCTCATGATGCTCGATGCGGTCGCCTTGCTGTGGCGCATGCATCTGCAGGACCTCGATGTCGGCGAGCGTTGGGAGGAGCTCAGCAAGCTCTACCAGGAGGCCGACGAGGACGCCTTCTATGCCTTCAACGACATGCACGCGATGATGAGCTATGTCGCGACCGGCCGCGGACAGGCCGCCGCCGCCTTGCTGACCGCGGTCGAGCAGGCGGCGACGGGCGAGGGCACCAACGCCAAGATGACGCGCGAGGTAGGCCTGCCCATCGTGCGCGCCATCGAGGCCTTCGGCCGCGGCCTCTACGAGGAAAGCGTCGATCTGCTGATGCCGGTACGCTACCGCGCCAACATCTTCGGCGGCAGCCATGCCCAGCGCGACATCGTCCACCGCACCTTGATCGAAGCCTCCCTGCGCGGCGGCCAGACGGAGCTTGCCCAGGCGCTGATCAACGAGCGCACCGCGCTCAAGCCGCATTGCCCCTTCGGCTGGCGCCTGCAGCAAAGGGTACAGGCTTAGCACCGCTTGCGGAGGCCGCCAGGGGCTGACGGCCATTCCGCCTAACCCATCGGCTGACCGAGCATTGGGGGTTGGCAGCCAGACGTCGCCCCGTAGCGCAGCAGCGTTACGGGGCGACGTTTGCGCGTGTCACGCGGCGGGGACGAAGGCCGGGCGCCGGCGTTCCCAAAGGCGCCAGGCGACCCAGAGGTTGATCAGCACGAAGAGCGGCACCCCGATCATCGGCGCGATCGACATGGGATAGGTCATGATCGCCCGCGCATCGGGCGCTTCGGTGAATAGCTGCAGCGGGCCGGGCAATCCGAGCTGAATGAGGATCGGTGCCGAGGGCACGATGATCAGCGCGCCGATCAGGTTCCAGATCAGGAAGCCCCGCTCGCCCATCCGGCCGCGCCGCAGCCGTTGGGCGACCCAGAGGGCGGAGAGGCCGAACAGAAGATCCGGAATGCCGACGAGATACTCGAAGTAGGCCGGAAACTCGCCGATCGCGGTCTTGTAGGCGGTGCCCAGCGCCCCGATGCGCAGGGCATGAAACCAGGCGAACCAGTGAAGCGGCGTGCGGTCCACCACCTCGCGCGCAAGCTGCCGCAGGGAGCCAA
>JANQIA010000123.1 GCA_028282405.1 Rhodovibrionaceae bacterium
GTCGGTTCGAACGGTGAATTCTGCAACGGAGTATAGGTGGTCACGGCTGCCTTGGCGAACCAGCAATTCGCCATCGGCCCGTTCCCGGTTAGGGTGAAAGCGGTGCCCCTTCGCCAAGCCGCAAGACCAGAGCAGCCTTGATGACCGACAGTGCCTCCCCATCCCTGACCCACCAGCAAGCGACCTTTCGCGGCGTCGCCTGGATGACGGGCGCCCTCTTCTCCTTTCTCGCCATGGCGATCGCGGGCCGCGAGATCTCTTTCGAGCTCGACACCTTTCAGCTCATGTTCTTCCGTAGCCTGCTGGCCGTCGTCATCGTCGTCTCGATCGGTCTGGTGACCCGCGACGGCCTGCGCCAGTTCGCGACCCATCGCCTGCCCATGCACCTGGCCCGCAACCTCTGCCACTTCGTCGGCCAGTACGGCTGGTTCTTCGCCATCGCCAGCATTCCCATGGCGCAGGTCTTCGCCATCGAGTTCACCATCCCCTTGTGGGTCGCGCTCTTCGCGCCCCTGGTGCTGACCGAGCGCCTGACTCCCGTCCGCATCGTCACCGCACTGACCGGCTTCCTCGGGGTTCTGATCGTGGTGCGCCCAGGCGTGGTCGAGGTCAGCGAAGGCACCCTCGCCGCCGTGGTCGCCGCCTTGGGCTTCACCTGGGCCATCATGCTGACCAAGCGCCTGGCCACCACCGAGCGGGCGCTGACCATTCTCTTCTATATGGCCATCGTCCAGCTACCGCTCGGTCTGCTGCCCTCCCTCGGCAACCTGGTCATGCCCTCGCTCGAGACCTGGGGCTGGCTGGTGGTGGTGACCTGCTGCGGCCTCTCCGCCCACTACTGCATGGCCCGCGCCCTGGCCCTGGCCGACGCCACTCTCATCCTGCCGATCGACTTCCTCCGCCTGCCAATGATCGCCGTGATCGCCATGCTGCTCTATGGCGAGGTGCTCGACCCCTGGGTCTTCCTCGGCGGCGCCATCATCCTCTGTGCCAACTTCTGGAACCTCAGGGCGGAGCGAAAACGCGGCCCTTGAGCCCTGACAAAGCCCGGGGAATTGACAGGCGAGACGGCGCGGCTTACATAGCGCGCCTCAGGTCAAGGCTGACCGCAGGTTCCGAGGAACCACCCCAGCCCGCGAGTGTCGCGCGCTGGGGCGATTGCATTTGGGACAGGCTCAAAAGGGTAAAGGCAGCGCATGTTCGACTCCCTGCAGGAACGGCTCTCCGGCGTTTTCGGCAAGCTGACGCGGCGCGGCGCGCTGAGCGAAAGCGACGTCACCGAGGCCCTGCGCGAGGTCCGGGTGGCGCTGCTGGAGGCCGATGTCGCCCTGCCGGTGGTCAAGGACTTCATGGCCGCGGTGCGAGAGCGGGCGGTCGGCCAGGAAGTCCTCCGCTCGGTGACGCCGGGCCAGATGGTGGTCAAGGTCGTCCACGACCAGTTGGTCGAGATGCTGGGCGGGACCCCGAAAGCCGCCGGCGAGGAGGCCGCGCCCCCGGCCGTTTCCATGACCCTGCCGCTCGACCTCAGGGCGCAGCCGCCGGTCGCCATCCTGATGGCCGGCCTGCAGGGCTCGGGTAAGACGACGACCACGGCCAAGATCGCCAAGCGCCTCAGCGAGCGCGAGAAGAAGAAGGTCCTGATGGCCTCGCTCGACGTGCGCCGCCCGGCCGCGCAGCAGCAGCTCGCGGTGCTGGGCCAGCAGGTCGGTGTGGCGACCCTGCCCATCGTCTCCGGCGAGCCGCCGGTCGCCATCACCAAGCGGGCGATGCAGACCGGCGCCCTGGAAGGCTACGACGTCGTCCTGCTCGACACCGCCGGTCGCCTGGCCATCGACGAAGAGTTGATGGACGAAGTTGCGGCCGTCAGAGACGCCGCCAAGCCGCAGGAGATCCTGCTGGTCGCCGA
>JANQIA010000177.1 GCA_028282405.1 Rhodovibrionaceae bacterium
GTCTGCTGGCCTCCTCATCCAGCAGATAGTTTGAATCACATCAGACCCGAGCCGGGGAAACCCCTTTCCGATTCCGCCTAAGAATGGACTGCTCTAGCAGCTTCCAGCGATGGCCCTCGGCCTTGGCCGCCCGAATCTCCGCCTCACTCAGGCCCGTGATGCCGCGACAGGGCACGCCGCTCGCCACGACGTCTTGACCAAAGAGGGCGCGGGCGAGAATGACGACCTTCATCAGCACGTCCGAGCCGCCGATGTCGGCCGTGGGATCGGCTTCGGCGTAACCTTCGGACTGTGCCAACGCGATGGCGTCATCGAAGCTCATTCCTGATTCGACCTGCCCGAGCACGAAGTTGGCGGTGCCGTTGAGGATGCCACGGAAGCCGGCGATGTGGCAGCCAGCGAGGCTCTGCTCCGCCGTGCGGATGACCGGCGTACCGCTCATCACCGTCCCCTCATAGAGAAAGGCCAGTCCCTTGGCCTCGGCTTTCTCTGTGAGCTCGGCCGCCGCCAAGGCGACCGGCCCTTTGTTGGTGGTCACCACGTGCTTGCCGCTTTCCAGGGCCCAGCGGCAATGGGAGAGGGCAGGCTCACCCGTCTCCGGATTGGTGAAAGTCGCCTCTACGACGATGTCGGCGTTGCTCCGCTTGATCGCGGCCTCGTTGTCGGGTTCGGCGCTGCCTCCCGAAAGAGCCGCCAAGGCACCGGGCTCATTGGGCAGCTCTGCCAGGGCTGCAAGATCCAGTCCGTCCGGATCCTCCGCCATTCCAAGCTTGAGATCGGAAACGGCGACGACAGAGAGTTCAAGGCCCTCTTTCTGTGGCAGTTCGTTGCCCTTGTTGCGCAGAATCTCGACCAGCGCTCGCGCGACACCCCCGAAGCCGATCAGCGCCAAGCGGTAGTGCATGTTTGATGCTCCTCATTCTCGTTGCGCGCATGCACCTTAATGCCGTGTCGCTTCATTCCAAGGCGCGTCAAAAAAGGAGAGGCTGCGCCCGGCCAAGTTAGGCCCGGCGCAGCCAGTCAGGGAGGTTACGCGAACTTCTTGATCTCTCCCGACTTGAGCCGGCTCATGTAGCTGTGGAGCTCTTTCTTGACGACCGGCATCAAGAAGTAGAGGCCGATGACGTTGACCACGGCCATGGCGAAGATGGCCGCATCCGAGAAGTCGATGACGGGTCCCAAGTTGGCCGCTGCGCCGATCACCACGAAAACGCAGAAGATCAGCTTGAAGACCAGCTCCTTGGTGTCGCCTTCCCCGAACAGGTAGGTCCATGCCTTCAGGCCGTAGTACGACCAGGAGATCATGGTCGAGAAGGCAAACAGCACCACGGCCAGAGCCAGGATGTAGGGGAACCAATCGAAGGCGCTGGCGAAGGCAGCCGAGGTCAGACCGACGCCTGAGTTGCCGCCAACGGTTTGGATGGCCGTGCCGGCCTCGTTCAGAAGATAGAGGCCCGTGTTCGGGTCGGCGATCAGTTGCCCCGTGATGATGATCACCAGCGCGGTCATGGTGCAGACCACCACCGTGTCGATGAAGGGTTCGAGCAGGGAGACGAGGCCCTCGGTGATCGGTTCGTTGGTGCGTACCGCCGAGTGGGCAATAGCCGCGGAGCCTACGCCGGCTTCGTTTGAGAAGGCGGCACGCCTGAAGCCTTGGATCAAGGCGCCGACCATTCCACCGGCAACGCCCAGGCCAGTGAAGGCACCCTCGAAGATTTGGGCAACGGCCCAGCCGATCATGTCGTAGTGCATGAAGATAATGATCAGCGCGGCACCGACGTAGACGATGCCCATGAAGGGCACGACCTTCTCGGTCACCCGGGCAATCGACTTGATACCGCCGACGATGACCGCGAAGACGATCGCGGCGAAGACCAGGCCTGTGATCCAGCCGGGGAAGTCACCGAACACGCCGGCGATCTGCTGGTGCGCCTGGTTGGCCTGGAACATGTTGCCTCCGCCAAGCGCGCCCAGAATGCAAAAGATCGAGAACATCACCGCGAGGATCTTGCCCGCGGGCAAGCCCCGCTCCGCGAAGCCCTTGGTCAGGTAGTACATGGGCCCACCAGAGACCCGGCCATCAGGATACTCGTTGCGGTACTTCACCCCCAAGGTGCACTCGGTGAATTTGGAGGCCATCCCCATGAGGCCCGCGACGATCATCCAGAAAGTCGCGCCTGGGCCGCCGATGCCAACGGCGACGGCGACACCGGCGATGTTGCCGAGACCGACCGTGCCTGACAGCGCGGTCGCGAGTGCCTGAAAGTGGCTCACCTCGCCGGCATTGTTCGGATCGGAATAGTCGCCGCGCACCAGGGCCACGGCATGGCCGACGGCGCGGAACTGGATGAAGGCGAAGTAAAGGGTGAAGACGGAAGCAGCGATCACCAGCCAGCCAACGATCCAGGGGAAGTCGGTGCCCGGGAAAGAGCTGAAGATCAAGTTGACGAACCAGCCAGTGGCGCTGGCGAAGATCTGGTTCACCGTCTCATCGATGGAGGAGGCCTGGGCCGTCCCGGCGGTCAGCATCAGAAATGCGAAGAAAGCTCCGCCTGCGGCCAAGGCCGCGCGGTTGTAAGTCGATGTCATGAAACGTCTCCCTAAGGCACGATGGTGCAGGGCACCGTGGCGGCTTGCGCCAGGCTGATGGTGACGGCGCCGAACAGGCGCGCCGCCATTCCGGTATGACCGGTGCGGCCCACGAAGAGCTGGCTGCCGCCTTCCTTCGCCACGATGTCGTTCAGCACTTCGGCGACATGGCCATAGCGGATGACCGTTCGGGGCGTGACGCCCTTAGCCGCCAAGCTCTCGACGATGGGATCCATCAGCGCGGCTTTTGCCCGCTCCAACTCCTCGGTCCGGCGCGTGTGCCGCTCCTCTACTTCCTCCGGCGTCAGGAAGCTGTAGGGCGACCACTCCAGGACATGCGCGATCAAGAGCTGAGCGCCGGCGCGCTCAGCGCAATCAACCGCGAAATCCAGCGTCCTATGGCTCGCCGGACTGCCGTCGTAAGCGACGACGTACAGATTGGACATACGTCCCTCCCTCTCACTGTCCCCCTGTGAACCAGGGTTGGTTTGACGATAGCCAAGCTCGCGGAAGAAGGGTTCTTAAGCTCAGTGTAGAAATGGAATATTTTTCGGATAAAATGTGGTAATTAGGTCATTAGCCGGATTATTTCCGAATGGATAGGCTCAACCAAAAAATTCTTGCTGAACTACAGCAGGATTCCAGTGCGTCGATCGCGGTTCTTGCCGATCGGGTCGGCCTCTCGCTCTCCGCCTGTCACCGACGCATCAAGATCCTCGAATCCGATGGCATCATAGAGGGGTACAGCGCCCGCGTGAATCGCCGTCGCGTCGGCCTCGAGTTGCTGCTCTTTATCGAGGTCAAGCTGCGGTCTCAGGAGAGCGAATGCCTCAATGCCTTTGAGACGGCGGTCGTCGCGATGCCCGAGATCCTCGAGTGCCACATGATCTCCGGTGACTTCTCCTACCTCTTGCGCGTGGCGGCGCGGAACGCCGGCGCCTACGAGCAGCTCTATCGAGAGCGGCTCAGCGCACTCCCCAACGTTGCGGAGATCCGAACCCTGATGAGCCTCTCGACCGTAAAGCCCTTCTCAGGCTTTTACCTCCCGGTCGCTGGATGACAACTTCATTACTGTACGCCTGCCCGGTAGGCGAGACGAAGTTCTTGAAGTAGCGTTGCGGTCGCATACCCTCGCTGAGCATGCGGAGGCGCCATCGCCCGGGGGGACACACGAGGAGGATTTAGAATGTCAAGCAAGGAAGCCTACGAGCAGAAGCTTCAGGCCAAGATGGATCAGTGGAAAGCCGATATCGATCGGCTGAAAGCCGAGGCGGAGGAAGCTGAAGCCGACGCAAAGATTGCCTACTACAAGGAGATCGAACAGCTCCGCGCCCAGCAGCAAGAGGCAGAAAGCAAGTTCGAAGAGCTGCGCAGCTCTGGGGACGATGCCTGGCACGACTTGAAAGGCGGTGTCGAAAGCGCCTGGGACAGCCTCGAGCAGGCCGTCCGCAGCGCCTCCTCGCGCTTTAAGTAACATCTGACAGAGTGGGTTGGCTCGGCTGGCTTTCTCGTCTGGCAAAGTCAGTACTAGCAGTCTCTAGCGGAACGCCTCCGGGCGTCGACGCAACGTCTTTGCCATTCTGTCGTCTTAACTGATAATAGGTCCGTTCGGAGGCGCTACCGAGCGAAAGGGACTAGGGATGGCCGGTGATCTTCGTCAATTGGTGTATATCTCCGACGCGAGCTACGGCCTGTCCAAGCCAGACATTGAGAGCATCCTGGCAAGCTCGCGCCGCAACAACACCGAGGCAAACGTGAGCGGCATGCTGCTCTACTCGAGCGGCGTGTTCATTCAGGCTCTGGAAGGCGCACCGGCGACGATTGAGGGCCTTTACAAGAAGATATCCGACGACCGCCGCCACGAGAACGTGGATACAGTGTCCGACCGACTGGTCTCCGACCGCAACTTCGCCGGCTGGGCCATGGGCTTCGTTGAGAGGACACCGGAAGACGTCGGCAGCAGGATCGGCATTGCTGGGCTGCTCGACCGCAAGGCGACTCTGGCTGCGCTCAGCGGAAACGAAGAGCTGGCAACGAACATGCTGCGCGACTTTGCCGAGAACCTCTACTGACGGGTGCCGCCAAGGCCGCCTGCCCAAAACAACTCCCCATGACATCTCGGTGACGGATAGCGTGCGGGCGCGGTGGAGGCTCGCCTTCTTTCGCTCCGCTTGCTAGCCTCCTCAATTGGTGCAGGCCGGTCCGCCCCAGAGAAGGGCGCCGCCGGCTTAGGGGAACGGGTCTTTGGAGGAGCCGGCACGGCCTGCCGAACGTTGTGCGCAACGACTGACGGGAGCTTGCCGATGCCTCTTGCCACCGTTCCTTTGCGACGACACGCGCCGGCCGCTGCGGCCGGTCTCTTGCTCGCACTCCTTCTCGGTCTTTCCGGAGCGGCGCGAGCCCAGGGCATGGGCGGCCTCTCGCAGATCCTCCCAAACAGCGGGCAAGAGGGCATCTGGTCCTATCAGAACAGCGGCGATGTCTTCGCCATGCGCAACGAAAGCGACCCAGGCGCGATTCAGTACTTCTATCTCAATCCCGAACCGGGCAGCGAAGGCAGCCGTCGCGTGCAGGTCGACGTCACCCTTGAGCCCGGCCCTGACCGCAGCAATCTGGCGGGACTTCTCTACGGCTTCGACCCGCAAGACCGTAGCTACTTCCTTTTCGTGCTCGACCCGGGCGGCCTGATCAGCCTCTACCGCCGCGACACTCAGGGCTTCAGTCTCGTGATTCAAAGCGAAACCGACGCGGTGCGCCAAGGCGCCAACCGTTTGGCCATTGCTGAGACCGGCAACCAAATCGCCCTCAGTCTCAACGGCATTCAGGTCGGGGAGATCGGCATGCCCGGCACCGGCCAAGGCGGCGTGGGTATTGCCGCCGCTGGCATGGGCGGCGCCAGCTTCACCGGTTTTTCCATCAGCCGCCAAGGCGCGGGACTGGACAACGCGCCGTTGGCCGAGAGCACGCAGCGAGCGACGGAGCAAGCCCAGCAGCCGCAAACCCCAACCGGCCAAACTGCCTCGGCGGAGTCCCTGCGCCTCAAGCCCATCCAAGTCGTCGACCAGAGCGCACCCTTCGGCGCCATGACTGCCTATACCACCCTCTTGCCGCTCGACTGGAAGACGGAGGGCAGCGTGATTTGGAACCCGGCCAACGGCTGTCACAGAGGCCCGCAGCTCGTCTGGGGCGCCGGCTCCAACGATGACCGCTACGGCTTCGCTCTGTTGCCGAAGATCAGTTGGGGGGCAACCAACTATGGGCCCAGCTCCGTCGGCTGCATACCGGAGGATCTAACCGACGCGGAGATGGCCCTGCGCGCCTACCTACGTTACCTGCCGGACTTGCAGGCCGAGATCGTCAAGGTCGAGCGGCCACCGGAATTGCAGGCCCTGGTGCAGCAACTCGCCGCGTCCTTCCCGCCCCCCACGGTTCAGGGGACTCAGATGTGGGTCGACGGGATTGTTGCCACGGCCAGCGGTGTGCTCGAAGGCCGCCAGTCCGACATGGCCTTCATTGTCGTCACCAACCACTTCGAAGGCGTCACCCCCGATGGCTTCGGTCAAGGCGGCATGCTCATCTCGCGCAACGGCAACATGGGTTTCTTGCTCGCCGTCTCGACGCCACCGGGCGAGCTTGAGACAGGGCATCCAGCGCTCGGCGTCGTCATGGGCAACCTCAGGGAAAACCCGCAATGGCGCCGAAACGTGAACCAGTGGTTTGCGAGCCAGCGTCGCCCCAACAGCCCGAGCGCAGGGATAGGCAGCGGGACCGGGAGCAGTCAGTCTGTGGGCGACATGATGTTCGAGAGCTGGAAGAAACGCGAAGGCATGACGGACGCCGGTGAGCAGCGAAGCGTCGCCGGCATCTGGGAAACCCAGCGCTACAACACCACCGACGGAAACCAGGTCTCGCTCTCCATGCACTACAAGAACGCCTGGCAGCTCAATGACGGGACCTTCGTCCTGACTGACGACCAGTTCTTCAACCCGGTGCAGACCTTCGACCAGTTCGGCCAGCAGCTCACGCCCGTGCCGTAGGAGCACAGTTGCTCCAGCTGTCATCAAGGACTGACGGCATCGCTTATTCGGGCTACCTATAAGCCGAAGCAAGCAAAGGGGCCGGAATGGAGCTGCGTCAGCTCAGGTACTATCAGGCGGTGGCAGAGGAACTGCATTTCCAGCGCGCTGCGCGGCGGGTCAACCTCAGTCAGCCGGCCTTGAGCCATCAGATCAAGCGCCTGGAAGAAGAGGTCGGCGTCATCCTGATCGACCGCAGCCGCAACCACGCGGCTCTCACTCCGGCAGGTGAGGCTTTCCTGGCCCGTGCGCGGGAGATCCTGGCAGTCTGCGATACAGCCCTGCGGGAGGCACGCGACATCGGTGGAGCGGAGCCGGAGGTTCTGCGCATCGGCTATGTCGAATTCATCAACCTCGGCGCCGTCGCCCGCTCTGTCGCCGCCTTCCGCGCCGCCGACCCGGCGCGCAAGGTCGAGCAACGCGACCTGCACACCGCCGAGGCCTATGCCGCCGTCAAGGAGCGAGAGATTGACGTCGGCTTTGGCGTCCTGCCGGTCACCCATCCGACCTTGAAGTTCCGCAAGGTGGCAGAGGGCTGGTGGGGCCTCATCCTGCCGGAGGAGCATGCCTGGGCGGTGCGGGAGAGCCTGTCCATATCCGAGCTCGACGATGCGCCACTCATCCTCTTCGACCGCACGCTTAATCCTCCGCTCTACGATTCCTGGATGACGCGCTTTGCCGAGGCGAACATCACTCCAAACATCGTCTTCACCACCAAGCAAGTGCAGACCGCGCTGACCATGGCGCAGGACGGCGGCGGCCTGTTTCTGGTCGCCTCTTATGTCGTCGACCCAGTTCCCGTCGGTTTTCGACTGCTGCGCCTGACCGGATTCGACAATCAGATTGCCGTCGGTGCCGCCTGGCACGAGGACAACAAGACCCAGCTCCTGGCCGACTACCTCGCCCTGCTCCGCGCGCAGCTATAGGACGGCCTTAAGAAACAAAACCCCCGGCGCCGGGGAGCCACCGGGGGCTAGACACTGCCTGACTGGAGATGGCTTAGGCAGTGTCCGTAACAGCACGCTCGGCTTCGGCCGGCGCTAGCGCTTCGGCGATCTGCCGCGTCACCACGTAGAACACCGGGGTGAAGATCAGGCCGAAGACGGTGACACCCAGCATCCCGAAGAAAACCGCCGTGCCCAGGGCTTGGCGCAGCTCCGCACCGGCGCCCGTCGCCGCCATCAGCGGCACCACGCCGAGGATGAAGGCGAAGGAGGTCATCAGGATGGGACGCAAGCGCAGGCGTGCCGCCTCAACCACCGCCGCAACCATGCCGCGGCCCTGGTCCTCAAGCTGGCGGGCGAACTCGACGATCAGAATGGCGTTGCGGGCTGCCAAACCGACCAGGACGATCAGCGCCACCTGGGTCAGCAGGTTGTTGTCCTGCCCCATCAGCGCCACGCCGCCGAGCGCGGAGAGCAGCACCATGGGCACCACCATGATGACGGCGAAGGGCAGCGCCCAGCTCTCGTACTGCGCAGCCAGCACCAGGAAGACGAAAACCACGGCCAGGACGAAGAGCACGGTGCCGTCGCTGGTGATCTTCTCTTGGTACGAGAGATCCGTCCACTCGATGCCGAAGCCGCGCGGCAGCACCTCGTCGGCAATCTGCTCGACCAGGGCCAAAGCCTCACCCGAGCTCAACGTGGTGGCAGCCGCACCGAAGACCTCAGCGGTCGGCACCAGGTTGTAACGCGGCACCCGGTCCGGCGCCGTGCGGCTCTCGATGCTCGCCACGCTGCCGAGCGGCACCATGTCGCCGTTCACCGAGCGGGTGCGCAGGCGGGCGAGCTGCTCGGCGTCGAGCCGGAAGCTCGGCTCCGCCTGGGCGCGGACCTGGTAGGTGCGACCCATCAGGTTGATGTCATTGACGTAGCGGCTGCCGAGATAGATCTCCAGCATCTCGAACAGGCGCTCCACCGGCACCCCAAGCATCTCGGCACGGGCGTGGTCGACATCCAGGTAGAGCTGCGGCGCATCCACGCTGAAGGGCGTGAAGGCGAAGCCGATACGCGGGTCGGCGCGCAGGGCGGCAAGCAGGTCCTGCGTGGCGCCGTTCAGCGCCTGCGGGCCTTGCGAGTCGTAGTCCTGCACCCGGAAGGCGAAGCCGCCGGCGGTGCCGATGCCGCGGATAGTCGGCGGCGCGATCACGTTGATCTGAGCACCGGGGATCGCGGCCATCTTGGCGCGCAGCTCGGCCAGGATGACATCAAGGGTTCGACCGCTCTTCATCCGCTCCTCGAAGGGCGCGAACTGCGGGAAGACCGTGCCGGCGGCGCTGTTGGTCGTGCCGGTGATGATCGAGACACCGGTGAAGGCATGGGCATAGCTGACGCCCTCGACCTCCAAGGCCGCTTCCGCCATCTGCGCGATCACCGCATCCGCCCGCGACAGGGAACTGCCGGCGGGAAGCTGCGCCGTCATGATGGCATAGCCCTGGTCCGAGGCCGGCACGAAGCCACGCGGCGTGGTGACGAAGAGCGCCACAGCACCGGCGGAGAGAACCGCAAAGACCGCGAGCGTGGTCCAACGCCGTCCGATCACAGCCTCGGCCAGTTGTCCGTAGGCGTCGGCGAGCCGGTCAAAGCCGCGGTTGAAAGCACGAGCGCCCATCTCGAAGGGCCGGGTCAAGAGAGGGCGGCGGCGAGCGCCCTGTTCCTTGTGCTTCAGCATCATGGCCGAAAGCGCCGGGCTGAGGGTCAGGGAATTGACTGCCGAGATCAGGGTCGCCACTGCGATGGCCACCGCGAACTGGCGGAAGAACTCGCCGGAGATGCCATCGAGCAGCATGGTCGGCACAAAAACCGAGGCCAACACCAAGGCAATGGCGATCAAGGCACCGGCCACCTCGGTCATAGTCTTGCGCGCCGCTTCCCGCGGCGAGAAGCCCTGCTTCAGGTAGCGCTCGACGTTCTCGACCACCACGATGGCGTCATCGACCACGATGCCAACCGCAAGCACCAGACCGAAGAGGGTCAGGGTGTTGATGCTGTAGCCCAGCGCCGACATGACGATGAAGGTGCCGACCAGGGAGACCGGGATGGCGAGCACGGGAATGATCGTCGCCCGTGCGTTCTGCAGGAAGACGACCACCACCAGCACCACCAGCACGATGGCTTCCAGGATTGTGATCTGCAGCGCCTCGATGGAAGCCTCTGTGAAGAACTCCGTCGGGTTGTAGGTCGCGCGGTACTCTATGCCTTGCGGGAAGTCTTCGGAGAGCTCGGCCATGGCAGCCTGGATCTGGTCAGAGGTCTCGATCGCGTTCTCGCCCGGCTGCTGGAAGATCAAGAGTGCGACATAAGGGGTGCCGTTGAAGCGGGCGTTGGTGGTGTAGGTCTGGGCGCCCAGTTCGATGCGGGCCACGTCGCCTAGGCGGGTGATGCGCCCGTCCTCGCCGCGCTTGACGATGATGCGCTCGAACTCGGCGACCTCGTCGAGCCGGCCGCGCAGGGTCAGCGACGGCTGATAGGCCCGGTCCGTCGCGACCGGCGGCTGCGCCAGCTGGCCGCCGGCGACCTGCACGTTCTGCGCTCTCACCGCGGCCACCACCTCGCCGGCGGTGAGCTCTAGGTCGGCGATACGGTCCGGGTCGAGCCAGATGCGCATGGCGTACTCGCGACCGCCGAACACGGTGACCGAACCCACGCCCGGCAAACGCTGCAGCACCGGTTCGATACGCTGGGCCGCGTAGTTGGAGACGTAGAGCTGGTCGCGCGAGCCGTCGGGAGAGAAGACCTGCACCACCATCAGCATGTCCGGCGAGTTCTTGCGCACCGATACGCCTGTGCGACGCACCTCCTCTGGCAGGCGAGCCTCGGCCAGTTGCACCCGGTTCTGCACCAGCACCAGGGCCTCGTCCACATCGATGCCCAAAGCGAAGGTGACGGTCAGGATCAGCTCGCCGTCGTTGGTGGCGTGCGACTGCATGTAGAGCATGCCGTCAACGCCGTTGACCTCCTGCTCGATCGGCGTCGCCACCGTGTCGGCGATGGTCGCCGCATCGGCACCAGGGTATTGTGCGGTAACCACGATGGTCGGCGGCACCACCTCGGGGAACTGCGAGACGGGCAGCCGGGTCATGGCCACGATGCCCATGATCAGGATGACGACCGACAGCGAGATCGCGAAGATCGGCCGGTCGATGAAGAAGTGTCCCAGTTTCATGTTGCCTCTCCTGTCGTCTTAGTTGGCTTGCGCCAGCTGCTGAGCGGGTTGGCCCGAGGACGCGGTGGTCAGCATCGGCGCGACCTCGGACCCAGGGCGGGCGCGGTGCAGGCCTTCGACGATCACTTGCTCATTCGGCCGAAGACCACTGCGGATAACGCGCAGACCATCGATCAACGGACCGGTCTCGACCCGACGGGTCTCGACCCTCTTGTCCGCCGTCACAACGAAGACGACCTTGCTGGCCTGCTCGGTCACCACGGCACGGTTAGGCACCAGCACGGTGGGCCTCGCCGCCCGTCCGAGCAGCCGGACGCGGGCGAAAAGACCAGGCGTGAAAATCAAATCGGGGTTGGCGACGACGGCCCGGCCGCGGATGGTGCCGGTCCCCTCGTCGACCCTATTGGCAACGAAATCCAATTCGCCAACGAACTCGAAATCGCTGCTATCCGGTAGGGCAATCTCGACTGGCATAGATCCCAGGCGGGAGTCCGAGCGCTGGCCAGCGCGGTCGAGCCGCAGGTAGCGCAGGTGCGCACCCTGATCGACGTCGAAGACCACATGGATGGGGTCAAGCGCCACGATGGTGGTCAGGACCGTCTCGCCGTCGCCGACGCCATGCACCAGATTACCGACGTCGACATAGCGATTGTCGATGCGGCCGCTGATCGGCGCATGGATCGCGGTATAGCCGACGTTGAGCTTAGCTTCCTCGGCGCGCGCCTGGGCAGCTTGCAGGCTAGCCAGCGCGCTCTGCATCTCAGCCCGGTCCTGGTCGAGCCGCGCCTTGCTCACGTGCCCGCGGGCCACCAGCACCTCGGTCCGATGGAGCTGTTGGCGGGCCAGGGTCAAGCGCGCCTCGGCCTCACCAACCGCTGCATCGGCCCGCTTTAGTTCAGCCTCGAGCGGACGCGGGTCGACGGTGAAGAGCAGTTGGCCTTCGCGGACGATCTCGCCATCCGTGAAGTGCACGTCCATCAGGTGACCGCTGACCCGCGAGCTGACTTCGACCACGTCGGTCGCGGCGAAGCGGGCCGCGTAGGTGTCCCACTCGGCAACCGGCCGGTACTCGGGCGTCGCGACAACCACCGCCGGCGGCGGGGCTGGAATAGCCGCTACGGCCGGCGCCGAGACCCTGTCGTTCCAGACGTAGGCCGCACCGGCGATTACGGTTCCCGCCGCAAGCGCGGCGATAATCCTGTTCCTCTTCATGTGCCATCTCCAAAGGATGTTGCCGTTGGGCAGAAGATGGCGGGGGTGGCGAAAGGCAACCAATTCGAAGGTCTCGACCACTTATTCGCTTGGCGAATAAGTGGTCAGATATCGTAGCGCCCAAAGCCGCCCGCCATCGCAACAGCGGTCGGCTGACATATGTCGCGGGCTCGTGCTGGCCCGTGTGAAAGCGCTCTCAGAGCGCCCGGCACTTATGCATGGCGCCCCCACAGAAATGCATGCGTAGTGCGAAGCGGACGTGTCTCACGCCTACTTTCGACCGAACGGAACATGCGCCTAGAATCGCTGAGCCGTGTCACAAAGCTGATGTCATTGCATATTCGTTCTACTATCGGTCCCCGCGATGCCCTCACCCAAACGAGATATCTCTCCTGCTGCCGGCCCAGACGGCCAACCGGCGAAGGACTACCGCTTCATGACCGCGCTGCAGCGGGGCCTGTCGGTGTTGCGCGTCTTTCCGGCGGGCAACCGGCCCCTCGGCAACGGAGAGATCGCCGCCGCCGTCGGCCTGCCCAAGGCCACGGTCTCGCGCATCACCTTTACGCTGACCGAGCTTGGCTACCTGCGCTTTGACGAGATGTCGCGAAAGTACTGCCTGGGGCCGGGCGTACTCTCGCTCGGCTACAACGTGCTGGCCCAGATGGAGATCCGCGACAGCGCCCGCCCACTGATGCGCGAGCTGGCGGACTATGCCGAAGCCTCCATCTATCTCGCCGCACCGGACGGCACCGCGATGGTCTATGTCGAGGCCTGCCGCGCGCCGACCTCAATGGTCATTCGCCTCGGTGTCGGCTCGCGCCTGCCGATGATCAACACCGGCATCGGCCGCGCCTATCTGGCTGCCCTGCCCGAGGTGGACCGCGCCAAGCTCTTGGAGAAGATCGCGGAGGAGAGCGAACCGGCCGAGTGGCCGGCCAAGCGCGATGCCGCCCTCCGCGAAATCGAAGCGGCGCAGAGTCGCGGCTACGCCGTCACCATCGGCGGCTGGATTTCGGAGTCGAACTCGGCCGGCTGCGCCATCCGCCGGCCGGACGGCTATCCCGTCTACGCGGTCAACGTCGGCGGCCTCGCTTCCTTGGTGACCGAGGAACGCCTGCACGCAGACCTAGGGCCCAGGCTGGTCGAACTCGCGCGTCAGATCGAAAAGGCGGCGGCCTCTCTCGACTAGGGCATTTCCGGAAGTTCCGATAAAACTCCGGTGACAGTCGGGTGTGCATCGACACTCGCGGCATACTCTTAATGTCATCCCGGCCTTGAGCCGGGATCCATGGCAAGGCCGGGCGCGGATCCCGCAGGACAGGCGCAGGCCGAAGGCCGGGCCCTGGCTTGGGACTGGGGTAACCAGGAGTGGCGCACCAGTGTCCGCCGCACTCTCGTACCGTCATCCCGGCCAAGGGCGAAGCCCGCGAGCCGGGACCCATGGGAAACGCAAGCGCGGACTCCACCGGCTCGGCGCAGGCCGAAAAGTGGACCCCGGCTCGCTAACGCGTCCGGGGTGACAGTCAGAGGTGTGGCGGCATCTAGACCCCACCCCTACAGCGCCATCGCCTGGCCGCCGTTGACGTCGAGCGCAGTCCCAGTGATGAAACCCGCCTCTTCCGAAGCGAGAAACGCCACGGCGGCCGCCACGTCCTCGACCCGGCCATGGCGGCGCATGGGGATAGCTTGCAGCACCGCCGCGCGCTCGGCCTCGCTCTGTCGTTCCTTCAGCAGGCCTTCGACCCGCGGGGTGAGGATAGCACCGGGGCAGACGCTGTTGCAGGTGATGCCCTGCGGCCCGAACTCCTGGGCGATCTGCAAGGTGAAAGCCTGGACCGCCCCCTTGGCTGCGCTGTAGTTGGCGCCGGCGAAAAGACTGCCATAGCGCCCGGCCTTGGAGCCGAGATTGACGATACGACCGTAGCCACGCGCCGCCATCCCAGGCAGCAGTGCACGTGTCGCCAAGACGCAGGCGGTCAAGTTGACGGCCACGACCCGCGCCCAATCCTCGTCGCTCTGCTCCAGGAAACGCTGCGGCGTGTGCAGTGAACCGCCGACGTTATTGACCAGCACATCGATCCCGCCCGGCCACCGCTCGAGGCGGCGCGCCGCGCCCGTCACCTGGTCTCGGTCAGTCAGGTCGAGCGTTTCGGTGACCAGCACCAGACCCACTTTCGCCGCGTGTGCCGCCAGCGCCGCCAGCCCCTCGGCGTCGCGGTCCCAAACGGCGACCTCCGCCCCCTCCCGCGCAAGACGCAGCGCTATGCCCTCACCCAGGCCGGCCGCGCCGGCAGTGACCAGGGCGCGCCGTCCTGCGAAACGCTTAGCGAAGGGGGCCATTGTCGACCGCCTCATGGTGGCTGGCGTCTGGGTCGACCACAGCGTCTATCACCACCGGCCGGTCCATTGTATGCGCCTCGATCAGCGCATCGCCCAGCTCGTCCGGGTGGTGCACCCGCATGCCGTGGCCGCCCATCCCCTCCGCGACCGCAGCGAAGTCCACCTCGGCGAAGTCGACAGCAATGCGCTTGTCGCCCAGGTTGTCGCGCACCATGCCGAGCCCGGCGTTGTTGTCCACCACGAAGACCACCGGCGCGTTCTGCTGCACGCAGGTGGAGAGCACCTGCATTGTCATCATGAAGCCGCCGTCGCCGGCCAGGCAGGTGACGCGCTTGTCCCGGTGCACCAGCTTGGCCGCCGCCGCGGCGGGCGGTCCCCAACCCATGATACCGGTGCCGCCGGCGACCAGCAGCCGGTCGCGGTAGGGCATGCGCAGGCCGAAGGTCGACCAGATGCGGTTGGCCCCGGCATCCAGCGCCAGATAGTCGTCCAGCGTCAGGAAGCGCTGCACGCTGCGCACGATGTCTGCATGGTGCAGATAACCTTGGCGGGCCGCGACGGCCGGTAGCGTTCCATAGCCCGTCTGTTGCTGAAGGGCAGTGATGGTGGCCATGCGGCCGTCACGCCGGGCTTCGCTCACGCCGATGTCGCGCAGCAGCGGCAGCAGATCGGCCAGGTCGGCGGCGATCGCCAGATCGACTGGATAGACCCAGCCGGCGTTGCGCGCATCGACGTCGACTTGGACCAGAGTCTGCTCGCCCGGACGGATGAGGTCCGGGTCGCGAAAGCGGGTATAGTCCGGCCCCATGCTGGCGCCCAACATGACCACCAAGTCGGCGTTGGCCACCGCGCGGTTGGCGCAAGGGTGGCCCCAGGTTCCAAGCATGCCGACCGAGACGGGGCTCAATTCCGAGACACAACCCTTGCCGTTGTAGCTGGTGGCCACCGCGATACCAGCCCCTTCAGCCAAGCTCTCCAAAAGGCCGCCGACCCCGGCCTGGCCGATACCGTTGCCGGCGACAAAGACGGGTCGCTCGGCCTTGTCGAGCAGCGCCACGAGCTGGCGCACCGCAGCTTCGTCCGGCTTGGCGCGCACGCTGCGCAGATAGCCCTCGGTGGGATAGAGACGTGGCTTGCTCGGCTCCGCCACCTCTTGCCGGATGATCGGCGTCTTCATCACCACCGCCGCCGGGCCCATGCGCGGCAGTGAAGCGTGCTTGACCGCCATCTGGACGCCGAAGACCGCCTCTTCGGGTGTGGTGGCATAGGTCGCGTACTTGGTGATCGGCCTCAGGCTGGCCATGGCATCAGCGCCGCCGTAATCGCCGGTCATGGTCTGATAGACACCCATCTGGCCGTAGCCGTCGTAGTCCGAGGTCTCGGTCAGCACCAGCATCGGCGAGCCAGCGAAGTGCGCCTCGAGGATGCCAGGGGCGCCGACCGTTGTCATCCAGGGCCCCTGCCCCATCGCCGCCGCCGGCTTGCCGGTCAGCCGACCGGTCGTCTGCGCCATGATCGAGGCGATCCACTCGGAACGGGTCAGCACCACGTCGATGCCGTCCTTACGGTCATAGAAGGCCGGCAGCGACCAGGTGACGCCCAGGCCAGGCAAGGTGAAGGCACGCTCGATACCGGCCGCGATCATGGTGTCGACGACCAACTCGTTGGTTCGGGGCATAGGAAACGGACTCTCTTGCTGGGACGGAAACGGCCGGAAAGGTGCCTAGACGCCCTTGCCGATCTGGAAATCGTTGCCGGCGCGGTCCTGGCCGCGCAGCAGCCACAGCGGCCGCTTGGCGTAGTTCATGGTCGGCGAGACCTTGGCGGCATAGCGTGTCGCGGGGTGGTCGGGCCGCCGATCGTAGAGCGCATCCGCCGGCATATAGCGAATGGCGTAGTCGGCGCGCCGTTGGCCCGAGGTATTGGGGTTTGAGCCATGGATGAGATAGACGTCGTGCAACGAGATCTGTCCCGGCTCCAAGACCACATCGCGGGCCGCGCTGTCGTCCAGCTCGACGATCTCCTGCTTGATCGCGTAGTCATCGCGGAGCTGGACCGCATGATCGGCGAGCGCCCGGTCGCGGTGCGAGCCGGGGATGTAGCGCAGGCACCCGTTCTCCGCGGTAGAGCCATCGATGGCGATGCGCAGGGTCACGGTGCGCAGGGGGGTGATCGGCCAGTACTGGCCGTCCTGATGCCAGGGGACGGCCTTGCCGGTGCCACCAGGCTTGGCGAAGAGCTGGCTGCCCCACAGGATGATGTCCGGGCCGATCAGGTCCTCGACCATGTCGAGAAAGTCCGGGAAGCCGCAGAAGCCGAGAAAGGCTTCGGTGCCCAGGAGTTCCGCCGACTGGCCCCAGGGATTGTGCGGTCCGGATAGCTGCTCCGGCGCCACGTCGGGGTGGTTTGCGATCAGCCGGTCCACCTCGTCCCGCATCTGCGCCAGCAGCGCCTCGGGCACCCGGTAGTCCGGAATGATCAGGCCTTCGTCCCGGTAACGCGCAATCTCTTCCGCGCTCAAGCGCTTGCCAGACATCCCTGCTGTTCCTCCCGTCCCAATCGGACCTGTCGCGACCTGTTGCAGTTCGGCCGCTTGCGATTCTTGTGATCTAGTACATTCCATTTTTGGAACAGAGTTTCAATAATTGATATTCTGAAATTGAAACATTATTTTGAATTTGTGATAATCTCGCCGCCGGCGACCGTTCATCAACAAGCTGGTCCTGCCCGTTCAGACGGCAGGCAACAGACGATTCCTGAATCGAGGGAGGATTTCAGTGACAGTAGCGAAACTTGGCATCGCAGCCGCCGCGCTCGCGGGTCTTGCAGCATTCGGGCTTGCTCAGGCGGCCCAGGCATTCCCCGAGCGGCCGGTTACCATCGTGGTACCCTTCAGCGCCGGCGGCGGCACCGACATTACAACGCGCACCTTGGCCGCCCCCATGGCCGAAGCACTGGGCAGCGAGATTCTGGTCAAGAATACGGCGGGCGCCGGCGGCACCATCGGGACCGCCGAGGTTGCCCAGGCTCGCCCCGACGGCTACACGATCGGCATGATGCCGGTGGGACCGATGACCACGCAGCCGCACCTGCGCCAGCTGCCCTACGGCCCCGACTCCTTCGACTACATCTGTATGGCCTATTCGGCGCCGTCCTCCATCGTGGTCCGTTCGGACTCGCAGTTCGAGAGCCTTGAGGACATGGTGGACTACGCCAAGGCCAATCCGGGCAAGCTGAACTTCGGCGTCCAGGCTATCGGCTCGATTCCCCACGTGGCCGGGCTCGGCCTGGTGGAGGCGACAGGTATCCAGATCGAGTTCATCCCCTTCAAGGGCAGCGCTCCGACTTTCAAGGCCATGCTCGACGGCAGCGTCGACATGTTTGTCGCTCACATCTCCTTCCTCACGCAGAACGCCGACCAGGTGAAATCCATCGCCATGCTGTCGGATGAGCCGGTCTCGACCGCACCAGAGCTGCCCACAGCCGAGCAGCAGGGCGTGGCCTTGGACTTCCCGATCTGGGGCGGACTGGTAGCGCCCAAGGGCATTCCCGAAGATGCCCGCGCAAAGCTGGAAACCGCCTGCCAAGACGGCATGCTGTCCGATGCTTTCGGCGAGCGAATGGGCAGCCTACGCATGCCTGTCAATTTTCTGCCTGGCTCTGAGTTCGAAGCCTTCGTGCGGGAGGAGTTCGCCCGCAACGAAACGCTGTTGAAGAACGCCGGCCTCTCCGAGTAGAGCGAGCCAAGTCTGGCTGCCCCGGTCGAACGGCCGGGGCAGGAGACCGGGTCGGCACCACCGACTGAAAGATCTGTCGCAACCATCCGCAAGGAGCCCCATGCTCGTCGCGGCAAGAGCCAACGGCACGACCGCGGTTGCCACCCTGGCGCTCGGCACCGCGCTGTTTCTGTTCTGGCATACCTTCGAGCCGGCCTACGACACCGCCTTCGCTGCCGCCGGCCGCGGCCCGGTGTTCTATCCGCGCATCCTCTTGGCCATCATCATCGCCTTAGCCGCAACTATCGTTCTGCAGTCTCTGTTCCAGGCGCCCAGGGGCCAAGCGTCCCGGCAGCCTGCAGATATGGCACCGGACAATGCAGGCTGGCGGGCGCTGCCTGCCCTGCTCGCGGCAATCGCGCTGACAGCCGGCTACGTCATGGCCTTCAGCGCGGCGGGCTACCTCTTGAGCACCATTGTCTACGCACTGCTGCTGCCGTTGGTCTTCGGCCACCGCAACCCATTAGCCATTGGCACCTTTGCCCTGAGCTATGCCCTGGCGACTTGGTATCTCTTCGAGAAGGTCTTTCTCATCATCCTTCCCAAATCGCCCTGGTTCGCGGCCTTCTGAGGGATAGCGCCTGATGGACGCCGCTCTTCTCGGTCTCGACCTGGTGCTGAACTGGCAGGTGCTGCTCGCTGTCACGCTAGGCACGGCACTCGGCGTGGCCGTCGGCGTGCTGCCGGGCCTGGGCTCGGTGGTGGGCATCACCATGGTCCTGCCCTTCACCTTGACCATGGGTCAGATCCCGGCCATCGCCCTGCTACTCGGCATCTACTGCGGCTCGGTTTACGGCGGCTCGATCACCGCCATCGTCATCAACACACCGGGCACGCCGCAGGCGGCGGCAACCGCGCTGGACGGTTACCCTATGGCCGCGCGAGGCGAAGCCGACCTCGCGCTTGGCTGGGCGACGGCAGCGTCGCTGGCCGGCGGCCTCTTCTCCGTGATGGTGCTAATGCTGGCAGCGCCGCAGCTTGCTGCTTTCTCGCTCAACTTCACCTCGATCGAATACTTCGCCCTCGGTGTGTTCGCCCTGATCTGCATCGCTCAGGTCTCCCGCGGCAGCCTGCTGAAAGGCCTGTTGTCCGGTGCGATCGGCATGTTCATTGCCACCATCGGGGTCGACCAGGTGACCGGCGACATGCGCTTCACCTTCGGCAACTTTCAGCTCTCCGCCGGCATCTCACTGATCCCCGCAATCGTTGGGCTCTTCGCGCTGTCCGAGATGTTCGTGCGCGTCTCCGAACGCTACGCCCCGGCAGTGCGGACGGATTTCCGCATCGGCTTCAAGATCCCGGGCTGGCACGCTTGGCGTCCGCGCCTGCTGCTGCTGCTCAAGTCCTGTTCCATCGGCTCCTTCATCGGCGCGCTACCGGGCACGGGGGCAGCCACCAGCGCCTTCATCAGCTATGCCGAAGCCAAGCGCTCCTCACCCAATCGTGAGCGCATCGGCAAGGGCGAGCCGGACGGCATCGTCTCGGCGGAAAGCGCCAACAACGCCGTAACCGGCAGCGCCTTGGTCCCGACACTGGCCCTCGGCATTCCCGGCGACCCGGTGACCGCCGTCATGCTCGGCACCCTGGTGGTGCAGGGCATCACGCCGGGCCCACGGCTGTTCACCGATCAGCTCGACATCGTCTATGCGATCTTCTTGATCCTGATCGCCGCCAACCTGGTCATGTTCGCGGTCGGCGCCTTGGGCGCTCAGGCCTTCACCCGCATCCTGCGCGTACCGCAAGGCCTCCTGATGACCGGTGTCGTGGTGATCGCACTGCTCGGCGCCTACGGCGTACGCGGCAATCCGCTGGACCTGATCATCGCGCTCGCAGCCGGAGTCGTCGGCTTCGTCATGCGCAAGACGGGCTTTCCGATCGCCCCCATGGTGATCGGCATGGTGCTGTCGCCGATGATCGAGAACGCCTTGCGCCAATCGCTGCTCCTGACCCGCGGCGATTTCTGGGCCTTCTTCGATCGGCCCATCGCACTCGGCCTTTTCGTGCTCACCGCCTTCGTGCTGCTCTGGCCGCTGCTCAGTCTCGCCAGGGCGCGTCTGCGGGGCACGGCGCCCCCGCTCCAGAGCCGTCCGGGAGGCGAAGAGTGACCCTTCCTGTTGAGTCATCCGACAGGCCGCTGCTGCTCACCGGTGCCGCCGGCTTCCTCGGCGCTTGGATCGCCCGCCGGGCGCTGCAGAAGGGCCGACACGTCATCGCCTGCGACCTGGGCCTGGACCAACGGCGCTTCCTGCAGATCGCCGAGCGTCCCGAGCAAGCGACACAGATCGACTGGCGCACGCTGGACGTCACGGATGCCAAAGCGGTCGCAGCCCTGGTGACTGAGACCCAGCCACGCGCTGTGTTGCATCTCGCCGCTTTGCAAATCCCAGCCTGCGCCGCAAAGCCGAGTCTCGGCGCGCGCGTCAATCTCGAAGGCCAGATCAACGTGCTGGAAGCCGCCCGCCACGGCGGGCGCATCCCGGTGGTCTACGCGAGCTCCGCCGCCGCCAAGCCACGTGGCCCGGACAAGGCACCTGCCAATCTTTACGGCGTCTACAAACAGGCCGGTGAAGGCGTCTCCCGCCTCTACTGGCGGGACCACGGCGTGCCCAGCATCGGCCTCCGGCCCTACGTCGTCTATGGCGTGGGCCGCGACCAGGGCGAGACCTCAGCCTTCACCGCAGCCATGCAAGCCGCTGCCGAGGGCCGGTCCTTCGAGCTGCCGTTCGGCGGACGCTTCTGCTTTCAGTATGCCGCCGACGTCGCCGACCTTTTCCTGGGCTGCGCCGAGGCCTTACGCGCGGGCGCAACCGTCAGCGATGTGAGCGGAGAGCTGCACTCCGTCGACGACCTGCAAGACGCCATCCTGACTGCCGTTCCAGAAGCCCATATCGCAGTAAAGCCGGTGGACCGCCCGGGGCCAGACGGCGGCTTCGATACCGCGCCCCTGGAAGCACTGCTTGGGCCTCTGGAGACGACATCCCTGCACTGTGGTGTCGCTGAAACCATCAGAGCCTTCCGGCACTTGGCCGATTCCAGAGCACCTTCCCGAGGCGATGGTGCATCGCAATGATGCCCGGCAGCCAGCTCTGCGCATCCAAAGCAGAATCAGCTCAGCTTGACCGTCGAGCTAGGCGGACGCTGCGGGACCGAGGTGTCTTCCGACGAAGCCTTGTAGGGATGACATCATATCGTCGAAGAAGGGGTTTCTGGGCTCCAGCGGGGAGCCGTTGCGGGCCCTGACGTCCTCTTCGAGTACGACGCTGGCATGCGGCACCTGGAAGTCCTTGCCGATCCGGAAGAGCATGGCCATGTCCGACTCCGCATCATCAAGCAGGTCCTCAATGCCCTCAATATCGGCCGTGGAGTCGTATTCGGAGTGAGCGGCGAAGACCGGTTGGGTGAGCCGTTGTTTCTTGCCGCGTGAGCCCGTCAAGCGATCGATTTCTCCGATCAGCTTCACCAGCTCCTTGGCTCCGCCTTTGTCCATGCGCGCGTAGCGGTAGGGGTCGTCACCGATCAGCGGCGAACCACACCAGTCGTCGTAGAGGTCCAGCCACTTCGCCAGCACAGCGGCGGACTTCTCTTTGAAGTACCCGATATCCAGCGCCGCCGAGAAAAGAAAGACCGCGCCGTTGACAGGCGCCTCATCCTGGAGCGCCGCATGAACGCTCAGCGCGCCGCCAGTCGACAGCCCGCCGACGGACACCCGATCGCCAAGCGTCGTCGCCTGCTCGAGCGCATAGGTCACGTTCCTCTTCCATTCCGCCAAGGAGACGCCGCGCATGCCGTTCGGTTGGCGTAGTCCGTGACATTGAAGCAGAGGAATGAGGACGTTGAAGCCCATGCCGTGGAGGCGTTCTCCGATGGCGCCCATGTAGTATGGCGAATCGGTCAGACCGTGCACCAGGACGACGGCATCTCTTTCCTTCCGGCCCGTAGAGATAATCCGCGGCTCACAGCCTTCGCGGATGCCGTCACGGGAGAAATAGTCGAACTGGTCGATGTACGCGTTCCAGACTTCGTTTCCGCTCATGTCCACACGCTCCATTGCGGTTGCCGAATGTCCCGGAGCCCCTTCACTGCAACCGAAGTCACTGCGGGTCCGGCGGTGGCGCTCGCATCTGTAACAGAGTGGTCCGCTGAAGTCTCAACAGCACATTCGATGTGAGAACAGTGACAGGTTTGCTTATCGAGCCCTATGGGCATCATCACAATAGGGCATAGGCGTGGAGGGCTTGAGCGCTTAGACTGTCGAGATTGTCCGCTGCCCTAGAGTCCCGTTGCCCTCGGTCGGCGAAACGCGAGCGGGCTATCACTCGGGCGGATCATCAGGAGGGCGAGCAGTGCTGAACCCGACCTCGATCATGGCCGATCATCTCGGCGACTACCTCTCCAACCTCTATCTCCAGTATTTCTCAAACCGAAACCAGGAGTACGCGTCGTACCTCGGCGGCGCAGCACGTTTGGTGCTGGAGCGTATCGGCAATAGCGACGCGCTCTACCACGACGTCGAGCACACCATGATGGTGACGCTGGTCGGCCAGCAGATCTTACGCGGCCGCTTGCTCTCCGAAGCACTCACGCCGGAGGACTGGCTGCACTACACCTGTGCGCTGCTGATTCACGACATCGGCTACGTGCGAGGCGCCTGCAAAGCCGATGGCTCGACCGACGTGGTGATCGACGAGGAAGGGCGGCGCATGACACCGCCGCGCGGCGCTTCGGACGCCTTCCTGTCGCCCTATCACATCGAGCGCGGCAAGATCTATGCGCGTGAGCGCTTTCAGCACTCGCGCTTCATCGACGAGGAGCGCATCGTCCGCTCGATCGAGCTTACACGCTTTCCCGTTCCCAACGACGAGGACCACCTAGAGAACCGCTCGGAACCCGCGCTGGTGCGCCCCGCCGATCTGATCGGCCAGCTTGCCGACCCCTTTTACCACCGCAAGATCAACGCGCTGTACCACGAGTTCGTCGAAATCGGCGTCGCTCAAGAGCTTGGCTACGAAAACCCGGCTGACCTGTTGCACAAGTATCCGGAGTTCTTCTGGGGTTGCGTGCAGCCCCACATCGAGCCGGCCCTGCGCTATTTGGAGCTGACGACGGAGGGCAAGCAGTGGCTCGCCAGCCTCTACAACAACGTCTTCCAGGCAGAAAAGCGCTTCAGCCGCATCGGCCCCTTCCCAGGGGCGCCAGGGGAGACTTGATAGGGCGGTCGGCCCGCATGGCTCTCGTGCCATGTGGGCCTGCCACCTATCGGCGCGTCTTTTCCTCCTCGTCTTTTGGCAGCTCCTCTTCACGCAGCGTATCGTCGTCGCGCTCCGGCTCCTCGTCCGGTAGAGGTTCTGCCGACAGTCGCTCGAAACCGGCTGCCGCTTCGAAGTCCTCATGCCCAGCCTCAGGCGAGCCCTTGGGCGGATAGTCCAGCGTATCGTCGAGTTGCTCCAGCCGCTCCGGCGCAAAGCGCGGGAAAGGCAATTGGCCAGCGCGACGCCAAGCCCGCACCTGTTCGGCCGCCCTGGCCTTGGCCTGGCTGTCGAGGCCGTCGTCCTTACCCATGTAGACCGTGCGCGACGGGAAGGCGAAGCCGCTTCCCGCCTCGGTCACCAAGTCATAGATGCGCAGAAGGACATCCTCCCGAATGGCATGGAAATCGTTCCACTCACGTGTCTTGGCATAGACGCGAATGGTTACGTTGAGGGAGCTGTCGCCGTAACCCGAGAAGCGCACCCGCACGGTGTCGCTGTTGATGCGCGGGTGGGCATGCAACATCTCCCGGAGCTTGGCCATGATGTAGCGAAGTTGGTCGGGAGCGGTCTCATAACGCAGGCCAATCACTTCGCTGATCAGCATCTCGTCACAGCGCGCCCAGTTCGTGATCTGCATGTCGGCGAACTGGGCATTCGGGACCGAGACCAGCGTGCGGTCGAGACCACGTAACTGCGTTGAACGAATGCCAATGGCCTCGACCGTGCCGGTCTTGTCACCAAAGCTGCAGAAGTCGCCCACCCTCACCGGCTTGTCGATGTAGAGAATGACGCCGCCGATCAGGTTTTCCAGTGTGGGCCGGATGGCGAGGGCGACGGCTAGACCGCCGATGCCGAGACCGGCCAGGATGCTGAGGATGGGTAGGCCGAGAGCCTGGCCACCGTAGGCCAGGATAATCGTGACGCCGACCACCCCGATCGCGCCCGCGACAAGACGCAGCAGATTGGCATCGAGGCCCTCGTCCGATATGCGCGGCGAGAGGATGATCCACTCGAAGAACAGCCTGCAGGCGAGCCAAAACAGCCAAGCGGCAGAGACATAGATCAATACGATAACGACGGTGTCGACCACGCTGGAGAAACGGCCCGAGGTGTTGATCTGGAAATCTACAAAGGGGATCAGCACCGCAACCACGAGCAGGATGGAAAGCGGACGAAGCAATCGCCAGGACAGGGCCCTGATACGGTCTTCCGGCTCGTGGCGAGATAGCCTGCGGTGAAGCGCAGAGAGCAGCAGCGCCGCAAGTGCGGCAACGAGCGACGTGGCAATCACCTTCCAAATCGGTGTGTCCATCCACAAGTCACGCAAGCGCGGTGGCATCGCTTGGACCACCGCGCTGGGCATCAGCGGCCCGGTCAGCTGCGGCAGGGAGGCGCTCCAGCTGCGAATTGGCAAACTCGATTGCAAAGGCACGTCTGCGACCCCGCGATAGAAGCGCGGGGCAACGAGAACCGTGCGACCGTTGAAGAGAAACTCGCCGTCTCGCGCCCCGCCTTCGATGCGGGTGATCCGGAGAGGAGTCTTGGGTATGCGGTACTGCGCCAGGCCCTCATCTGCGAAGCCTTCAGCGTCCGGCACATCTCCTAGCGGCGGCAATGCGACCCGGCCGAAGATGTCGAGTAGCAGAGCAACGGTGTCGTCACCCACTTCCCGGCGCGAGGCACTAGCCACCGCTTCCAAATTGATCAGCGCGCGGAGTTGATCGAACAGCAGAGTGATCTGGTCGTGCCCTTCGCTCGACCGCGAATTGTTGTAGTCGAGGACGGCCGCCTCCAGCTCATCGCGCAGGCGCAGGAAGGTGATGAGCGTATCGCGCGGGCTGTCAGTCCTCACCGGTCGAATGGGCGGGCCTTGTTGTTCGGACGCCTCCTCTCCGAATATCCTAGAAACGTCTTGAGCCACGGCCCCGGACGCGAGGAGCAACAGCACCACGAGCGAAATGAAGACACCGCAGTACGTTCGGTGCAGGCTGATCACGACGCTCTCCCAATGGCCTTCTCTCTTCGCATTGCCAGGAAAGCTAGAATAGTGGCCTGGATTTGCCAGCCTCTGCGGCAACGTCTTCCAAGCTGAAAAGCGCTTCAGCCGAATCAACCCCTTCCCGGACGGCGCCCAAAGCCAGGCACTCGCTCAGCCCAGTCGCAGCTTTCGGGCGAGATAGTCACTCCGGGCACTTGCCATCCGGATCGCGGGGAACTGGCTTGGCGCCGGTCTCAAGCCAAGCCTCGTAGGCCTCATCGCCGAATAGGACGCGGGTGAGAGGAGCGATCTCCTCCTCATCCCAATGGCAGGGTGCGACAAGGCCCTCAGGCAGGCGGGTGGCGCTATCGCCAAAGGTCGCGTCGATGTCCGCCTGCTGCATATTATGGCTGGCGCCGATGAGGTTAGCGCCACGCAGGAAGCTGCCTCGAATGCGCGCGCTCTTGAGATCGGCCGAGGTGAGATCGGCGTTGTGCAAGAACGCTCCCCTCAAGTTGGCGCCACCCAGGTCAGCGCCCTGAAGCTGCACATTGCTGAGGTTGGCCCCCTCAAGCTGCGCGCCGATGAGGTTCGCTCCTGGCAGCTCCGCGCCGACAAGGATGGCTCCCTGTAGGGCCGCCCCGTTCA
>JANQIA010000180.1 GCA_028282405.1 Rhodovibrionaceae bacterium
TCCTTGGCCAACTGGCTGCGCTGCTTCGCATAGTTCGGGGCGACCATCGGATAGTCCTTCGGCAGGCCCCACTTATCCCGGTACTCCTCCGGGCTCATGTTGTAGGCGGTCTTCAGGTGCCGCTTCAGCATTTTCAGCTTCTTGCCGTCCTCAAGACAAACAATGTAGTTGGGCGTGACCGACTTCTTGATCGGAACCGCAGGTTCCGGGTGGTCTGGTTCGCGTACTTCTTCTTGCCCAACCGAAGACAAGGTCTCATAGACGTTGCGGATCAGCGTCGGCAAGTCACCTGGCGCAATCGGATTGTTGGAAACATGCGCTGCGACGATGTTCGTCGTCAGTGATAGCAACTCGTTCGACTGTTTTTCTTCAGACATGTCAGACCCTGTGTACCCGTTTCGTGGCCTTCTATAATGTCGTAGCTTGCTATGATCAAGTTCTTTCTTGCTCGAGATCAGATTTAGCTCGCCGGAATACAGAAGTTCCTAATAGTAACGGAATCTGTTTGCATGATGGTTTCTGGAGTCGGTGAATTCTCAAAGACTAGGCGCACAACTCAAGGCGCAGCATACAGGCGTCGACACGCTCTGCCTGAGTCCCGTCCGTGTAATAGTCGGGGCGGCGACCGATCTCGACAAAGCCAAAACCGCCGTAAAGCGCGCGGGCGGCGCGGTTGTTGACTGCAACCTCAAGATGAAGCTCGGCCGTGCCGCCCTGCGACAGCGTTTCGATCAGGCACCCCACCAGCCGTTTGGCGAGCGCCTGACGGCGATGCTCCGGACTGACGCAGAGGGTCAGGATTTCCGCCTCGTCGGCGGCCCGCCGGGCCAGCAGTAGGGCGGTCAGCGGGCTGTCCGGGCTGTCGTTCTCGGCCGTCAGCCAGCCGTGGCATCCCGGCATGGCGAGCAGCGCCGCGAAGGACTCCTCCGTCCAAGCCTCCTCCGGAAAGCAGCGGCGATGCAGCGCCGCCAAGCGCTCGGCATCTTCATCGCGCAGGGCGTGCGGTGCGGGAGCCACGGCGGTGCCGAGCGTCACGAGCGCGCGCCCTTTAGCAGCGCCTTGGACGGCAGGCTCACGTCGGCTGGCCGCAAGTAGAGCGGTGCCGGCGGCGGGGCGCCGGCCTCGGGCAACGGCATGTCGGCGGCGAGGCGGGCGACGTCGGCGGCTGCGATAGGGCCGCAGGCCCGGCTTGTCAGGCTGCGGTGACCGGCCTCGGCAAGCGCCGGCGCGATGCGCTCGGCGGCGTTGCCGGCCAGCAGCCAATCATGATCGGGCAGGCCCGCTGCGAGATCGCTCGGCAGCAGGCAGGCGGCCTCCGCGAGGGCGTTGCCCTCCCGGTCGAAGGCTTGTGCGAAGAGCTCTGCACGCCCGGACTCGACGGCGACCAGGCCGGGCAGGCCGCGGTTTTCCGTCGCCAACTGCGCGGCATAGACCGCGAAAGCGGTGATGCCGATGACCGGCTTGCCGCAGGCCAAGGCGAGGCCCCGCGCGGCGGCGAGCCCTATGCGGACGCCGGTAAAGCTACCGGGGCCTCGGGTGACGGCGACGGCATCGAGCGCATCGAAGCCCAGGCCGGCCTCGGCCATCACGGCGCAGGCCATGGGCACGACCGCTTCCGCCTGGCCGCGCTCCATGGCCGCGTTGCGTTCGGCCAGCACTTGACCCTCACGCCAGACGGCGGCCGAGCAGGCGCCGCTGCCGGCGTCCAGCGCCAGCAGGCACTGTGCCTTAGCGGCTAGAGGATCTTGCACGCCTCGTCGAAGTCCATGCGCGGGCCGCGCGGATAGAGCTTCTCCGGGTCGCCGTAGCCGAGATTGCAAAGGAAGTTCGAGCGCAGCGTGGTGCCGGCGAAGAAGGCTTCGTCGACGCCGGCGTTGTCGAAGCCGGACATGGGCCCGCAATCGAGGCCGAGCGCCCGCGCGGCCATCATGAAGTAGGCGCCCTGCAGGCTGCCGTTGCGGAAGGCCGTCGCCTCGGCGTGGGCCTTCTTGTCCTCCCCGGCGAACCAGGCGCGGGCATCGGTATGGGGAAAGAGCCGCGGCAGGTGCTCATAGAATTCCATGTCGTTGGCCAGGATGGCGCAGACCGGCGCATCCATGGTCTGCTCGGCGTTGCCCGGCATCAGGAAGGGCTTCAGCTTTTGCTTGGCCTCCGGGGAGCGCACGAAGACCACCCGCATGGGCGAGCAGTTGGCGCTGGTCGGCCCCATCTTGGTGAGGTCCCAGAGCGCCTCCAGCGTCACGTCGCTGATCGGCTTGTGCTGCCATGCGATGTGCGTGCGGGCCTGACGGAACAGGACGTCGAGCGCCTTGTCGTTCACGATTTCTGTCACGGGACCCCCTCAGGTAACGCGCGTCTTGGAATGAATGGCTCAGCGAACTCGCGGCCAAAGGCTGGCCGTGCCGACCGAAATCCCAACCGAGCCCAATGCCGCGGATACGGCGCGAAGCGACCGTGCTAGTCGATCGCGCGTACTTCCGTCACCTCCGGAATGTAGTGCCGGAGCATGTTCTCGATGCCCATCTTCAGGGTCATGGTCGAGCTGGGGCAGCCGGAGCAGGCGCCCTGCATGTGGAGATAGACCACGCCGCGATCGAAGCCCTTGAACATGATGTCGCCGCCGTCCTGCGCCACGGCCGGGCGCACCCGGGTGTCGAGCAGCTCCTTGATCTGTACGACGATCTCGCTGTCCTCGCCGGCGTCTTCCGCGTCCGCCGCCTCGGCCTCGTCGTTCATCAGCGGCCGCTTGGCGACGAAATGCTCCATGATCACGCCGAGCACCGCCGGCTTCAGCAGATACCACTCCTTCTCGGCTTCCTTGCTGACCGAGATGAAGTCTTGGCCGAAGAACACGCCGGCCACGCCCTCGACCTGGAACAGCCGTTCGGCGAGCGGCGAGCGGGTGGCTTCCTCCTCGCTGGAGAAGCTGGCCGTGCCTTGCTCCAGCACGGTCTGGCCGGGAAGGAACTTGAGCGTGGCGGGATTGGGGGTCTGCTCTGTCTGAATGAACATGCTGCCGCACCGTGTCGTTTGCTTTGTCTCGCTGAGACTCGGATGTATGGGTCGCCCCTCGCAAGATCAAGGCGGAGCTGTGGCATGAAGCCTTGCGTTGCTCCGACCGTCCCTATTCGATGGCCTTTGCCTGTCTGATTGCCTCGCTCATGAGTCGGTAGTCGCCCCTGTGCGCTGCTTGTGAGGCCGCCATCCATAGATCGGGAGGGATGCGCTTGAGGTCGAGGGGATGTCCGGCGCGCTCCGCAAGCTGGTCCAGGTACTGGAACTGCGTGCGGCCGTTGCCCTCGCGAAAGGGGTGGACATAGTTCACGTCGCCTATGATGCGGCCGGCCTCCTGGGCGAAGCCGTGAGGCTCCAGGTCCCTCAGGTAGTTTAGTTGCACGATACGCCGATGCACGTCGGCCATGCCGGTCGCGATGTACTGAAGGGGCTGGAACTGCGACCCGCCCTTGGCAATCTCGACGGTGCGAATCTCGCCTGCCCATTCATAGACATCCTGAAAGAGATGGCGGTGGATGGCCTGAAGATGGGCCAAGTCGAAGTCGCCGCTGGGCGCAGCCTGGCTCAAGCGCTCGGTAACGAATTCCCGCTCGGCGCGATCGAGCCTGGCAGGGTCGCGAATTTCCAGCTTGTTGCGAAGGACTGTGTAATCAGGGGGATAGCAATAGACCTTATCGGTCATTCAGCCGCATCGGGAACCAGATCACCCCTGGCGCGCGCCGCGATGTAAGCCAGCCGGCGTTCGTGCGGCCAGGCTTCGCGCTCGAACATCTCGAACATTGCGATCTGCTCCGCATCTAGCGGGCTGCCTTCGATCTTTTGCAGATGCATGGCCGTCTGCCTTCTCTCGCGGGCGGCGGCCACCTGTTCGGCGGACAATTTCACGTTCTTCGTCATGAGGTTATTGTATCAGACCAGCCGTGGAATCGCTACCAGCGCCGGACAATGCTGTCCTGATGCCAGCGAACCGGCCGAAAAGCCCCCAAGGCGCCGGCGCGCCCGAGAACAACCCACCCCTCAACTTAGCGAGTCGACGTCCTCTTCGGTGAGGCTGCTCGGCACGATGGTGATGGGGATGCTCAGCCGGCCGATGAACTTGCCGGTCAGGGCCTGGACCAGCGGGCCGGGGCCGCCCTTCTCCGCGCTGGCGCCGAGCACC
>JANQIA010000183.1 GCA_028282405.1 Rhodovibrionaceae bacterium
AGGATGGCGTCGAGCCCGCCGTCGGTCATCACCGTGAAGCAGACCTTGGAGACCTGGCCGCCGATCTGCAGGCCGATGCTGCCGCCGGCCAGGGTGTAGAAGGCCGGGGAGCTCCAGCTTCCGTCGGCGCTCTTGGCCAGCAGCACGCCGCTGCCGCCTTCGCCGCCGATGATGAAGCCGCCCTTGAAGATCGCCGGATAGATCATCACGGCGCGCGCCTGCTCGATGTACGTCGATAGATGCTTGAGCGCCGGCTCGCTCTTGGCGGCCAGCATGTCTTCGATGGCCAGCGCGCATTCGGTCACCAGGTCTTCGGCCTTCTTGGCATCGGACTGCTGGGCCCAGGCCGGGCCGGTGCCGGCAAGGCCAGCTACGCCGCCGGCCAAGGCCAGGCGCAGAAGCTTGCGTCGCGACGGCTTATGGAGAGATTGGTCCATGGTGGCTCCTCGTTCACAGCCTCTTATGGTGTTCTCGATGTTCCTACGGATGGCGCGGTGTTCGCGTCCAGCCACAAGTGCTGTCCGAGCTTGCGGCTGAGATGGCGAGACGAGGGGCAGCGCCGTTCGCGGCTACGCTCAGGCTGTCATCCCGGACGTGGGCTCCGCGAGAGCGGAGACCGCGTGTCCGGGCTCGCGTAGCGAGTTGCCGAAGGCACCTCTCAGCCCGCGCATGCCGTCGACATGGGCCCCGGCTCGCGGGCCTTGCTGGCGCAACGCCCTTGGCCGAGGTGACGACCTGTGGTGAGGCACCGCCTTTGGCCCCACTCAGATTGTCACCCTTGGGCGCGCCGCGCAGCGGTGCGACCCGAGGGCTCGCGTAGCGAGTTGCCGAAGGCAGCGGCAAGCGTGGTACCGCAACTAACTGCACTGTCACTGAATCAAGCTTTCCGCCGCTCAGCTCAGATGCCCTCCCCGAGGCTCGGAGACGGCCAAGAGAGTCGAGCAGGCCTTTGAGTCCGCTTTTGGTGCGGATTGGGGCAGCTTAAGGCAGGGAATTGACGGCGCTGACCCGCCAGGAGCCGCCGTCGGCTGCATGGCCGTGGGTCAGCGGGCCGTCGAAATGCTCGATGCGGGTGAGCGAGAGGTTCTCGATCGAGAAGCCCAGGGCGCGTTCCGGGTGGAGGTCGAGCGCCAGGGCCAGGGCTGCGCGGATGGTGCCGCCGTGGGCGACGCAGACGATGTCGCGGCCGGCGTAGGTCGCATTCGCCGCCTGGATGCTGCCGCTGACCCGATGCATCAGGTCGACGAAGCTCTCGCCGCCGGGCGGGCGGCTCTCGGCCGGCGTCAGCCAAAAACGGTGCCACTCCGTGCGATCGGCCAGACGGAGCTGCTCGTGGGTCTGCCCCTGCCAGTCGCCGAAGGACTGCTCGCCCAGGGCGGCGATTTCCTGCCGCGCCGGGTCTTCGCCGGGCCGGTGGGCCAAGAGGCCCTCGGCGGTCTGCTTGGTGCGCACCAGGTGACTGGTCAGCCAGACGGCGTCCGCCGGCAGGCGCGCGGCCTGGCCGCGGAAGATGTGCTCCTCGGAGCAATCCGCCGGCATGTCGCTGGCGCCGTAGATCACCCCGCCGCTGCGCACGGGGGCGTGGCGGATCCACCACCAGCGCGTTTCGAGGACGCTGTCCGTCATGGGCTGTCGTGTCCTAGTCTCAGGTAAAGAGCGCGACCGCGAAGCAGAGCAGGAGAATTTCCGCGAGCTGCTGGGTGGCGCCGAGCACATCGCCCGTATATCCGCCGATCTGGGCCCGGGCAAGGCGGGTCATCAGCCAGGCGATGACAAGCGCCAGCGCCACGGCCACAAGGCCATCGATCAGCCCGAGGCAGAACAGGGCGATGAGCGTGCCGATCGCGAGCGCAAGGATCGCCGTGCGGCGTTTCGGCCGGCTGGCCTCGGCGGCCATGCCGTCCAGGCGGGCGGTGTCGGCGATGAAACTCGGCAGCGGCAGAAGAGCGCGGGAGAGGCCATGGGCGACCAGCAGCGCCGGCAGAACGACCAGCGCGGGAAGGGCGGCCAGGGCCGCCACGCGCGCGACGATGGAGAGGATGAGCGCCGCCCCGCCGTAGCTGCCCAGGCGGCTGTCGCGCATGATCTCCAGCTTGCGCTCGGCCGTCCAGCCGCCGCCGAAGCCGTCGGCCGTGTCGGCCAGGCCGTCCTCGTGGAAGCAGCCGGTGAAGACGATGGAGGCGGCGAGCGCGGCAATGGCGCAGAGCGTGTCCGGCAGGCCGAGCCAGTGGCAGAGAAAGTAGGCGGCCGCCGCCACCAGCGCGACGCTGACCCCGACCAGGGGATAGGCCCAGGCGGCGCCAATGACCTGCTGCGGCGCAATCGTCCCCTCGACGCGCAGGGGCAGCCGCGTCAGGAAGACGTGGGCGATCTTGCAATCCCGCCACAAGCGTTGGAAAAGGCCGCCGATCAACTAAGTTTCTCCCCACCGCCACCTTGGCGACCCTTGCTTCTATGGCTGATGCACCGGACTGGGCCAGAGAAAAAGAAGCCGCCCGCCGAACTTCGTCTCGACGTCAGGTGCAGGCTGACAAATGGTTCCCGGCTCACGGTCTTCGCTGACGCGAAGCCCGCGTCCGGGATGACAGTCTGTGGTGTTGCACCGCCGGCTGGCCACGCTCTCGGTCGTCACCCCGGCCAAGGGCGCAGCCCGCGTGTCCGGGCTCGCGCAGCGAGTTGCCGAAGGCATGTCGAGGCTGGGCGAGGGATGGAGACGATGGTTCAAAGAATGGCCAAGCACAAAGGCCGAGCAATAGAGGACAGCGTACGTGGATAGCGAGAAGGAACCCGACCTCTCCGAGATTCGGGCACTGCTGCAGCGCATGCCGCCGGCGGACAAAGCGGCGGCCGAGGCGGTCGCGGCGCGGGAGGCGCAGCTCACCAAGCCGGCGGGCTCGCTCGGCCGGCTGGAAGAGCTGGCGGCCTGGCTGGCCGCCTGGCAGGGCCGGCCGCGGCCGCGCCTGGAGCATCCGCGCATCGCCGTCTTCGTCGGCAACCACGGCGTGGTGGCGCAGGGCATCTCGGCCTATCCCCAGGCGGTGACGGGCCAAATGATGCAGACCTTCCTCGACGGCAAGGCGGCGATCAATCAGCTCGCGGCGCTGCAGGAGGCCGACCTGCGGGTCTATGAGATGGCCCTGGAACAGCCGACGGCGGACTTCACCCAAGGCCCGGCCTTGAGCGAGGCCGACTGCGCCCGGGCCATGGCCTACGGCATGATGGCGGTGGAAGGCGGATTCGACGTGCTGGCGCTGGGGGAGATGGGCATCGGCAACACGACAGCCGCCGCCGCGCTCTCGCTCGCCCTCTTCGGTGGCGAGGCTGCCGACTGGGTCGGCCGCGGCACGGGCCTCGACGAGGCCGGCCTCGCCCGCAAGACCGCGGTGGTGCAGCGAGCGGTGGAGACCAACCAGGCGGCCCTCCCCGATCCCCTCGCGGTGCTCTGCGCGCTCGGCGGGCACGAGCTGGCCGCCATCACCGGTGCGGTCATCGCCAGCCGCCTGGCGCACATCCCGGTGGTGCTCGACGGCTATGCCTGCACCGCGGCGGCGGCGGTGCTGCACGCGATTGAGCCGGGCCTGCTCGACCACTGCGTCGTCGCCCACCGCTCGGCCGAGCCGGGCCACGGGCCGCTGCTCGAGGCCATCGGCAAGGACCCCCTGCTCGATCTCGGCATGCGTTTGGGCGAAGCCAGCGGTGCCGCCCTCTCCCTCTCGCTCCTCAAGGCCGCCTGCGCCTGCCACGACGGCATGGCCACCTTCGCCGAAGCGGGGGTCAGCGGGCCTGAGGGCGGTTAGGGCGCGGTCACGTCTCCGCGCTCGCTCTTCGTCCGGCTTCCGCGCAGGCTCAGAAATGGATCCCGGCTCAAGGCCGGGATGACAGTCTGTGGTGTTGCACCGCCTGTGACCATCTCCTCGGTCGTCACCCCGGCCAAGGGCGAAGCCCGCGAGCCGGGGCCCATGTCGAACCCAAGCGCGGGAGCTGCTGATCCGGCGTCAGTGGGCCGGGGGGCGGCTGAGGGAGCTTCCTAAACCTTCCCAAACGCCAGCAGCAGGAAGGCGTAGACCAAGGCCACTTCCTGCAGGCGCTCGAAGCGGCCGGCGGAGCCGCCGTGGCCGGCTTCCATGTAGGTCTTGAGCAGCAGCATGCGGTCGCCGCTCTGCACCTCTCGTAGCCGTGCCACCCACTTGGCCGGCTCCCAATAGGTCACCCGCGGGTCGGTCAGGCCGCCCGTGGCCAGGATGTGCGGATAGGCGCGCTTCGCCAGGTTGTCGTAGGGGCTGTAGGAGCGGATGTAGTCGAAGGCCTCGCGGCTCTCCAGCGGGTTGCCCCACTCGGGCCACTCCGGCGGCGTCAGCGGCAGGTCCTTGTCGCACATGGTGTTGAGCACATCGACGAAGGGCACCTCGGCGACGGCGGCCTTGAAGAGATCGGGTCCCGCCATGTTGAGTGCGGCGCCCACCAGCATGCCGCCGGCGCTGCCGCCGTGGATGGCGATCTCGCCGCGGCGGGTATAGCCCTCGGTTGCCAGGTGCTCGGCGGCGGCGATGAAGTCGAGGAAGGTGTTCTTCTTCTCGAGCAGCTTGCCTTCCCGGTACCAGGCATAGCCCTTGGCCTTGCCGCCGCGCAGGTGGGCGATGGCATAGACGAAGCCGCGGTCGACCAGGCTCAGGCGGTTGGTCGAGAAGGCGGCCGGGATGGTGATGCCGTAGGAGCCGTAGCCGTAGAGCAAGAGCGGCGCGCTGCCGTCCAGCGGCGTCTCCTTGCGGCGCAGGATGGAGACCGGCACCTCCGCCCCGTCGTGGCTCGGCGCCAGGATGCGCTCGGAGAAATAGTCGTCCGGGTCGTGGCCGCTCGGCACCTCCTGCTGCTTGCGCAGCACCCGCTCCCGGCTCTCCAGGTCGTAGTCGAAGGTGCGCTCCGGCGTGGTCATGGAGGAATAGACGAAGCGCAGGTTGCGGCTGTCGTACTCGTAGCCGGGCAGCAGGCCGAGGCTGTAGGCCGCCTCCTCGAAGGCAATCTCGTGCGCCGCCTCGTCGCTGAAGCGGGTGACGACGATGCGCGGCAGGCCCTCGACCCGCTCGAGGCGGACGAAGTGATCGCGCAAGAGCATGAGATCGAGCCGCAGGCAGCCCGGCCGGTGCGGCACCAGCTCGCGCCAGTTCTCGCGGTCGAGTCCGTCGAGCGGGGCCTCGCAGATCTTGAAGTCCTCGGCCCCGTCGGCGTTGGTCAGGATCAAGAGGCGGTCGCGCGGTGCATCGTGGAAGACGTAGTACTCCTGATCGCGCAGCCGGGGCGCCACCAGACGCGGCGCGCTCTCCGGCGCATCGGCGTCGATCAGGTAGCACTCGCTGGTGGTGTGGTCGTGGGTGTGCACCACGACGAACTGCCGGCTCTCGCAGACGCCGACGCCGAGGAAGAAGCCCGGGTCCGTCTCCTCGTAGACCAGCACGTCCTCGGCCGGGTCGCTGCCCAGGCGGTGGCGGAACAGCTTGCAGGGCCGGTGGTTCTCGTCCTGCACCACATAGAACAGGGTCCGGCCGTCCTTGGCCCAGGCCATGGCGCCGTTGTTGTCCTTGAGGCGCTCCGGCAGCAGCGCGCCGCTCTCCAGGTCGAGGACGCGGATCTCGCAGTACTCGGAGCCCTTGTCGTCCACCGCATAGGCCAGATGGCGGTGGTCGTAGGTGTGGCTGACCGAGGCGATCTGGAAATAGGAGGTGTCTTTGCTCAGGGCGTCGCCGTCGAGCAGCAGGCTCTCCTCTTCGCCATCTCTGGGGCGGCGGCAGTAGAGCGGGTGCTGCCCGCCCTCGCGGTAGCGGCGGTAGTAGGCCCAGGCGCCGTCGTTGGCCGGCACCGAGGAGTCGTCCTCCTTGATGCGGCCCTTCATCTCGCCGAAGAGCGTTTCCTGCAGCGCCTTGGTCGGCGCCATCGTGGCTTCCAGGTAGGCGTTCTCCGCCTCCAGGTAGTCGCGCACGTCTTGGCGCAGCGTCTCCGGCGCGCGCATGACTTCCTGCCAGTTGTCGTCGCGCAGCCAGGCGTAGGGGTCGTCCCAGCTCTCGCCGTGGGCGCTGTGGGTGACGATCTTGCGGGTGGCTTTGGGGGGCGTGGTGTCCTTGCTCATGGCGGCAATTTCTGGCGGCTCCCCTTTCCCCATGTCAACATGATGCGGCCACACGACACCTGGACCCCGTCATGACTCTGCAAGACCTCCCGACCCCCTGCCTGCTGCTCGATCACGGGCGGCTGCGGCGCAACTGCCAGCGCATGCATTCGCACATGGCAGCACTCGGTGTCGGGCTCCGGCCGCACCTCAAGACGGCCAAGGCGGCGGAGGTGGCGGCCCTGGCCTGTGACGACGCGCGCCGCATCACCGTCTCGACCTTGGCGGAAGCCCACTTCTTCGCCGCCCGCGGCTTTCGCGACATCACCTACGCCGTCGGCCTGGCGCCCCATAAGGTGGCCGAGGCGGCTGCCCTGCTGCGCGCCGGGGTCGCCCTGCGCTGCCTGGTCGACTCGCCGGAAGCGGCGACCGCCGCCGGCGAGGCCGCTGCCGCGCAGGACGTAACGCTGCCGCTGCTGATCGAGATCGACTGCGGCGATCGGCGCGGCGGCGTCTTGGCCGAGTCCGACAGCCTGCTCGAGATCGCCGCGGCCATCGCTGCCCAGCCCCACCTCTCTTTCGCCGGCGTGCTGACCCACGGCGGGCAGTCCTATGCCTGCCGCGATCTCGACTGCGTGCGGGACGTCGCCGAGGTCGAGCGCCATGCGGTGGTCCGCGCCGCCGAGCGCCTGCGCGCGAATGGTTACGCCTGCGAAACGGTCTCGGCCGGCTCGACGCCGACCGCCTCCCACGCGGTCAACGGCGAGGGGCTGACCGAGATGCGCCCCGGCGTCTACGTCTTCGGCGATCTCGACCAGATGGCGCTCGGCTCCTGCGATCTCGAGGACATCGCCGTCACCGTCCTCGCCACGGTGATCGGCCACAACAAACAGTACGACCGCATCATCACCGATGCCGGCGGCCTGGCGCTCTCCAAGGACGTCAGCGCCCAGGACTTCCTGCCCCAGGCCGGCTACGGCTGGGTGATGACCCCGAGCGGCGCTGTGGTCGACGACGTCTTCGTCGCCGCGGTCAGCCAGGAGCACGGCAAGATCGAGGCCAAGGACGGCGGCGTCCCGCCCTTCGCGCGTTTCCCCATCGGCAGCCGCCTACGGGTGCTGCCCAACCACGTCTGCATGACCGCGGCCCCCTACGACCGCTACCACGTGCTGATGGAGGACGGCGACATCGCCGTCTGGGACAAGGCCACCGGGTGGTGAGCCGTCGGCTTACCGACGCGAGTGTGGGGCCGGCTCATTAAGTCCGCACGCGGCTCTTCAGGCAGACCACCATGGCGGCGAAGACGACGACGGCACAGACGACGGCGGTCGTGGTGATCTCTTCCCCGAGCAGCAGGGCGGACCAGACGAGCGCCGCCAGGGGAAGCAGCAGGTTGATCTGCCCGATGCGGGCGATGCCCCCGGCCGCCAGTCCGCGGTACCAGAACACGGAGGCCAGAAACATGCTGACCACGGCCGCATAGGCGAAGCCCGCCCAGCTGCTCCAGGCGACGCTTGCCAGGCTCACGTCCGTTATCGACCAGACGAAGGGAACGGCGGCGAAGGGCGCGAGGAGCAGCATGGCCCAGCTCAACGCCGTGGTTCCGCCCAGCTCGGCAGACACCCGCCCGCCTTCCACGTAGGCCCAGCCCAGAGACAGCAGGGCGAGAAACAGCCAGCCGTCGGCGAGGCTGAGATGGCCGCCGCCGGCGTCGATGGCGAAGAAAAGCACCGCGGCAAACCCGATCGCACAGGCGATCCAAAAGCCGAGGGGCGGGCGCTCGCCGGTTCGCACGACGGCGATGATCGCCGTCGCGGCCGGCGCCAAGCCGGTGACGACCGCGCCGTGCACGGCGGGCACCTGTTCGAGCGCCAGCGCCAAGAAGAAGGGATAGCCGACCGCCAGGCCCAGCCCCATCGAGATCAGGCCGGGTAGCAAGCGCCGCTCCGGCAGCTTGGTCTTGCGCAAGACGACCAGCGTCACCGCGGCCAACAGGGCGGCGATCACGATCCGGCCGCTGGTGATCGCCAACGGCGAGAGGTCCTGGACCGCGACCCTTGTGGCGACCAGGGTGCCGCTGAAACCCAGCATCCCCAGCACGCCAAACAACACGCCGTCGCGCCAGCTCGGCTCCCGGTCGCTCATGCGGCGCCGATGCGTAGGGAGTTGGCAGCGACGGAAACCTGCTCGATCATTCGGGGGAACTCCAAGGCGAGCCAAGCGGGCAGTGCTGGCGCGCGGGGGCAGCTTAAGAGGTCGCGTGGCGCGCTCAAATGGGCGACCTCGGCATTGACGCCGCCCGTGCCTAAGAATCCAAGGCCGAGCCCCGCTTTTGCCTCAGACCCCGAGCCGTCGCCCGGGGCTTGGAGCCCTGCGCCTCGGGCCGGCACAGAAAACGGATAGCGGAGCGGCCGGCAAAGCCGCTAGCAGCGGACGCACCAGATGGAGAAAGTGCACCGATGAGCCTGACGGCAATCCGGGAGGTCGACTACGTCATCCTCCCCTGCAACGACGTGGCGGCAGCGCGGGCTTTCTATCGCGACGTGATGGGCTTTCCGCTCGAAGAAGATCACCCGGAGTGGGTGCGGTTCCGGCTCGGCACGAGCTTCCTGACCTTGCGGCCCAGAGGGCCGTGGCTCTGCTGGCACGACGGCGCCAAGGCGGCGGACGCCGCGGCCGTCCAGCTCGCCTTCCGCGTCTCGCCAGAGGAGGTCCTGACCTGCCACCAGGAGCTGGTTGCGAGGGGCGTGGAGATCCTCGAGCCGCCGAAGGACCAGGCCTTCGGCCACCGCACCCTCTTCGTCCGCGATCCCGACGGGAACATCCTGGAGATCTTCGCCGAGATCGGCTGAAATGCCGGGATGCTTCGCGAAGAGCGCGGAGGGGAAGACTCGTGAAGAAGCGCCATAAAAAAGAGCTTTTGGCCGAGGAGTTGGCCGCCCTGCCGGATGGCGCGATCGATACCTCGGATATCGCCGAGCTGGGCGAGGCCTTTTGGAAGAGCGCGCGAGTAGTCACGCCTGACGAGCGGAAGAAACGAGACCTTGATGGCCCGTGCGGCTAACCAACGCAGTAATTGCCTGCAGCCGTTCCGGTATCGAAACGAGTGGCGCGCCACCCCCCACCCGGCGCTGTGCGCCGACCTCCCCCTCAAGGGGGGAGGTGTAAGGGACTGCGATGAAAGCATAATTCCCTCCCCCCAGCGAGGGGGAGGGTTAGGGTGGGGGG
>JANQIA010000185.1 GCA_028282405.1 Rhodovibrionaceae bacterium
GCTCGCCATCGTTGGCATGAACCACCGCTCCGCGTCGTCGACCCTGCGCGAGAGGATGTTCGTCAGCGACCAGGATCTGCCGCAGCGACTGACGCAGCTCCGCGTTGCCGGTCTCGAAGAGGGGCTCATCCTCTCGACCTGCGATCGTGTCGAGCTGGTCTGCCACCGCGCGGCGGAGGATGAGGAACGGGCCCTGGCGCTCTTTGCCGAGTGGGGCGCGATGCGGCCATCCGCTCTCAACGGCCACCTCTACAGCTACCAGGGCGAAGACGCCTTGCGGCACCTCTTCGCCGTCGCCTCGTCGCTCGACAGCCAGATGATCGGCGAGCCGCAGGTGCTCGGCCAGGTCAAGGCAGCCCATCGGGCCGCGCGCGAAGCCGGCCTGACGGGGGCACTGCTGGAGCCGGCGCTGCAGTCCGCCTATGCGGCGGCAAAGCGTGTGCGGAACGAAACCCGCATTGCCGAGCGCCCGGTGACCATCGCCGCCTCGGCCATGCAGGTTGCCCGCGACCTGCATGGCGGCCTCGATCGGTGTCAGGCCCTCATGGTCGGCCTGGGGGAAAGCGGCGAGCTGCTGGCCGGGGAGCTGCGCAGCGCCGGAGTTTCCTCGCTGACCCTGACGCACCCCTCGACCGCACGGGCTCAGCACGCGGCGGAACGCCTGCGCTGCCACATCGGCCCCTGGGACGAGCTTGCGCCTGCGTTGGCGGCAGCCGACATCGTCGTGGCCTGCGGGGCCGGCGGCGAACGGGTGCTGACCGTGCGCCAGGTGGAGGACGCCTTGCGCCGCCGCCGCCGTCGCCCAATGTTCTTCATCGACACGGCTGTGCCGGCGGAGGTCGAGCCGGGTGCCCACGATCTGGACGGCGCCTTCGTCTACGACCTCGACGACCTGGAACGTTTGGCGGCCAGCGGCCGGGAAAGCCGTCAGTCGGTTGCTTCGGAAGCCTGGCGCATCGTTTCGGAAGAGGTTGCGGTGTTCTTGCGCGACCGGGCAGAGCGGGGCGCCGTGCCCGCCGTGCGGGCATTGCGGGAGCATTTCGAGGAGGCCCGCCGCGCGGTGCTTGCCGATCCGCGGCTGGGCCCTGAGGATGCAACCCGGCTTTTGATCACCCGCCTGTTGCACCAGCCGAGCGAAGCCTTGCGACAGGCTGCCGCCGAGACACCCGAAGGCGCCGAGGAGCTGGATCGGATGGTTCGGCAGCTGTTTGCTTTGCCAAAGGAGCATGAAGAGTGAGTTTGGAGGAGAATGTCGCGCGTATCGCCTCGCGCTTCGAGGAGCTGAAAGGCCTGATCGCCGAGCACGAGGCGCCGGGCACGGACGAGTATACGCAGCTCTTGAAGGAATACTCCGATCTTACGCCGATTGCCGAGCACTACCAGGCGCTGCGCGCAGCCCAGAGCGAGCTTGCCGACCTGGAGACGCTGGTCGAGGACCCGGACAGCGACAGCGAAATGCGGGACTTGGCCATCGAAGAGTTGGAGGCGCTGAAGCCCAAGCTGGAGGACATGGAGCAGCAGCTGATGATCATGCTCCTGCCCAAGGACGAGGCCGACGAGCGTAACGCCATCCTGGAGGTGCGCGCCGGAACGGGCGGCGACGAGGCGGCGCTCTTCGCGGCCGAGCTCTATCGCATGTATCAGCGCTATGCCGAGCAGCACCGCTGGAAGTTCGAGGTGCTTGACTACGACGAGACGGGTATCGGCGGCTGCAAGGAAGCCAGCGCCTCGATCTCTGGGCGCGGCGTCTTCGCGCGTCTCAAGTTCGAATCGGGCGTGCATCGGGTTCAGCGCGTGCCGGTGACCGAGTCCGGCGGCCGCATCCACACCTCCGCCGCAACGGTCGCCGTCTTGCCGGAGGCGGAGGAGGTCGACGTTCACGTCGAGGAGAAGGACCTGCGCATCGACACCTATCGCTCCCAGGGGGCTGGCGGGCAGCACGTCAACACCACGGACTCCGCCGTGCGAATCACGCACCTTCCCTCGGGAATCGTCGTGCAGTGCCAGGATGAGAAGTCGCAGCACAAGAACCGCGCCAAGGCCATGAAGGTGCTGAGAGCCCGCCTCTACGACCACATGCGCCAAGAGAAAGAAGCCGAGATGGCGGCCGAGCGCCGCAGCCAGGTCGGCAGCGGCGACCGCTCGGAACGGGTGCGCACCTACAACTTTCCGCAAGGCCGGGTCACCGATCACCGCATCAACCTGACGCTCTACAAGCTCGATCGCGTCCTGGCGGGCGAGGCGCTCGACGAGCTGATCGATGCCCTGGTTATGGAAGATCAGTCGGCCCGCCTGTCGGCCATGCAATGAGGCGTATCGACGAGGCCGTCGCGCTCGGCGCCGACAAGCTCTCGCATGCCGGCATCGAGGCGCCGCGCCGCGAAGCGCGCCTGCTTCTCGCCCACGTCTTGAACGCCGACGTTGGCCATCTCATTGGGCACGGCGAAGCGCCGGTCGGAAACGGGGATTGGGCGGGTTATCTGGAACGCCTCGAGCGTCGTGCGCAGCGTGAGCCGCTGTCGCGCATTTTGGGCCATCGCGAGTTCTGGGGACTCCCGTTCCGGCTCGGCTCGGACACGTTGGACCCGCGACCCGACAGCGAGACGATCGTCGAGGCTGTGCTGAAGCGCTTCCCCGAACGCGACCAGCCGCTCCGTATTCTGGATCTCGGAACCGGGAGTGGCTGTTTGCTGATCAGCATCTTGGTGGAACGGCCTCGGGCCACGGGTGTCGGCATCGATCGAAGCTTCGCTGCGACCAGGGTGGCGGCGGGCAACGCGGTGCATCTGGGCGTCGCGGAGCGGAGCCTCTTCTGCGTCGCCATCTGGATGGAGGCGCTGGCCGGGGCATTCGACGTCGTGGTGGCGAACCCGCCCTACGTGAGGACAGACGAGCTTGCGGGGCTGGCGCCGGAAGTTGCCGAACACGAGCCGAGGCTGGCGCTCGATGGTGGTAAAGATGGACTTAACTGCTACCGCGCGATCGCGCCGGACCTGCCGTCTACTCTTGCGTCCGGCGGCTTGGCATTCGTCGAGCACGGCGAAGGGCAGGCCGATGCCGTCGAGGCCCTGCTGCGCCAAGCCGGCCTTTCGCGCTTCGAGCGGCTGGCGGACCTGACCGGGCGGGAGCGTTGCCTGGCGGCTGGGCGGTGAAGCCCTTAGCCGGAAAAAAGAGGTTGGAATATCGGCATGCCGAAGCTAGGTTAGGAAAAGAAAGAGGTGCGCGCCCACACAGCGTGATCGGCACATTGTGGTGGGACCATCTTGTTCCCCCTAGAGGAATAGAACGGCTTCTTTTGAAGCGATAAAACCTCGCAGCTTGCCGAGTAAGGCTTGCCGGGCGGAATAGACTAAGCGGATAAGAAATCGTTCTTAGTAAAATACGGGGCGATGAGACCTAACAACAATCAGCGGCGCGGCCGTGGTCGCGCGGGCCGGCGTCCGAACATTCCGGCGCGGGCACAGACTTACGACAGCAACGGACCTGGCGGTCGGATTCGCGGAAACGCGACTCAGGTCTATGAGAAGTATGTGGCTCTGGCGCGCGATGCCATGGCGGCCGGCGACCGTGTTCTTGCCGAAGGCTTGAATCAACACGCCGAGCATTACTTCCGCATCATTAACGACAGCACCGACCCCGAACCTCTGCGCCCGCCGGCGCCGCCCAAGGAGGACTCGGAGACGGCGCCCGAGGCCGCCGAGCAGCCCGCCGCAAGCGGCGAGGCGCCCGCGGAGACGACAGCGAGAGACGATGGCGAAAGCCAGCCGCCGCGGCGCTCTCGCCGCCGTCCGCGGCCGGCGCCTGGCGACGGGGAGGCCGCCGGAGAGCCGGCGCAAGCCAAGTCTTCCCCGCCGGCCGACGAGCAGCCCGTGCGGAGCGAAGAGCCGGAAGCGCCCGCCGCTGAAGACGAAGGCTTGCGGAAGATGCTCTCCGCCACCGCAGGCGCAGGCGGTGGAAACCCCGCCCCACGCCGCCGCAAGTCGAACGGCTCTGCCGAGGCCTGTGAGCCGGACGCACCGGACGAGCAACCGGAAACGGCGCCGGAGCCGGCGTAGCGATCTCGCGGCGCTGGCACGCTTTGGTGCCCACCGGGCCGACTTCGGCACAAAAATCGCTGTGACAGCCCCGTCTTCTGGGGCTGTTCCTCTTGTGTCAAATTTGCAACAGTCCAATATACGTCAGAGACGTCGAGCCGTCTGACAGCGCCGCTCAATGGAGGGCCTTGAAGCGGCTCGTTCGATTGCAGCACCGCAACTCGTGCGCTTGATACAAGGCACGGAAGAGGAGGGCGAACCAATATGGATTATGAGAAGTACACCGAGCGCGCGCGAGGACTTGTCCAGGCGGCGCAAAGCTTGGCGATTCGGGGAAGTCACCAGCGCCTGACGCCGGAGCACCTGCTGAAGGCGCTCCTTAACGACGACGAGCAGATTTCCGCACGCCTGCTGGCGGCCGCTGGCGGAGACGTGGCGGGCATCACGCAGGCTTGCGACTTGGCGCTCGACAAGCTCCCCAAGGTTGAGGGGGCGGGCGCCGGCCAGCTCTACCTCGCGCCTGAGTTGGCCAAGGTCTTCGAGCAGGCCGAAGAGTTGGCGAAGAAGGCCGGCGACAGCTACGTGACCGTCGAGCGCCTGCTCTTGGCGCTCAGCATGGCGTCGGCCACGACGGCCGCCAAGATCATCACCGAGGGCGGCGCCACGCCCCAAGGCATCAACAGCGCGATCAACGATCTGCGCAAGGGCCGCACGGCCGATACGGCCAGTGCCGAAGACACCTTCGATGCCCTGGAGAAGTATGGCCACGACCTGACGGCGGTGGCCCGGGCCGGCAACGTCGACCCCGTCATCGGGCGCGACGAGGAAATCCGGCGGACCATTCAGGTGCTTTCCCGCCGGACCAAGAACAATCCCGTTCTGATCGGCGAGCCTGGGGTCGGCAAGACCGCCATCGCGGAAGGCTTGGCGCAGCGTATCGTCAATGGCGACGTGCCGGAATCGCTCAAGAACAAGCGGCTGATCGCCCTCGATCTCGGCGCCATGGTTGCCGGCGCAAAGTTCCGCGGCGAGTTCGAGGAGCGCCTCAAGGCAGTGCTGGAAGAGATAAGCAATGCCGCCGGCGAGATCATCATTTTCATCGACGAGCTGCACACCCTGGTCGGGGCCGGCAAGGCGGAGGGGGCGATGGATGCCTCCAACATGCTCAAGCCTGCCCTGGCGCGCGGGGAGCTGCACTGCGTCGGTGCCACGACCCTCGACGAGTACCGCCAGCACATCGAAAAGGATGCGGCGCTGGCGCGGCGCTTTCAGCCGGTGTTCATCAACGAGCCGTCGGTCAGCGAGACCATCGCCATCCTGCGCGGGCTGAAGGAGAAGTACGAGCTGCACCACGCGGTGCGTGTCACCGACAGCGCGCTCGTCGCCGCGGCCACCCTGTCCAACCGCTACATCACCGACCGCTTCCTGCCCGACAAGGCGATCGACCTGATCGATGAAGCCTGCAGCCGCCTGCGCATGGAGGTCGACTCCAAGCCGGAAGAGATCGATGGTCTCGACCGGCGGATCATCCAGCTCAAGATCGAGCAGGAGGCCCTCAAGAAGGAGAGCGATGCCGCGTCGCGCGAGCGCCTCGAGGCGCTGCAAAAAGAGCTGGCGGATCTCGAGGAGCGCTCTGCCAGCCTGACCGCCCAGTGGCAGGCCGAGAAGGAGACGCTCGCGAGCTCCCAGAAGGTCAAGGCCGAGCTGGAGCAGGCCCGCAGCGATGTGGAGATTGCGCAGCGCGAGGGCCGGCTCGATCGAGCCTCAGAGCTGATCTACGGCGTCATCCCGGAGCTGGAGGGTCAGCTTGCCGAAGCCGAGAGCCTGTCCGAGAGCCGCATGGTCAACGAAGAGGTGACCGAAGATGCGGTCGCGGCCGTGGTGTCGCGCTGGACCGGCATCCCCGTCGACAAGATGCTGGAAGGCGAGCGTGACAAGCTGCTGCGCATGGAAGAGGTGATCGGCCACCGCGTCATCGGGCAGCAGGAAGCGATCACCGCGGTCTCGAACGCCGTGCGGCGGGCGCGGGCCGGTCTGCAGGATCCCAACCGCCCGATCGGCTCCTTCCTCTTCCTGGGTCCGACTGGCGTCGGCAAGACGGAGCTGACTAAGGCGCTGGCGAGCTTCCTGTTCGACGACGAGCACGCCATGGTCCGCCTCGACATGTCGGAGTACATGGAGAAGCACACGGTCGCCCGTATGATCGGAGCGCCTCCGGGCTACGTCGGCTACGAGGAGGGTGGTGCTCTGACCGAAGCCGTGCGCCGGCGGCCCTATCAGGTGGTGCTCTTCGACGAGGTCGAGAAGGCGCACCCCGACGTCTTCAACGTACTCTTGCAGGTCTTGGATGACGGCCGCCTGACCGATGGGCAGGGGCGGACGGTGGACTTCCGCAATACGTTGATCATCCTGACCTCGAACCTGGGCGCCGATATCCTGGCACAGCAGCCGGAAGGCGAGCCGGTGGAAGCGGTCCGCGAAGCGGTGATGGAGCGGGTCCGTGCCGCCTTCCGGCCGGAGTTCCTCAACCGTCTCGACGAAATCCTGCTGTTCCACCGCCTCGGGCGCGACCAGATGGCCGGGATTGTCGAGGTGCAGCTTGAGCGCTTGGAGGCCCTGCTGGCCGAGCGCAAGCTCGCCCTGTCTCTCGACCAGAGTGCCAAGGACTGGCTGGCCGAGCGCGGCTACGACCCGGTCTACGGCGCGCGGCCGCTGAAACGGGTGATCCAGCGCGAGCTGCAGAACCCTCTCGCCGAGCGCATCCTTGCGGGTGAGATCGCGGAGGGTGCGACGATCTCCGTCAGCGCCAGCCCCTTGGGGCTGATCATCGACGGAGCGGCCGCAAAAGCGGCTTAGGTCGAAGCGGATCTGCCGGGTCGACAGGAACGCCGTTTGGCCGTTCGCGTCGACCCGGCCTTATCCTGAGACAAGGGTGGATGAGTTGCCGCGCCCTGGCGCGGCGCCCCCCTAGCGCACCGCGATGACGGTGCTGTGCGGGCGGTGCCGTTCGCGCAAGGCGTCGATCTCTTCGCGGGCTTCCTGGAAAGCGCGCAAGTCGGCGCCCTTGAGGCGTTCGCCGGCCGGCAGCTTGATCGAGCGCGGATTGACCTGCTTGCCGTTCGAGATGACCTCGTAGTGCAGGTGCGGGCCCGTCGAGCGGCCGGTCGAGCCGACATAGCCGATCACCTGGCCTTGCTTGACCCGGGCGCCTGACTTGATGCCGCGGCCGTAGCGGCTGAGGTGGGCGTAGGCCGTCTTGTAGGAGCCGTTGTGGCGGATGCGGACGTACTTACCGTAGCTGCCGAAGCGGGCCGCCTTCTCGACGGTACCGTGGCCGGCTGCATAGATCGGCGTGCCCGTCGGCGCGGCGAAGTCTACGCCGCGATGCATCTTGCTGTAGCCCAGAATGGGATGCCGCCGCATGCCGTATCCGGAGGAGATGCGGGCGCCGTCGATCGGGGTCCGCAGCAGGGATTTGCGCACCGAGCGGCCGTCGGCGGTGAAGTAGTCGGTGAAGCCGCTCTTGGGCGTGAAGCGATAGATGCCGATCGGCTTGCCGCTGAGGACGAGCTCGGCGTAGAGCAGATCGCCGGGCTTCGCGAGCTGGCCATCGCGCTCATGCAGGGTTTCGTAGAGCAGGGCGAAGCGGTCGCCCGGCTGCAGCTCGCGCTGAAAGTCCACGTCGAAGCTAAAGGCCCGGATCATGGCTGCGAGCGTGGCCGGCGGAATCTCCAGCGCGCTGGCATCGGCGAAAAGGCTGCGGCTGATCTCGCCGTCGACGGCGTTCAGCGACGGGAAGAGCTGCCGTTGAATGGCTTGCGCGACGTAACCGTCACCGTTGCGCCGCACTTCCACATCCTGCTCGACGTTTGGGCGCATCTTGAGTCCGAGCAGGCGTTGGCCGTCGCCGTCGCCTTCGGCCGGCTCGAGCATGAGAGAGATCTCTTGCCCGGCGCGAAGCTGGCGCGGCGAGAAGATATCCGACATGGCGTTGACGACGGCATGCACTTCGCGATGCGATACGCCGAAGCTGGCCAGCAGGCCGGCGAGCGTGTCGCCGGATTCGAGCACGGCGGTGGCGCTCCAGTCGTCGCTGCCGACGTCCGCCAGCTCGGCAGGGGAAACGTCGTGCTGGCCCGGAGATGCGGGCTGCAAGTCCGCCAAGCCGGCAACGCTGTCGCTCGCCGGCTCTTCCATCGCGTGAGCGAGCGCCGGCAAGCTTGCCAGCATCAGGGCGGCCATCAGTATCCCGACACGGCGGTTGCGCGCGGGACGAATGGGGCTAGCGGTCTGGGTCTCGGGGTGGGAGAGGCAAAAGGCCCTGGGCCGGGGCATTCGTTCTTCAGTCAAGGAAAGTCCCTCACGTCCGTTTGCTTTGTTGGGTGCCTGCGCACCTTCGTCCCCGAGCGATCGACGAAGCCTTTTCGACCTCGTTAACCATCTTTACAAAAATGCACCTTGGTTGGGTTGTTTTTCTCTGTCAATCGTTAAGATATGCGGGCGATTGCATGCAATGCCTGCTTTTCCTGGCTCGATCCGCGGGTCGAAAGGGCTGTCGTTTTCCTATTGACCGCCTTTAACGATTTCGATATACACAATGCCCTTGGCGTTGCCGCTGGCAGCGCCAAATCCTTCTTACAAGCGGGATTCGCCGGGGCAGCGCCCTCGTTCGCGCTTGGGTTCTTTGACAAGTTGTTATGAATGGAAGGGATGTGTTGGCGGTTGGCCTTTTGTGGGCTGATCAGCTGATATGTCTTAGGTGTCTGTCTTTTCGCCTTTCTGCGGCGGATGGGGATGGGCTGTCTTCGGATGGTGTGTCTTTGTTTGTTTGCGGGAGGGTTTGTAGAGACGGGTGCCACGCATGTCTGCGTTTGGTCCTAGGATATTCGGATGTCTTGGACCGGTCTCTTAGCCGGGGCCTGGTTTGGGATGTTTGAAGTCAACTTG
>JANQIA010000261.1 GCA_028282405.1 Rhodovibrionaceae bacterium
AGCCTTGTGGTGGCGCAGCGCTGCGCCTTCTTTCCCGAAAAGCAGCAGCCCATCCTGCCGCCCTTCGAGACCGCCGCCGGGCGCGACGAGGGCGAGGAGTTGGCGGCGCAGGCCAAGGCTGGCCTCGAAAAGCGCCTGGAAGCGCACGTCTTCGCAGCCGACGACGACGAGGCTGAGCGAGAACGCAAGGCGGAGCCCTATTGGAAACGCCTCGACTATGAGCTGAGCGTCATCGCCCAGATGGGCTTTCCCGGCTATTTCCTCATCGTTGCCGACTTCATCCAGTGGTCCAAGGCCAACGGCATCCCGGTCGGCCCGGGCCGCGGCTCGGGCGCCGGCTCGGTGGTGGCCTGGTCGCTGACCATCACCGACCTCGACCCCTTGCGCTGGAAGCTGCTGTTCGAGCGCTTCCTCAATCCCGAACGTATCTCCATGCCGGACTTCGACATCGACTTCTGCCAGGACCGGCGGGATGAGGTGCTGCGTTATGTGCAGGAGAAGTACGGCCGGGACCGAATGGCGCAGATCATCACCTTCGGAAAGCTGCAGGCCCGCGCCGTGCTGCGCGACGTGGGGCGGGTGCTGCAGATGCCCTATGGCCAGGTCGACCGCATCTGCAAGCAGGTCCCGAACAATCCGGCCGACCCGAAGACCCTGCAGGAGGCGCTCGATACGGAGGAGGGCCTCAGGGCTGAGCGGGACAATGACCCGGAGGTCGCCCGGCTGATCGGCATCGGCCAGCAGCTCGAGGGGCTCTATCGCCACGCCTCGACCCACGCCGCCGGCGTGGTGATCGGCGACCGGCCGCTCGACGAGCTGGTGCCGCTCTACCGCGACCCGCGCTCCGACATGCCGGTCACCCAGTTCAACATGAAGTATGTCGAGCTGGCGGGGCTGGTGAAATTCGACTTCCTGGGGCTCAAGACCTTGAGCGTGCTGCGCAAGGCGGTGGAGCTGATTGCCGAGCGGGGGCAGGAGCTCGACCTCTCCAGCCTGGCGCTGGACGACGAGAAGACCTACGCCATGCTGGCCCGGGGCGAGACGGTCGGTGTGTTCCAGCTGGAATCTTCGGGCATGCGCGACGTGCTGCGCAAGCTGAAGCCCGACCGCTTCGAGGACATCATCGCCGTGGTCGCGCTCTACCGGCCCGGGCCGATGGACAACATCCCGGCCTACATCGAGCGCAAGCATGGCCGAGAGGAGCCCGACTACCTCCATCCCAAGCTGAAGCATCTGCTGGAAGAGACCCACGGCATCATCATCTACCAGGAGCAGGTGCTGCAGATCGCCCAGGTGCTCTCCGGCTACAGCCTCGGCAAGGCCGACATCCTCCGCAAGGCCATGGGCAAGAAGATCAAGGAGGAGATGGACAAGCAGCGCGACGACTTTGTCGACGGCGCAGTCGAGCTGGGCACCAAAAAGGAGAAGGCCTCCTACATCTTCGATCTGGTGGCGAAGTTCGCCGGCTACGGCTTTAACCGCGCGCACGCCGCTTGCTATGCGCTACTGGCCTACCAAACGGCCTACCTCAAGGCCAATCACCCGGTCGAGTTCATGGCCGCGACCATGACCTACGACATGGGCAATACCGACAAGCTCGGCATGTTTCGCCAGGAATTGCAGCAGCTTGGCGTGCCTCTTTTGCCGCCCGACGTGAACCACTCGCGCGCCGACTTCGCGGTCGAGGTGTCGCGCGAGGGCGAGGGTGCCGTGCGCTATGCCCTGGGCGCCCTGAAGAACGTCGGCGCCACCGCCATGGAAGGCCTGGTCGAGGAGCGTGAGCGGGGCGGCACCTTCGCCTCTCTGGCCGACTTCGGCCTGCGGCTGGACTCCCGGCTGCTCAACCGCCGCATGATCGAGCAGCTCGCGGCCGCCGGCAGCTTCGATGGCTTGATGACCAACCGGCGCCGCGTCTGCGAGGGTGGCGACCGCTTGCTCGCTCTTGCGGCGCGGGCGAGCGAAGAAAAGACAAGCAGTCAAGTCAACTTGTTCGGCGATGTTCAAGCGAACTGTGAGACAGAGCTGCTGCTGCGCGATTGCGAGGACTGGCCGAGCGCCGAGCGCCTGCAGCGCGAATACGATGCCATCGGCTTCTATCTGACGGCCCATCCGCTGGACGCCTACGATGCCGCGCTCGCCCGCCTCAAGGTGGTCGGCAGCGGCGCGCTGATGGAGGCGGCCCGCGACATCAACGGTCCCAAGAAGCTGGCCGGCGTCGTGCTCAACCGGCAGGAGCGGCGCTCGCGCCGGGGCAACCGTTTCGCCTTCGTGCAGCTCTCCGACAGCCAGGGCATCTATGAGGTCATGGTCTTCTCGGAGCTGCTGGCCCAGAAGCGCGATCTCTTGCAGGCGGGCCGCCTGGTGCTGGTCACCGTCTCGCTGGAGGCCCAGGCCGATGCCGACATGCGGCTGACGGCGCAGGGCTTCCGCGATCTCGACGAGGCCATCGCCAACGACAGCCGGGGTTTGCGTCTCTTCCTGCGGGAGGACGGCTGCCTTCCGGCCTTGCGCGGCGTTCTCGACCGCCAGCGGCAAGGGCAGGGGCGCGTCAACCTGGTGCTGGAGACCGCCGATGGCGAGGTCGAAATCGCGCTTCCGCCGGTCTATCAGTTGAGCCCGGCCGGGCGTCAGGCCATCAAGTCGGTCTCGGGCGTTGAGATGGAAGAGCTCTGAGGCGTTCCACGCAACGCAGAATTGCCCTGTTTTCGTAGCAAACGCGGCTGCTTAGGCCTTGCAATCGCCGGGGTGCCTCGCTAATTACCGGCGGCCTAGCATTCAAACCACACGTGGGCTTTGCGGCGCTGCCAACCGGCGCGTCGCTCCGGTGTGCGCGGAATTCAACGATTTCGCGCATCTCTGCCCGCGGCGGAATGAACCGGAACAGAAGGAATATACGATGGCAGTGCCCAGTTTCACCATGCGCCAGCTCCTCGAGGCCGGCGTCCATTTCGGCCATACCACCCGGCGGTGGAACCCGAAAATGGCCCCCTATATCTTCGGCGAGCGCAACGGGGTCCATATCCTCGATCTCGAACAGACCTCGCCGCTGCTCAGCCAAGCCCTGTCCTTCCTGCGCAACGTCGTCTCCGGCGGCGGCCGGGTGCTCTTCGTCGGCACCAAGCGCCAGGCCAGCGAGCTCGTGGCCTCGGCGGCCGAGCGCTGCGGCCAGTACTACGTCAACCACCGCTGGCTCGGCGGCACCCTGACGAACTGGAAGACCATTTCCTTTTCGATCAAGCGCCTGAAGGACCTGGAGGCACGCCTGGCCGAGGAGAACCTGGGCCTGACCAAGAAAGAGCTGCTCAACCTGACCCGCAACCAGGAGAAGCTGGAGCGGGCGCTGGGCGGCATCAAGGACATGGGCGGCCTGCCGGATGCGATCTTCGTGATCGACACCAACAAGGAGCACATCGCGATCGCCGAGGCCAAGGTGCTCGGCATTCCCGTGGTGGCCGTGCTCGATTCCAATTCCGACCCTAACGGGGTCGACTATCCCATTCCGGGCAACGACGACGCCATCCGCGCCATCCAGACCTACTGCGACCTGGCGGCGGAAGCCATTCTGGACGGCCTGCAGCAGGAAGTGATGCAGACCGGCGGCGACATCGGTGCGGCCGAGATCGCTCCGGTGGAGAGCCTCAGCGAAGCCCCTGAGGGTGGTGAGGGCCAGGGCGAGGGCGAGCAGGCGGCTGCCGACGCCCCGGCCGAGGCGCCCGCGGAGGCCCCTGCCGAGACCCCAACGGAGACTCCCGCCGAAACGACGGATGAAGCCTCGGCCGAAGGCACGCCCGAAAGCGCCCCTGAGGCCACGCCCGAGGCGCCGGCCGAAGAAGAGCAGCAGAAGGCGGCTGGGTGACGGCGAGACGCCGCCTCTAGAACATAGAGAAGGGGTGGCTGGTGCCGCCCCTTTTTAGACATCGCAGTAAGTTAGCGAACGACCTAAAAGCGCGAGGGTAGAAATGTCGATTACCGCGAGCATGGTGAAAGAGCTGCGCGAGAAAACGGGCGCGGGCATGATGGACTGCAAGAAGGCGCTTTCGGAAGTCGAAGGCGACCTGGAGCAGGCCATCGACTGGCTGCGCAAGAAGGGCCTGGCGGCGGCGGCGAAGAAGGCCGGCCGCACTGCGGCCGAAGGTCTGGTTGGGGTTGCGACGCAAGGCAACCGCGGCGCGGTGGTCGAGCTCAATGCCGAGACCGACTTCGTCGCCCGCAACGAGCAGTTCCAGCAGTTCGTCAAGACGGTGACCGACCTGGCTCTGGAAGCCGGCGGCGACATGGCGAGCCTTGAAGAGGCGCCTTTTCCGGGCACCGGGCGCACGGTCGCCGAGGAGCTGACCCAGCAGATCGCCACCATCGGCGAGAACATGAACCTGCGCCGGGTGGCCGGCTTCGAGGTCAGCCCGGGCGTCGTGGCATCCTATGTGCACGGCCAGGTGGCCCCGGGCATGGGTAAGATCGGCGTCGTCGTGGCGCTGGAGTCCGAGGGCAATGCCGAGAGCCTGGCGGCCTTCGGCAAGCAGATCGCCATGCATATCGCCGCGGCCAATCCCCAGGCCGTCGACATCGCCGACGTGGATGCCTCCGCCCTGGAGCGGGAACGCGACGTTCTGGCCGATCAGGCCCGGGCCAGCGGCAAGCCGGAAGAGATCATTGCCAAAATGGTGGAAGGGCGCCTGCGCAAGTACTATGAGGAGGTCGTGCTCCTCGAACAGACTTTCGTCATCGACGGTGAGACCAAGGTGCGCAAGGCGGTCGAGGCAGCAGGCAAGGACGCCGGGGGCGACGTCCGAGTGGTTGGTTTCGCCCGCTTCCAGCTCGGTGAGGGCATCGAGAAGGAAGAGGCGGATTTCGCAGCCGAGGTGGCGGCAACCCTGTCCTAGGGATCAACGGCTACGCACGGGAAGGCGATGGCCGAAGTCATGAGCGACCCACGCGCCGACGGCGGCACCCGCTACCGTCGCGTACTGCTGAAAGTCTCCGGCGAGGCCCTGATGGGGTCGCGCGACTACGGTTTGGATCCGGACACCGTCAATCGGGTGGCCGAGGAAGTGAAGGCCGTCCACGACTTGGGCGTCGAGATCTGCCTGGTCATCGGCGGCGGCAATATCTTCCGCGGTCTCTCGGCGGCGGCCGATGGCATGGAGCGGGCGACGGCCGACTACATGGGCATGCTGGCGACGGTGATCAATTCGCTGGCCATGCAGAATGCCCTGGAGCAGATCGGCGTCCCCACCCGCGTGCAGTCCGCCATCCCGATGGCGACCGTCTCGGAGCCCTACATCCGGCGGCGGGCCGTCCGCCACATGGAGAAGGGGCGGGTGGTGATCTTCGCCGCCGGCACCGGCAACCCCTTCTTCACCACCGATACGGCGGCCGCTTTGCGGGCGTCGGAGATGAACTGTGACGCGCTCCTCAAGGGGACCAAGGTGGACGGCGTCTACGATGCCGACCCGACCGTCGACAGTTCGGCGCGGCGGTTCGACAACCTGACGTACAAGGAGGTCTTGTCCCGCGACCTGCGGGTCATGGACCACGCCGCCATAACGCTTGCGCGGGAGAACCATATTCCTATCTTGGTTTTCTCGATCGCGGAGCCCGGCCGATTCGCAGAGGTTCTGCTGGGTCGGGGGGCCTTCACCGTCGTTGAAGACGGCTGATCGCTGGTTGGAGGAGACGTTGGGAAATGAGCGCTGATCTAAAAGAACTGACGCGCCGCATGGATGGAGCGATCGAGGCGCTCAAGCGCGAGTTCGGGGGGCTCCGCACGGGGCGTGCGAGCACCGGCTTGCTCGAGCCGATCGTCGTCGACGCCTACGGCGCGCAGATGCCCATTTCGCAGGTCGGGACCATCGGCGTGCCCGAGGCACGCATGCTCAGCGTCCAGGTTTGGGACCGGCAGCTCGTCTCCGCGGTGGATAAAGCGATACGCGAATCCGATTTGGGACTAAATCCTGTCATCGATGGGCAGCTATTACGCATTCCTATCCCGGCTTTGACCGAGGAGAGGCGGCAGGAGTTGACCAAGGTGGCGGCACGCTATGCGGAACAGGCCCGGGTCGCAGTCAGGAACGTGCGGCGCGATGGCATGGAGTCGCTGAAGAAGATGGAAAAGGACGGCGAGATTTCGCAAGACGAGCACCACGCGCGCGCCGATGACATCCAGAAGATCACCGATGAGCACGTCAAGCTCGTCGACGAACTCCTCAGTCATAAAGACTCGGAGATAATGCAGGTCTGATCGGATGGTTTTCGTGGAGGGGACGGCCGTGCCGCAGCATGTTGCCATCATCATGGACGGTAACGGACGCTGGGCGAAAGCCCGCGGCTTGCCGCGCACGGCGGGGCATCGCCAAGGCGTGGAGGCCGTTCGGCGGACCATCAGCGGTGCGATCGAGCTGGGCATCCAGTACGTCACGCTGTTCAGCTTCTCCTCGGAGAACTGGGGGCGCCCGGTCGACGAGGTCAGCGACCTCATGGGCTTGATGCGCCGCTATCTGCGCAGCGAAACGGCTGAGCTGCGGGAGCAGGGCGTGCGGGTCCGGGTGATCGGAGAGCGCGACCGCCTGCCGCGCGATATCGCCGAGATGATCAACCAGCTCGAAGTCCAGACTCGGGAGAACTCCCGGCTGAACCTGGTCGTGGCCCTGAGCTACGGCGGGCGGGCGGAGCTCGTGCTGGCGGCGAAGCAGCTTGCCGCCGCCGTTCGGGACGGCAAGCTGAGCCTCGACGAGGTCTCGGAAGAGACCTTCGGACGCTGCCTCTTGACCGACGGCATACCCGACCCGGACCTGCTGATCCGCACCAGCGGCGAAAAACGCATCAGCAACTTTCTGCTGTGGCAATTGGCCTATAGCGAGCTCATCTTCGTCGATACGCTCTGGCCGGATTTCGGTAAGGATGAGCTGGAAGGCGCCATCGCCGAGTTCCGACAGCGTGACCGGCGTTATGGCGTCGCCGTCTGAGGTTCAACAGATCGGCGCCGGTCTTAGGCTTCGGCTGCTTTCGGCCCTCATCTTCGGGCCCCTCATTCTCGCCATCGTCTATCTTGGCCCACCGCTCAGCGACCTGGGCTTGGCGCTGGCCGGCTGCCTCATGATGTGGGAGTGGCTGCGCCTGACCGGCGCTGTCACGGGCTGGCGCTCTCAGTGGAGCTGGCTCGCGCTCTTGCCGGCGCTCGTCGTTCTCTGTGCGGCCGGGCATTTGCCCGTCTGGGCGCTGCTGGCGCTGCCGCTGGGCCTGATCGTCGCCTTTGCCCTGCAAGCGCCCGCCGGCGGCCAAACAGCCTTTCCGCGGCTCTGGCTGCTTGCCGGCCTCGCCTACATCTGCATTCCGCTGCTGGCGTTCGAGTGGATACGCAACCAGGCCGAAGGCGGCATGGTGCTGGTGTTTCTCTTGCTTGCTTGCGTTTGGGTCGGCGACAGCGCGGCCTATTTCGTCGGTAAGACGGTCGGCGGGCCCAAGCTCTTTCCGCGGACCAGCCCCAAGAAGACCTGGTCGGGCGGTATTGCCGGCGTGCTGGCGGGGGGCATTGCTTGGCTGATCGGCATGATGCTGTACGCTGAGGGGAGCTTGCTCGTCTTTGCCGCCATCGGGATTCTCTTGAGTCTCGTCTGCGTATGCGGTGACTTTGTCGAGTCGGCCCTGAAACGGCGCTTCGGCGTGAAGGACAGCGGCCACTTGATACCCGGGCATGGGGGCATTTTGGACAGGGTTGACGGATTGATGTTTGCAGCCGTTGTACTGGCGATCATTTCCTTGCTTTGGGGCTCGCCCTTGAGCTGGCAGTTCAATTAAGGTGGGCCGGATGGCAGCGTCTGCGGAACCGCGAAGCTTGGCTGTGTTTGGCTCGACCGGATCGGTGGGCCGGAGCACGCTAGACCTGGTCGCCCAGAGCAATGGCGACTTCCAGATCGATGTGCTGACGGCGCACCGCTCGGTTTCGGAGCTAGCCGAGCAAGCCCGGCGCCACGGCTGCAAGCTCGCGGTGATTGCCGAGGCTGAGCTCTACGGCGACCTCAAGGAGGCGCTGTCCGGCGAGCCGATCGAGATCGCCGCCGGCCCGGACGCGCTGGTCGAGGCGGCCGAACGGGCCTCCGATCTGGTGATGGCGGCCATTGTCGGCGCCGCAGGCCTGCCGGCCACCATGGCGGCCGTCAAACGGGGCGCGACCATCGCCCTGGCCAACAAGGAGACCCTGATCTGCGCCGGTCCTCTGGTGATGGAGGCCGTCAGCAAGCATGGCGCGACCTTCCTGCCGGTCGATTCCGAGCACAACGCGATCTTCCAGGTCCTCGAAGAGAAGCAGATCGAGTTCGTCGACCGCATCGTCCTGACCGCATCCGGCGGCCCCTTTCGCACCATGGCGCAAGAGGCGATGGAGCAGGTCACGCCGGCGCAGGCGGTGGCCCATCCGAACTGGAGCATGGGCGCCAAAATCTCCGTCGATTCGGCGACCATGATGAACAAAGGCCTCGAGATCATCGAGGCGCATCACCTCTTCGGCCTGCCCAACGATCAGATCGACGTGATCGTCCATCCCCAGTCCATCATCCACAGCCTGGTGGCCTACAAGGACGGTTCCATGCTGGCCCAGCTCGGCGTGCCGGACATGCGGGTGCCGATCGCCTATACCTTGTCGTGGCCGAAACGCATGGCCACGAACATCCAGCAGCTCGACCTGATCGAGGTGGCGACCCTGACCTTCGAGCCGCCCGACGAGCGCCGTTTTCCGGCGCTACGTTTGGCTCGGGAGGCGCTCTGCAGTGGAGGCGGGGCGCCCACGGTGCTGAATGCGGCCAACGAGGTTGCCGTGGCGGCCTTCCTCGAGGGCGGTATTGGCTTCCTGGACATCAGCCGGACCATCGAGCGCGCTTTGGAGCGTTTCGACGGCAGTGCCCTTGGCGGGTTGGAGGATGTGTTGGCGCTTGACGCGGACGCCAGGCGGTTTGCGGCGGAAACGCTGTCGAACGGAGCGGGTGGGCGCGTCAGGGCCGTGGCGGAGTGACGCTTCAGGCTTCATGACGCTCAGGGCTTCGCTTTTCGTCAATCGAAGGCCTATATGACGAGAACCCGTGCCACGGCGGCGCCGAGATGCGCCTGCCGCCCCGAAAACCAAGCGAGCAGGCAGCTTCCATGGACTGGATAGTCAGCATTCTCTCGGGCTTCTCCGATATTGTCATACCCTTCCTGGTGGTGCTGACCATCCTCGTCTTCATCCACGAGCTGGGTCACTACTGGGTGGCGCGGCGCTGCGGCGTCCGGGTGGACGTCTTCTCGATCGGTTTCGGGCCGGAGATTTTCGGGTGGAACGACCGCTCGGGCACCCGCTGGCGCTTTAGCCTCATTCCGCTCGGTGGCTATGTGAAAATGTTTGGCGACGCCGACCCGACCAGCATGCAATCGGTCGAGACGGCGCCCGACGACGAAGGCACCGGCGACTGGGCCGATGGCCGCGTGCGCCAGCTCTCGGATGAAGAGAAAGCCGTTTCCTTCCATCACAAGCGCCTAAGCCAGCGCGCCTGGATCGTCGCCGCCGGCCCCCTGGCCAACTTCATCCTGGCGATCGTGCTGCTGATGGGCCTCTTCACGCTTGTGGGCCAGCCGACGACCCCGCCGGTCATCGGCTCGGTGGTGGAAGGCAGCGCGGCCGAGGCGGCGGGCTTCCGCGAAGGCGATCGCTTCCTGGAAATCGACGGCAGTCCGGTCACGCGCTTCGAGGAGATCCAGCGAATCGTCGAGGTCGGTCTCGATCGCCCGCTCGAGGTGCTGGTCGCGCGCGACGGTCAGGAAGTCCTGATCAATGCGACTCCGCGAATCGTCGAGGTCGAGGATGC
>JANQIA010000266.1 GCA_028282405.1 Rhodovibrionaceae bacterium
TAGCCTGCATAGCGGACGGTCTCCTTTCACTGGATTGCACTACGACCAGTTTGGCACATCGCGATGCCGTCGGGGGCCGTCCACCCATCACCCTTGGGCAAGGCTGACCGGGTCGGAGACCCGCAGCCGCGACCCGAGGATCCATGGAACGACTGGGCGCGAACCAAGGAACGAAGTGCTGCCCGGCGGCAGGGCTGGGCAAATACCTCAGGTCCGCGTTTGCGGATGAATGGACCCCGGATCAAGTCCGGGGTGACAGCCGATGGGGCCGTGCCGCCGAGTGCTCTAACCCTTCTTTCGGATGCGGTAGGCGCAGCGGCGGGCGCCGGCGAGGATGTGGTCGGTGCGCTCGACCTCCACCTCCTTGCCGAGCACCTTGCGGAAGAGGGTGAGCTCGCCGGCGCAGAGGCCGCTGCAGGCGCGGGCCGCGGCGCAGATCGGGCAGTGGTTCTCGACCAGGAGGTACTCGCCGTCCGGGCCCTTCTCGGCCGCGGCCATGTAGCCCTCGCGGCTGCGCAGGGCGACCAGGCCCTCGATGCGCTTCTCCAGCGTGTCGGCCGGCTTGAGCTGCCGCCGGTAGCTCGCGATCTGCTGCTTGGTGCGCGACTCGATGAGCTGGTCCAAGCCCTCGTCGCCGAAGGCCTGCCGCATGGCGGCGAGCAGCTCGGCGTTGAGCGCCGCGTGGCCGTCGGGAAAGAAGTCCTCCGCCGCCGAGGTCAGGCGCCAGAGCTTCTTCGGCCGTCCCACCGGCCCGGGCTGCAGGTCGAAATCGACCAGGCCTTCCGCCTGCATCTCATAGAGGTGCTGGCGCACGCCCATGGGCGTGATGCCGAGCGTGCCGGCGACCTCGGCAGCGTCCCGCGGGCCCCCGGTCTTGAGCTCGCGCATGATGGCCTGACGGCGCGATTCCCGCGGCTTTCCTTGCTTCATGCGGAATTTTCTAAAGAAGACGATTGAATTAGGCAAGGCGAGCGGGTTAGATTATAAAGGGGTTGCTTGCAAAATAGGAGGGCCCGATGCTGGAGCGTCATGGCGAGTGGGTCGAGGTCGCCACGCTGGCCGACTTCGCGGAGCGCGACCGCCGGATCGTCAAGGTCGGGCGCAAGCAGATCGCCCTCTTCAAGGTGGCCGGCGGGGAGGCCGGCGACCGCTTCTATGCCTGCAACAACCGCTGCCCGCACGAGGGCTATCCGCTGGTCGAAGGCAGCCTGACCGAGCCGGAGGGGAGCTGCGTGCTCACCTGCAACTGGCATAACTGGAAGTTCGACCTGGACAGCGGCGAGACCCTGACCGGCGGCGACCGCCTGCGCCGCTATCCGGTGATGCAGGAGGGTGAGCGGCTTCTGGTCGACGTGACCGACCCGCCGGCCGAGGCGCGCCAGGCGCAGGCGCTGGACAACCTCCAGGACTCCTTCCGCAAGTACGAGGTCGACCGCATGGCGCGGGAGATCGCGCGCCTGTCGGCCGCCGGCGGAGACCCTCTCGATGCTCTGCGGGGCACCATCGCCTGGACTCACGACCGCTTCGAGTACGGCATGACCCACGCCGCCGGCGCAGCACCCGACTGGCTGGCGCTGGCCGACGCCCATGCCTGGGATGCGCCCTCCCGCCTCGCGCCCCTGGTCGAGACCGTCTCCCACTTCGCTTGGGACAGCCTGCGCGAGCCGGCCTATCCCTTCACCGCGGCGGTCGAGGACTATGCGCCCGACGCCCTGCTGGCAGCCATCGAGCGAGAAGACGAAGAGGAAGCCGTGGCGCTGCTGCGCGGCGCGCTGACCGCCGGCCTGCACTACGGCGATCTCTTCCCGGTCTTGGCGCGGGCGGCGATGGCCCACTACCTGCTGTTCGGCCATGCGGCGATCTATCTCGTCCAGTGCGAGAAGCTCTTGGCCCGCCTGGGGCCCGCGGTCGAAACGCCGCTGCTGCTCAGCTATCTGCGCATGCTGATCCGGGGCTGGCGAGAGGACCTGCTGCCGGAGTTCCGCGGCTATGCCGCCAGTCGCGCCGCCTGGGACGGCAGCGGCGAGGATAGCGTGGCCGCCGCTGACTTCGCGGGCCTCGGCGTGCGCGCCGCCTTCGCGCGGGTGCTGCAGTCCTCCGGCCGGCCGCATGAGCTCTTCACGGCGCTGTTCGGGGCTTGCGCCTGGCAGCTCCTACACCTCGACCTCGGCTACCAGAACCGGACCGATGGGCCGGTGTCGCAGAACGCCGGCTGGCTCGACGTGACCCACGGCATCACCTTCGGCCGCGCGGTGCATGAGATCTGCACCCGGCGGCCGGAGCTCTGGCCCGACGGTCTCCTGCAGATGGCCTGCTTCGTCGGGCGCAACAACGACTTCGTCGACCCCTCTCTGGATGCGGCCGCCTGGCGGGTGGACCTGCCGTCCCGCTTCCTGGCCGAGAGCTTCCGCGGCCTGTTCGACCACGGCCAGGCCGAGCCCATCGTCTCGGCCCACCTGGTGAAGACCCTGACTGCCGCCGCCGAGCAGCTCGACAGCGAGCCGGAGGCGCCCTGGACGGACGATCTGCTGGCCGGGCTCAACCGCTTCCTCCACTCGCCGCTCAAGCGCAAGCACCTGCTGCGCACCGCGACCCAGTCGCTGGCCTTCGTCGACGCGGAGGGGTGAGGGGGAGGGGGGCTTAGCGGCCGCAAACCTCGCAGCACGACAGGCTGTCACCCTTGGGCGCGCCGCGCAGCGGTGCGACCCGAGGGCTCGCGTAGCGAGTTGCCGAAGGCAGCGGCAAGCGCGAAGGCCCGAGGGTCCAGACTGAGCCACCGACGCGGAATGGAGAACAGCATCTTCCGTCTTGGATCGTGTAAAGGGGCGTCTGCGTTCCCTCGCTGCCATCTGCACTCCCACCGAGTTCAGACGTTTGTCTTCGTTCAACACCCACTCGACGTGCCCTTGGGCCGCCGCTAAGACATCGCCAAATGGTGTTGCGATGATCGTTCTCGGTATCGAGTCCTCCTGCGACGAGACGGCGGCCGCCGTGGTCGACGACGCACGCCGGCTGCGCGCCAACCTGGTGCTCTCCCAGTTCGACGAGCACCGCCGCTTCGGCGGCGTGGTGCCGGAGATTGCCGCGCGCAGCCACCTGACCCATCTCGACGGCCTGATC
>JANQIA010000323.1 GCA_028282405.1 Rhodovibrionaceae bacterium
CTGAGGAGTTCACACCGGCGTCGCGACCAGATGAACGGATAGGCGAGATGACGCCGCATTTACGCGCGTTCTGCGCGCCGGGGATATTCTCATGCTCAAAAAGGTCATTGACGCCCTAACCATCCCTACAGGCCAGGCCGCCGACCCCACCACAGTCAAATATCCGGGTATCCGCGACGCCGTGGACGGCAACACCGCCATCATCCACGTGGAGCGCGAGGCCTCTGACGCCGCCGGCGCCTACCCGATCACGCCATCGACGCAGATGGGCGAGTACTGGGCGGAAGAAGCCGCCTCCGGACGCCTGAACATCAGCAATCGGCCGCTGATCTTCGTGGAGCCCGAAAGCGAGCACGCCGCCGCCGCGGTGACCGCGGGCATGTCGATGACCGGGCTGCGCGCCACCAACTTCTCGTCGGGCCAGGGCATCGCCTTCATGCACGAGAGCCTGTACGCCACGGTCGGCAAGCGCCTGCCCTATGTTTTGAACATGGGTTGCCGCGCCATCACCAAGGCGAGCCTCAACGTCCATGCCGGCCACGACGATTACCATTGCGTCGACGATACCGGCTTCATCCAGGTGATGGCCAAGAGCGCGACAGAGGCGGCGGACCTCAACCTGATCGCCCGCAAGCTGGCCGAACTGTCGCTCACCTCGGCCCTCGTTGGCCAGGACGGCTTCCTCACCACGCACCTGGTCGAATCGGCCACGCTGCCCGAGCGGGAGCTGGTAGCCGAGTACCTGGGCAAGCCCAGCGACATGATCGACTCCCCCACGGCCGCGCAGGCCATGCTCTACGGGCCCAAACGTCGCCGCGTGCCAGCGATATGGGATGTGGACGTGCCGTTGCTGTCGGGCTCGGTGCAGAACCAGGACGCCTACATGCCGGCCGTGGCGGCGCAGCGCCCCTATTTTTTCGATGAGGTGCAGCCGCTGGCCGACCGTTGCATGGCGGAATATGCCGAGCTGACCGGCCGCCGCTACGCGCGGCTGAGCTGGTGGAAGAACGACGACGCCGATTACGTCATCTTCGGCATGGGCAGCATGATCGTGCAGGCCGAAGCCGTGGCCGACTATTTGCGCGCCACGCGCGATCTCAAGGTGGGCGTGGTCAACCTGACCATGTTCCGGCCTTTCCCCGGCGAGCTGGTGGGCGAGGCGCTGCGCGGCAAGAAGGGCGTGGCGGTTCTCGAGCGCACCGACCAGCCGCTCGCCGAGGATCTGCCCCTGATGCGCGAGGCGCGCGCCGCTCTGCACAAGTGTTTGGAAAACGGCCTGGCCTCCATCGCCGACAGCAGCGCGCCGCTCCCGCATCCGGATTATCCGGCGCTTGCCGCGAACGAAATGCCGCGGCTTTATTCGGGCTGCTTTGGCCTCGGCTCACGCGACCTGCAGCCGGAAGCGTTGATCGGCGCGATCGAGAACATGCTGCCGCAGGGCGCCAAGCGGCCATTCTTCTATCTGTCGGTCGACGTCGCGCGCGAGCCGGCGCACCCGAAGGATGAGCTGCACCAGCAGAAATTCCAGGCTGACTACCCGCGCGCGCGCGAGATGGTGGTGCGAGGCAGCGAGAACCCCAATTTGTTGCCGCCCGGCGCGATAACCGTGCGCATGCATTCGATCGGCGGCTGGGGCGCGATGACCACGGGCAAGAACCTGGCAATGACGCTGTTCGAGCTCTTGTTGTGGGACATCAAGGCCAATCCGAAATACGGCAGCGAAAAAAAGGGCCAGCCTACCACTTATTACCTGTCCGCCGCCCCCGAGCCCATTCGCGTCAACTGCGAGTACGTCTATGTCGACGTCGTGCTGTCGCCCGACCCGGCCGTGTTCGGCCACAGCAACCCGCTGGCGGGGCTGAAGAAGGGCGGCGTATTCATCATCCAAAGCAATCTCGGCGAGGGCACCTGGGCCTCGTTCCCGCGCTGGGCACAGCAGCAGATCATCGATCTTGAACTGCGCGTCTTCTACCTCGACGCCTTCCAGATCGCGCGGGAGGAGGCCGCCAGCGCCGATCTGCAACTGCGCATGCAGGGTATCGCATTCCAGGGCGCGTTCTTCGCCGCTTCGCCGGTATGCGCCAACGCCGGATTGAGCGAGGAGACACTGTTCCGCGCCATTGAGAGGCAACTCGAATCCAAGTTCGGTGGCAGGGGCGCGCGGGTGGTGGAAAACAACCTCACAGTGGTGAGGCGCGGCTACCAGGAGATCCACGAGATCACCGACAAGACGATCGGCGCGGCCACGCCGGCTGCCGCCAAGGGCGCGCTGCCGATCATGCTCATGCGCTGCCCCGCCGGCAATGCCGAGAAGCTGCCGCCGGTCGGCGACATCCACCGCTTCTGGGAGCAGACCGGCCACTTCTACGCGACCGGCAAGGGTAACGACAACCTTTTGGATCCGTTCGTCGGCACCGCGCTCGTGCCGGCGGCGACCGGCCTGTTCCGCGACATGACGGGCATCCGCTTCGAGCATCCGCAGTGGATCGCGGAGAAATGCACTGCCTGCGGCGACTGCTACACGGTCTGCCCCGACAGCGCGCTGCCCGGGCTCGTCAACAGCGTCGGCGAGGTTTTCTCGACCGCGATCAAGCGAGCCGAGCGCGGCGGCACGCCGACTCGTTTCCTGCGCCGCGCGGTTCGCACGGCCGAACGCAAACTGCGTAAGCTGATCGGCTCGAACGACGGCGTTGTCGTGCGCCCGCTGATCGATGAGGCGATCGCCGCCACCGTCGCCGAAGCGCCGGCCGAAGAGCGCGAGGAGCTGAAGGCCGAGTTCGAACGGCTCAAGACGGAGCTCGGCGACTTCGCCTTCGCAACCACGAAGCCCTATTGGAGCCAGAAGGAGAAGAAGGCGCCGGGCAGCGGCGGCTTGTTCTCGATCACCGTCAATCCATTGACCTGCAAGGCCTGCGCCTTGTGCGTGGACGTGTGCAAGGATGACGCGCTGAAGATGGTGACGCAGTCCGAGGACTCGGTCGCGGAGCTACGCCGCGACTGGGAGTTCTGGCTCGACCTGCCGACGACCGGCCCGGACTTCAACCGCATCGACAGCCTGGACGAGAAGATCGGCGCGCTCGACACGCTGCTGCTCGACAAGAGCAACTACAATGCTCTGATGTGCGGCGACGGCGCCTGCCTGGGCTGCGGGGAGAAGACGGCGATCCACCTGTTCGTCAGCACCGTGACCGCGCTGCTGCAGCCGCGGGTCAAAGCCTTTGTCGGCCGGCTGGACGACTTGATCGAGCGCCTGGAGCAGCATATGCGGCTGCGCTTGGCGCAGGCGGTGAACCTGTCCGACACCAGCGCGATGATGCGTGCGGTGGAGGCCAACTCCGAGCATGACCTGACGCTCTCGAAGCTGGCCGCGACGCTCGACGACGGCAAGCCCTCGCAGCCTCTCGACCCGTCCTGGGTCAAGCGCACCGCGCAGCTCTTGGAAACGCTGAAGGACCTGCGCTGGCGCTACGTGCAAGGCCCCACGAATCGTGGCCGCGCGGCGATGGGCCTCGTCAACGCCACCGGCTGCACCTCGGTGTGGGGCAGCACCTTCCCATATCACCCCTATCCGTTCCCCTGGACCTCGCACCTGTTCCAGGATTCTCCCTCGGTGGCGATCGGCCTGTTCGAAGGGCACATGGCCAAGATGGCCGAGGGCTTCAAGGCCGTTCGCATGGCCGAGATGGAGCTTAAGGGCGAGTATGTCGAGGAGCGCGACCGCGCGTTCTTCCGGCGGTTCGACTGGGAACAGTTCAGCGACGAGGAATGGGCGCTGTGCCCGCCGGTGGTGAGCCTCGGCGGCGACGGCGCGAATTACGACATCGGCTTCCAGAACCTGTCGCGCATGTTGATGTCGGGCAAGCCGATCAAGGCATTTGTCGTGGACACCCAGGTCTATTCCAACACCGGCGGCCAGGCCTGCACCTCGGGCTTCATCGGCCAGGTGTCGGACATGGCGCCTTACGGGCAGGCGCGCCATGGCAAGAGCGAAATCCGCAAAGAGATCGGCTTGATCGGCATGGCGCATCGCAGCGCCTTCGTGCTGCAAAGCACGATCGCCCACATCACCCATCTGCTGGAAGGGTTCATCGACGGCCTGAACGCCCGCCGGCCGGCGCTGTTCAACATCTACTCGGTGTGCCCGCCCGAGCACGGCGTCGGCGACAGCCGCACCGTGGCGCAGAGCAAACTGGCCGTGGAAAGCCGCGCCTATCCGCTGTTCCGCTACGACCCCGACGCCGGCGTCACATTCGACGAATGCGCGAGCCTCGACGGCAATCCCTCGCCCGACTCCGACTGGCCGATCTATCCGCTGGAATATGTGGACGACAACGGCGCCACGGGCCGGCTCGACCTGCCGGTGACCTTCGCGGATTTCGCCGCCACCGAAGCACGCTTCAGCAAGCACTTCCGCAAGGCACCGGTCGAGACGTGGAACGACGCGATGATCCCGCTGGCCGAACTGCTGACTTTGCCCGCCGACGAGCGCGAGGGCCGCTTCCCATACATTTGGGCGACGGACGCGCAGGGCGGGCTCATGCGGCTGGTTGTGGCCGAGGAGCTGGTGCGGGCGAGCGAAGAGCGGCTTGAGTTCTGGCGTCAGCTCAGGGGCGTGGCGTCTCAGCCGCAGGTGGATGAGACCGCGGTGGCCGAGCGCGTGCGTGCCGACCTGATGCAGCGGATCGGCGCCAGCCTGGGGCTCGGCGCTAGCCTGGGGCTCGCCGGCGTGGCGCCGGCGTCGACCGAACTCGTTCCGGTGGGGCCGGCCATCGCGGCACCGCCGATAGCTGCCGGCGGCGACGCGGGTTACGAGCCGTGCTGGGTGGAGTCGCCCGAATGTACGGCCTGCGACGAGTGCATCAAGCTGGCGCCCGGCGTGTTCGCCTACAACCCGCAGCGCCAGGCCATCGTGATCAACCCGAAGGGCGGGAAGTTCGCCGATATCGTCAAAAGTGCCGAGAAGTGCACCGCCCTCTGCCTGCATCCCGGCACGCCATGGGACATGTCCGAGCCTGGGCTGGACAAGCTGCGGATGCGCGCCGCGAAGTTCAACTGAGGCGGCGATGAGGCTGCTGACCTTCCTGCGCGGCGAGCTCTTCGAGCGGGGAATCCACCCGCCGCAATACAAGCTGACGGCAGGAGCGCCGATCCTGAGGCTGCCCTATGCGCCGCGCCTGACGGTGCCGCTGTCCCAGCACATCGGCAGGCCGGCCCATCCGGTGGTCAAGGTCGGGCAGGAAGTGGTGCGCGGCCAGCCGGTCGCGCGTGCGGATGATTGGCTGTCGGTGCCCCACCACGCGCCGGCTGCCGGCGTGGTCGAGGCCATCGGCCTGCGGCCCAGCTCGCGCGGGCCATGGACCGAGTCCATCGTGATCCGTCCGCATGCCGGCGCGACCCAGGAGGACGGCTGGGGCGTCCCGCGCGACGTGGACGCGATGAGCCCGCAGGACATCCTGCAGGCGGTGTGGGACAGCGGCATGGTGGGCCTCGGCGGCGCGGCCTTTCCCACCCACGCCAAGCTCACGGTGCCCGAGAATGCGAATGTGCACACGCTGGTGGTCAATGGCTGCGAGTGCGAGCCCTACCTGACCTGCGATCACCGCGTGATGCTGGAGGAGGCGCCCACGCTGATCCGCGGCGTTCGGCTGGCGATGCGCGCCACCGGATCGCGCCGCGCCATCATTGGCGTCGAGGACAACAAGCCCGACGCGGTGACATCCATCCAGGCCGCGATCGACACGGCACAGGCCACCGACATTTTCGTCGAGCCGGTGCCCACCAAATACCCGCAGGGTAGCGAGAAGATGCTGATCATGGCGCTGTTCGGCGTCGAGATTCCGTCGGGCGCGCTACCGGTCTCGCTGGGCATGGTGATGAACAATGTCGGCACGCTCGCGGCGGTGGGCAGGCTGCTGCCGGCCGGCCAGGGCCTCACCGAACGCGTCATCACCATTGCCGGCCCGGGCGTGCGGCGGCCGGGCAATTACCGTGTGCCGCTCGGCACGCCGATGTCCTTTGTTCTGGCCTGGGCCGGCGCGCCGATCGATCGCACCAGCGCGCGCCAGCTCGTGCTGGGCGGACCGATGATGGGCCAGGCCGTGGCGGCGCTGGACGCGCCGATCACCAAGGGCGTGTCAGGCGTGCTGCTGTTCCGCCGCGAGGACATGTACGACCACGGAGGCCGCAAGACCTACCCCTGCATCAAGTGCGGTGAGTGCATCGAATCCTGCCCGATGGGATTGAACCCCTCGACGCTGGGCATGCTGGCGGCCAAGCGTGAATACGAGGAGATGGGCGAGCAATATCACCTGGGCGACTGCTTCGAGTGCGGTTGCTGCACCTATGTGTGCCCGTCCAACATACCGTTGGTGCAGCAGTTCCGCGTCGCCAAGCAGGTGCTGCGCGAAGCCGCCGCGGCCGCGCCGGCGACCCCGCCGGCCGTTCGGGCCTGAGCGCGGAGCCCTGCATGAGCGCCGTGATCGAAATCCGCAGCGCGCCCCATATCAAGGGACCGCGCAGCGTCCAGCAGATCATGTTCCACGTGATCGGCTCACTCATGCCGGTGTGCGCGTTCTATGTATACCAGTACGGCGTGTCGGCGCTTGCGTCGATGGTGGTCGTCACCGCCGCCTGCCTGTTGACCGAGTGGGCCTTCACGCGCACGGGCACGCAATCGGGATCGATCGCCGACGGCTCGGCCGTCATCACAGGGCTTTTGCTGGCGCTCTCAATCCCGCCCGGCTTTCCGCTGTGGATGGGCGCTGTGGGTGGCGTCGTGGCCATCGCCCTCGGCAAGGCGCTGTTCGGCGGCATCGGTTTCAACGTCCTCAACCCCGCGCTGGTGGGGCGGGCCTTCGTGCAGGCGGCATTCCCGGTGGCGATCGCCGGCTATACGCCGTCGTTCCTGCCCGGCAGGTTCACCGAGTTCATCCCCAGTAGCCTCGCCTGGCCGTTGATGGCGCCGCCCGATACTGCGGCTTGGCTCGCCGCGTTTTCCGTCGACGGCGTGAGCGGCGCGACGCCGCTTGCCCGGTGGAAGTTCGAGGGCGTGGTGGCGACGCCGACCGAGCTCCTGTTCTCGCTGTCGGGCCATATGGCGGTCGGGCCGGCACCGCTGCTGATCCTGCTGTGTGGTGCATATCTCGCAGTACGGCGCTTCCTCGATTGGCGCATTCCCGCCGCGGTCATGGGCAGCGCCGGGCTGACCGCGTTGATCCTGTTCGCGATCGACCCTTTGCACTATCCAAGCCCGTTGTTCATGCTGCTGTCGGGCGGCCTGGTGTTGGGTGCGGTCTTTATGGCCTCTGACGTCGCGACGTCGCCCGTCACCCCGCGCGGCATGTGGGTCTACGGCGCGCTGATCGGGCTTCTGACGGTGCTGATCCGCTATTATAGCGGGCTGCCCGAGGGCGTGATGTACGCCATCCTTCTGGGCAACGCCGCGTCGCCGCTGATCGAGCGCATCACCCAGCCGACGCCGTTCGGCAAAACCGGCCTGCTGCGGCGGCGCCGCGGCGCAAGCTACCCGCTGCATCCCGACTACATCTCGCGCGAAGAAGCCGGGGCCGTGACGCCGAAAAAGCGCCTGTTCAAGATTAGGCGCTAGTCATGAGAGACGCCGCCAAAACGGCCGAGCCGCCGCCGGAACCCGCAACGCCAAGCGTGGCGATGATCACGACGCTGGGACTGGTGTCGGCGCTGTGCGGCCTCATCATCGTGGGCGCTTACCAGATCACCCTCGATGCGGTGAAGGAAAATCAGCGCATCGCCACGCAGCGCGCGATCGAGAAGGTGCTGTCGGGGGCCGCCCGAACAGTTGCCTGGCATGCTTTGGCCGACGGCTCGCTGACGCCAGCCGCCCCCGGCGCCCAGGCGCCCTCTGGGGCGTTGACGTTCCACGCTGCCTACGACAGCGCCGGCGCGCTGATGGGCATTGCCGCCGAGGGTGCCGCCAAAGGCTACTCCGACACGGTGCGGGTGATGTTCGGCTGGTCGTCGCATTGCCAGTGCGTTGTGGGGCTCAGCGTCGTGTCCATGCGCGAGACCCCCGGCATCGGCGACAAGATCATCACCGACGCCGAGTTCCTCGCCAACTTCAAGGCGCTGGACGTGCAACTCGACGCCGACCTAAAGGGCCTGGCAAACGAGGTCGAGGCGGTCAAGCACGGCTCCAAGACGGAGCCCTGGCAAGTGGATGCCATCGCCGGCGCCACGATCACCTCGCGCGCCGTGGCGCGCGCCATCAACGATGCGGCCGGCGCCTTGCTGCCGCGCCTCGTGCCGAACCTCGCGAAAATCGAGAATGGACCATGAGCGCTGACAGACCCATAGGCGGCGTGACCGACGCCTGGGAGAACTTCACCGAGGGCCTGTGGCGGCAGAACCCGGTCTTCGTGATGATGCTCGGGATATGCCCGATGCTGGCCGTCACGGTGTCGGCGATCAATGCACTGGCGATGGGAGTAGCCACCTTGCTGGTGCTGGTGGCCTCGTGCGCGCTGGTCTCGGCGCTGCGTCGGTTTGTGCCGCGGGAGGTGCGCATCGCGACCTATATCGTGATCATCGCCACCTTCGTCACCGCCGTCGACTACGCCATTCAGGCCATAAGCTTGCGGCTGTATGAAGCGCTCGGCGCCTTCATCCAGCTCATCGTCGCCAATTGCATGATTCTCGGACGGGTGGAGGCCCATGCATCCAAGAATCCGGTGATTCCATCCGTGATCAACGCCGCGGGGATGGGGTTCGGATTCGCAATCGGGCTTTTCGCGTTGGGCTCGGTGCGCGAGGTGCTGGGCGCCGGGGAGCTGTTCGGCGTTTCGTTGTTCGGGCCACATTTCCAGCCCTGGGTGGTGATGGTGCTGCCGCCTGGCGGCTTCTTCGTGCTGGGCGGCTGGCTGCTGCTTTTCGCCCTGTGGGAACGCCGTCGGCGCAACCGTGCGGAAGCACAGCTGCTGCTGGCCGCCGGGAGGGACTGAGCGATGGCGCCGGAAACCTCGTTTCAGATCTTCGTCAATGTGCTGCTGGCCAACAATATCGTGCTGGCCATGTTCCTGGGGCTGTGCCCGTTCCTCGGCGTGTCCGGCAAGCTCGAGACCGCCGTCCCGATGGGCGTGGCCACCACCTTCGTGATGGCGGTGGCCTCGCTGTGCGCCTACGGGCTCAATTGGCTGCTGACCCTGCTGGGCCTCGAGTTCCTGCGGCTGATCGCCTACATCGCGGTGATCGCCTCGGCGGTGCAGCTGGTGGAGATGTTCCTGAAGAAGCACAGCCCCGCGCTGTTCCGCGCGCTCGGCATCTTCTTGCCGCTGATCACCACCAATTGCGCGGTGCTGGGCGTGGCGCTGATCCAGACGTTGCGCGATTACAGTCTCTTGCAGTCGTTGGCGTTTGCGGCGGGCAGCGGCGCCGGATTCACGCTGGCCCTTGTGTTGTTGGCCGGGCTGCGCGAGCGCGCGCGGCTGGTCGAAGTGCCCGACATCGCTCAGGGCTCGGCCGTGGTGCTGATGCTGGCCGGTATGCTCTCGCTCGCCTTCATGGGCTTTGCCGGGATCGGAGGTTGAGCATGTTGGCCAATGTCTTGATCTCCACAATCGCGGTGCTGGCGCTGCTCGGCGGCTGGGTGGCGGTGCAAGCCGCCAGCCGCCGGCAGGCCCAGCGCCATCCCGAAATCGGTCCCTATCGCGAGGCGGGCTGTGGCGGCTTTTGTGGCAGCTGCGGGCAGCCGTGCGAGACGGAGGCCCCGTCGCCGGCCGAGACCCCGGCGCGCATGTCTGGCGTCTAGGAGTTGCGATGAACATGGATGGAATTCTTCCCCAAACGGCCACCCTGGTGGCCAGCTACCGCATGACGCCCCCCGAGTCGCCCGAGGAGGTGAGGCGCCTGCAATTCACGATGAGCGACGCCGGTTTCGACGGCCGCGTAGGCCAGTGCCTGCGCGTGCTCGCGCCGGGGCAGTTCGGCCAGCGATGGCACGAGCGGCTGTATTCGATCGCCGAGATCGACCGTAGCAACCCGCAGCGCACGGACTTCGCGCTGCTGGTGAGGCGCTGCCAGTTGATCGATGAGTTCAGCGGCGAGCGTTACGACGGCGTTGCGTCCAATTACCTGTGCAATCTGTCGATCGGCGGACAGATTCAGTTCACCGGGCCGGAGGGGCATCCGTTCCCGATCCCCGACGACCACGGCGCCGGCCTGCTGATGATCGGCATGGGCACGGGCATCGCGCCGTTCCGCGGGCTGGTGCGCCGCATCTATGACGAGCTCGGCGGGTGGCAGGGGCCGGTGCGGCTGTTCTATGGCGCGCGCAGCGGGCTGGAGATGCTCTACATGAATGAGGAGAACGCCGACCTCGCGCTCTATTACGACCAGCCCACTTTCGAGGCCTTTCGCGCCGTCAGCCCCAAGCCGCACTTCGGCGCGCCGCCGGCGCTCGACCGCACGCTGCTCGACCACGCCGCCGAGGTGTGGACGATGCTGCAGGACGAGCGGACGCATCTGTTCATCGCCGGGCCGCACGCCCTTCTGGCGCAGGTGGACTCGGCCATGGCGCAGGTGGCGGGCTCGGCCGAGCAGTGGACCGCGCTGTGCGCGCGGATCAAGGGCGACGGCCGCTGGCATGAGGTGTTGTTCTAAGCATGATCCCGAAAAGTTGGCAGACTTTTCGGACAAGATCATGCGACCAAACAAGAGAAAGAGAGCGCGATTGATCAACCTAAATCAATCGCGCTCTGACGCCGCGAATACGAGGATCGACGATGAATCGCCGCAACCTGATTCTTGCCTCCTTGGGCGTGTGCGCACTCGCCGCGACTTTCCGATTCGGGGCCGGGACGACGGCGCAGGACCTCAAGCCGCATCGGCTCTCCGGCCGCGCGCTGGGAACCACGGTGTCGCTGCTGGCGCTGCACCGCGACGCCGAGCAGGCTCAGATTGCGCTCGCGGAAGCGCTTGCCGAGGTGCAGGCCGTGGATGCGCTGATGAGCCTGTACCGCGACGACAGTCAGCTTGTTGCGCTCAACCGGACCGCCGTGCTGACCGGGCCCGACGCGCGGGTGCTGGAGGTGCTGCGCTACGCGCAGGACCTGTCCGCGCTGACGAAGGGCGCCTTCGACGTGACCGTGCAGCCGCTGTGGATGGCGTTTGCGCAGGCGCGCGAGCGCGGCGGCCTGCCGACGGCGCAAGCCCTGCGTGAGGCGCGCGCCCTCGTGGATTGGCGCCGGCTGACCGTATCGCCCGACGCCGTGCGACTCGGGCAACCTGGCATGGCGGTGACGCTGAACGGGGTGGCGCAGGGCTACGCCGCCGACCGCGCTCTGGCCGCGCTGCGACGGCACGGTATCGGCCACGCGCTGATCGACGCGGGCGAGTTCGAAACGTTGGGCCGCAAACAGCATGGCGAGCCCTGGGTGCTGGGCGTCCGCCACCCGCGCGATGGCGGAGCGCTGGCGGCGCGGCTCGCCATGGACGGGCGGGCGCTCGCCACCTCGGGCGATTACGAAGTCACCTTCGCGCCCGACTTCAGCCAGCATCACATCTTCGACCCGGTCACGGGCGGATCGCCGACTGCGCTCGCCAGCGCCTCCGTGCTGGCGCCGAGCGCTATGGCGGCCGATGGTCTGTCCACCGCCTTCATGGTGCTGGGCGCGGAGCGATCGCTCGCGCTCGCCGCCACGTTGCCGGGCGTCGACGCGCTGCTGATCGGCAAGGACGGCCAGCGCTGGCGCACGCCGGGTCTGCCGGTCCTCGCCGCCTGAGCGCGATGGCTTCAGGTTGAATCAATCGCGCTCCGTTTCTCTTCAGTTTTGTCGCATGATCTTGTCCGAGAAGCAGCGTAGGGTGGGCAAAGGCGCGCCAAGAGCGCGCCGTGCCCACGCGGCAAAGGCCGCCGAACACGAATTGGTGGGCATACTTCGCATGCCCACCCTACAGTTCTTATGGCGTGCACGTTTCCTTCTCCCCGCGGGCGGGGAGAAGGTGGCGAGCGGCAATGCCGCGAGCCGGATGAGGGGCTCTTGCTTCTCCGCAACGCCGATACTGGCCCCTCACCCGCCGTGCTTCGCGC
>JANQIA010000350.1 GCA_028282405.1 Rhodovibrionaceae bacterium
TATAACCTCCAACATGGACGGCTCCCTTTGTTTGAGTTGTCGATGAACTCACTCTGGCACAGTCGATGCCGTCGGGGGCCGTCCACTCCAACATTCATCCGCCAGCGCGATAGTCTGCCTTGGTGGCACGGAATTGCAGCCACCCACCTCTTCGTTTCGCCTCTCCGCACCCAGCATACCCATGGTTCCCGGCTCGCGGGCCTTGCTGACGCAACGCCCTTGGCCGGGATGACACTCTGTGAGAGGCACGAGCGCCGCAGCACCACTGACTGTCACCCCGGCCTTGAGCCGGGGCCCATTCATCCGCCAGCGCGATAGTCTGCCTTGGTGGCACGGAATTGCGGCCATCCGCCTCGTCGTTTCACCCCTCCGCACCCAGACCACCCATGGTTCCCGGCTCGCGGGCTTCGCCCTTGGCCGGGATGACAGTCTGTGAGGGGCCGCAAGCAGCGCTGCACCGTAGCGCGGCTAGGCGCGTCAGACCGACCCCAGATCAGCCAGCAGCGCGTCGAGGGTGCGGGCCAGTCGCTCCAAGTCCTCCGGCTCCGAGAGGCGGTGGTCGCCGTGCTTGACCAAAGTGAGCGTCGCATCGCGGGTTTCCAGCCGCTCCAACAGCGAGAAGCCGACCTCGACGGGCACCGCCGTGTCGGCCGTGCCGTGCAGCAGGCGGACCGGGCAGTCGATGGCGATCGGCTGGCGCAGCAGCAGGTGGTCCCGCCCCTCCTCGATCAGACCCAGGGTGATCTCGTAGGGCTCTTCCGAGTAGTCGGAGGGCTCGCGGTAGATGCCCTCACTCAGCAGGGTGTCGCGGATCTCGTCCGAGTACCGCGCCCACATCAGGTCTTCGGTGAAGTCCGGGGCGGCGGCGATGCCGACCAGCCCGGCGACCCGCGCGGCCTGGCGCAGGGCGACGAGGCACATCATCCAGCCGCCCATGGAGGAGCCGATGACGACCTGAGGCCCCTCGGTCAGCTTGGCGACGGCCGTCTCCGCATCCGCCGCCCAGTCGCCGATGGTGAAGTCGGCGAAGGCGCCGGAGGACTGGCCGTGGCCGCGGTAGTCGAAGCGCAGGAAGGCCTGGCCGCGGCGGCGCGCATAGTCCTCCAGGAACATCGCCTTGGTGCCGGTCATGTCGGAGGCGAAGCCGCCCAGGAAGACCAGGCCGGGCGAGGAGCCCTCCACGCGGTGGTAGGCGAGATGCCCGCCGTCGGACAGGGGCAGGACTTGCGGACTGGATGGAACGTGCACGGTGGAAGCCCTCGGTTGACACACTTTAGCGAGGTTCTAAAGTCCCGGCTCCGTCATGAGAGATCAACCCGCAAGACAGAAGGAGCCAGGCTGCGGCATGGTTGCCATCACGCTGCCTGACGGCGCGAGAAAAGAATTCGAGGGCCCGGTTACCGGCCAGCAATTGGCCGAATCCATCGGACCGGGCCTGGCCAAGGCGGCGCTGGCCGTCAAGGTCAACGGCCATCTTTGGGACCTGGGCCGGGAGATTACCGAGGACACGCCGGTCGAGATCGTCACCCGCAAGAGCGACGAGGCGCTGGAGCTGCTGCGCCACGACGCCGCGCACGTGCTGGCCCAGGCGGCGCAGGAGCTCTACCCCGGCACCCAGATCACCTTCGGCCCGGCGACCGACACCGGCTTCTACTACGACTTCGTGCGCGACGAGCCCTTCACGCCCGAGGACCTGACGCGCATGGAAGAGCGCATGCGGGAGATCGTGGCGCGCGACCTGCCGATCACCCGCGAGGTCTGGGATCGGAACGACGCCATCCGGCACTTCAAGGAGATCGGCGAGGCCTACAAGGCACAGTGGATCGAGGAGCTGCCGGCCGACGAGCCCATCACCATCTACCGCCAAGGCGACTGGCTCGACCTCTGCCGCGGCCCGCATCTGCCCTCCACCGGCAAGCTCGGCACCTCGTTCAAGCTGATGAAGGTCTCCGGCGCCTACTGGCGCGGCGACGCGAACAACGAGCAGCTTCAACGGGTCACCGGCACCGCCTGGCGCGACGACAAGGAGCTCAAGGCCTACCTCACCATGCTGGAGGAGGCGGAGAAGCGCGACCACCGCCGCCTGGGCCGCGAGATG
>JANQIA010000385.1 GCA_028282405.1 Rhodovibrionaceae bacterium
GGAGCGGCCGCGCATGTGGCGCTTCTGGCGCGCCCTGCCGCCCAAGGGGCAGGTGGGCCTCTTCCTCAACGCCTGGTACGAGGGGCCGACGCGCGAGTACTTCCTTGGCAACATCAAGCGCGGGCGGTTCCGGGACCACATCGAGGAGAATTTGCGCTTCGAGGCCTTGCTCGCCCACGAGGGCGCGCTCTTTCTCAAGTTTCTGTTTGTCCTGCCTAAGGAGCAGAGCCTGAAGGATCTAAAGGAGGCCAGGAAAAAGCGGACAGCCGCCTGGAAGCTCTCTCGGGACGAGGCGGAAATCGCCGAACAGTTCGCCAAGCACTACAAGCAGACGGTCTCCGCGGTCGAGGAGCTGGTGACAGCCACCAGCCAGACTCACGCGCCCTGGATACCCCTGCCGAGCGCCGATGCGCGCTACCGCGATCTGACCATCGGCCGAGCGCTGGCCGATGCCATAGAGGAGCGGCTCAAGGCCCCGAAGCGGTCCCTCTCGCTCGGCGGGACCAGCGCCATGGTCGGCGATAGCGGCGTGAACATTCTCGACTCTCTGGATCTCAACAAGTCGCTGACTCGGGACACCTACAAGACGCGGCTCAAGCAGGCCCGCAATCGCCTGACGCGCACGACGCTCGGCAAGAAGTTCGAGAAGCGCGCGTTGGTTGCCATGTTCGAAGGCAACGACGCCGCCGGCAAGGGCGGCAGCATCCGCCGGGTGGTCGAGGCGCTCGACCCGCGGATGGTTCAGGTGGTGCCGATTGCCGCGCCGAGTGACGAAGAGAAAGCCCAGCCATACCTCTGGCGCTTTTGGCGCCATGTGCCGCGACTTGGGCATATCACCATCTTCGATCGCTCCTGGTACGGCCGCGTGCTGGTCGAGCGGGTCGAGAAGTTCTGCTCCGAGGCCGACTGGATGCGCGCCTACGAGGAGATCCGCGCGTTCGAGTCGGAGCTCAGCGACTACGGCATCATCGTCGTGAAGTTCTGGCTGGCGATCGACAAGAAGGAGCAGCTCCGCCGCTTCAAGGAGCGGGAGAAGGTCGGCTACAAGCGCTACAAGATCACCGACGAAGACTGGCGAAATCGAAAGAAGTGGTCGGCCTACGCGCAGGCGGTGCACGACATGGTCGAGCGCACCAGTACCAGCCAGGCGCCTTGGACCTTGGTCGAGGCCAACGACAAGTACCACGCGCGCGTCAAGGTGCTTGAGACCATCAACGAGCGGCTCAAGGCGTCGCTCTGAGGCGGCTTGCAACGCTTTCATCACAGAGTGCGCGGCCCCTCTTTGCTAGCGTCCGTATGCCGCCGATGCGGTGGTGCGAGAGTGTGACGAGGGGCTATGGCCGAGAACGAAACCGACATCGACCGGCAGGTCGACGAGCTGTCCCGGGAAGCGCCGGATGACGCGGCCCGCCGGCTGCGTCGCATGCCCAAGCGTCAAAGAGCGGCGATTGCCGCGGCTCTGGCGCAGCGCAAGCGCGACGAGGTGCTTGCCCTCGCGCGCTACGAAGACGGGACCGCCGGCTCGCTGATGACGTCGCGCTATGCCGACCTGCCGGCCGACATCTCGGCGCGCGAGGCGGTCCGGCGATTGGCGGCCGAGCGGGACGCCGAAACGATCTATACGGCCTACGTGCTCGGCGACAACCGCGCGCTTCTTGGCGTGGTGAGCCTGCGCGATCTGCTGACCGCCGAGCCGGGGCGCCGGGTCGAGGAGCTGATGGTGCGGCATCCCGAGCAGGCGGAGGCAGACGACAGCGACGAGGCGACCGCACGGCGTCTGCTCGATGCACCCTATATGGCCTTGCCCGTGGTCGACCCGGACAACCGTCTGCTTGGTATCGTGACCTACGACGACGCGCATCGCTGTCTGGCGGAGGCGACGCAGGAAGACAGCGACCGCTTTCACGCCCTGGCGGGCGAGGCGCCGGAACAGGCTTACCTCGAGGTATCCGTGTGGGCCGAGATCCGCCGCCGCGTGCCCTGGATCCTGGCTCTCGCGGTGGTCGGCCTGCTCGCCGGCTATGTGGTGCACAGCTATGAGTCGGCTTTGGATGCGCTGGTGATTCTGGCGCTCTACATGCCGATGATCGCGGACACCGGCGGCAACGTCGGAACCCAATCGGCCTCGCTGGTCATTCGCGCCATTGCCACCGGCGAGGTTGCGCTTTCGAACGGTCTGCGGGTGCTGTGGAAGGAATGCCGCATCGCCGCGGCCCTGGCCTTCGCGCTCTTCGCCTTCGCCTTTCTCAAGGTGCTGATCTACTCCGGCGCGTCCAGTATTCCCGTGGGCCTGTCGCTGGAGATGATTGCCCTGGCGGTCGCTCTGGCCATCGCCGTTCAGGTCTTTCTCTCGACCCTGGTCGGCGCGACACTGCCGCTTTTTGCCATGGCCGTGAGACAGGATCCGGCCGTCGTCGCCGGGCCGGCCCTGACCACGATCGTCGATGTGGTCGGGCTGCTGATCTACTTCACCATCACCACGTCGCTCTTGGGACTGAACGTGACATGAGCGCTGCGATGGAGGCCGACCGGCACGGCGTCAGTTGTGGCTTGCGAAGACTTCTGCCTTGCCGGAGGTGAAGAGTAGCAGAGTTTCATAGGGCTCCTTCTGGTCGCCCATTTCCATGCCCGGAGAGCCGATGGGCATCCCGGGAACGGCCAGCCCAAGGGCGCTGGGCCGCTCAGCCAGCAGCCGCTTTACGTCGCTTGCCGGGACATGGCCTTCGATGACGTAGCCGTCGACGACGGCCGTATGGCAGGAGGCGTGCTCCTCTCGGATGCCGAGGCTGGCCTTCAGGCCGTAGAGCGCCTCCTGGCTCACGTCCTTCGCCTCGACCTCGAAGCCGGCGGCCTGCATGTGGTGGATCCAGGCCGTGCAGCAGCCGCAGGAAGGGGACTTGGCCACGATCACCCGTGGCGCGGAGGCCCGGGCCGGGAGCCCGATCAGGCTCGTTGCCGCCAAGGCTGCCAGGAATTCGCGTCGCTTCATTTCGTCTTCCCCTCGGGTGCTATGCCACTGGGCAAGAAACGCAGAGCCCACACGTCCGCATGTCCATGTCGTGCCGCCTCCTCCCAGGGGAAGGTCAAGCGCGTTTTGTCGGCAACGATGTTCGGCTGTTAGACTGGCCATCAGGCCGCACGCGTTTCGGAGGCTGACTTACGTCGTGCCCTTTTCAGGCAAGTTTCTCATCGGGGCCGCCATCGGCTCGGGCAGCATGGCCTTGGCTGCCGAGCGCGGCGGCGCGGATTTTCTGCTCGCCATCAATGCCGGGCGGCTGCGCAACATGGGCGCGCCCTCCATCGCTTGCATGCTGCCGATCCTCGAGGCCGGACGCCTGACGGAGAGCTTCGCCCGGGAGGAACTGCTGGCGCAGTGCCGTATTCCCGTGCTGCTCGGGGTCAACGTCTGGGAGCCGGAGTTCAACCCGCAGGACACCGCGCGACGGGTCGCGGATGGCGGCTTTGCCGGCGCTGTCAACTTCCCCAGCGCCATGCACTTCCCTCGCTCGATGCAGCAGATTCTGGCTCGGGCAGGGCGTGGCATCGAGGCCGAGGTGGCGCAGCTCAGCGCGGTGCGGGAGGCCGGGCTGATGCCCATGTTCTATTGCGCGACCCGCACCCAGGCGCGCCTGGCGGCGGACGCCGGCATCGAGCTCATCTGCCTCAACCTCGGCTGGAACGTCGGTGGTGCCCTGGGGCATCGGCGTCGCGCCAGCCTGGAGGAGGTGGCAACCATGGCGCGGGAGATCGGCCGCCTGATCAAGCGCATCAATCCGCGCTGCCGCTTCTTCCTGGAAGGTGGACCCGTCGGCACGGCCGAGGACCTCGGCCGCGTTCTGAGCCTGGCACCGCTCGACGGTTACGTCGGCGGATCCACTTTCGAGCGGATGCCGCTGGAAGCCTCCGTCGCCGACCAGATCGATCGCTTTCGACAAGCCGGCCGCAGCCAGGCCTCCCTGGATAAGGAGAGCGCCCGCCTGGTGGCCTGGGCGCGCCCTTTCGGCTTCGTCGGGCGCTCCGATGCGCAGCTTGCCTTCCTGCGTCGGCTGAGGAGCCTGGCCGAGAGTTCTGCGCCGGTTCTCCTTCTCGCCGAAGCGGGCATGGCCAGCGAGCCGGCGCTGCTTGCCTTGGCAAGCCTCGGCGGCGCGGCGGGCCGGCAAGAGCTGACCCAGAGCCTTATTCAGGTGGATGTGGGCGGCGAGGACTTTCCCGCCCGTGCCCGCAGTGTGATCTTCGGCCACCGCGACACCATTGCGAAGCAACGCCCGGCCTTGGCTGACAGCGGGGCCGCCGTCCTGGCTATCCGCGCGCCGGAACGCCTGCCGGCCGCGACGCAGCGGCGGCTTGCCTTGGCTTTGCGGGAGGGCAGCTTTCGCGCACCGGGAAGTCGACGGGCCCTGCCGGTTGGGCCGCGCGTCGTCCTGATCAGCGAGATGCCTTTCAGCGAAGGAGAGGTTGGCGACGATCTGCGCGGCGCCGGCTTCGAGGCCGAGCTGGCGGCCCAGTTTGCCGGTTGGACCCTTCGGCTCCCTCCGTTGCGCGAGCGCATCGACGATCTTGTGGCCTTGATCGAGGCCGAGGCGGCGATCAGCCTCGCTATGGCGCTCGGTCGCGACAGTTTCAGCTCGGCGGCGCTGCAGCAGCTTCACGCCCACCTCTGGCCGGGCAATGAGGCGGAGCTGCGCGGCATGGTCGGGGGCTTGGCCGGACGTGCCGCCGGAGGGCCGATACAGCTCGAAGAGCTGACGCGGCTCTTCAAGCCCGGCAACAGCCCGGTTTCGGACAGGCGCAGCGAGAAGGACCGGATCGTCGACGCGCTGTGGCGGCACGGCTACAGCCGCACGCGGGCAGCCGAGTCGCTCGGCATCTCCCGCAAGACGCTCTACAACAAGATCAAGAGATTTGGTTTGGAAGGCTGAGTTCTTGCGGCTCGGCCGGGATGGGGCGGCACACGACTCCGTCCCACGCTTCGGGCCAGAGTGTCGGGCGCTCCGCTTCGCTCTTGGTGCCGAGCGCCAGCAGCGGACCCTGCCAGCCGCTGTCTTGCAGCGCGCTGGCAATGGCGAGCGCCGCCGACCCCCGTTGACGCAGCGACGGGAAGCCGGCTGCCAAGTCCGCGCTCTTCGGCATCACCAGGAGCGCATCGGCCGGTAAGGCCGCTGCTGCGGTTGCCTCCGTTGCATCGGAGACTGTCGCGAGAACCCGGATCCCTGACGCTTTGAAGTCGGCCAGCGCGGCCAGCTCGCGCGCGTGGTCCAAGGCAACATCGGACAACTGCTGGGCAAACTCGCGATCATGCTGCGCGACGCTCGGCAGATTGGCGACCCAGCCGAGGCCGATCTGTGCCAGCCGTTGTGCCTCGCGGGGTGGCGAGAAGAAGGGATTGGCGAGAAACAGGCCGAGCGCTGCTCCCTCCAGCAGCGACGGTGCGGCAACAACCTGGTCGACCAGCGTTTGCGGGTTGGGCTGCACCGGCAGCAGCAGGCCGATCTCATCGGGCAGGCTGGAATGCTGCAAGCTTGGGCGGAGAGTGCAGATCTGCGGTGGGAGGGCAACGGTACCGGGCAGTCCCGGCTTGGGCACGATGACCCATCCGGCGAGCGCACTTGCTGGGTATGATGGGACAGCCGACACCGGACGCCGGTGCTACTCAGCCTTCGAGCAGGACCCGGCGCACCTCCTCGAGGTGGCTCGCCATGGCTTCGCGGGCGGCTTTCGGGGAGCGCGTGCGGATCGCGCGAATGATCTCGCTATGCTGGGCGACATAGCGGGCTTTCTGCGCGTCCGAATAGCTCCGGCGTTTGGCCGCCAGCCAGTCCGCGTTGTCGCGCAAATCTCTCAGCATGGCATCGAAGCGCAACAGCACCTGATTCTGCGTCATGGAGAACAGCAGTCGGTGGATCTCCGCATCGCAGCGCTCGAACTCCTCCATCAGGCTCGTCGCAGCGGAGGCATCTTGGACCTGCTGCAAACGCAGGAGATCGGCATCGGTGGCGTTGATGGCCGCCGCTGCGGCGGCGGCCGGCTCGAGCATCAGCCGCGCTTCGATCAGGTCGCGGGGGCTGATGTCGCTCTCGCCGGCGTTGGCTGGTCGCGGTGTCTCGACTGGGTCTGCCGCGGTGAGAAAGGTGCCGCGGCCGACATGGCGAATGACCAGGCCGGAGGACTGCAGGTCTTCGATCGCGCGGCGGACGGTGTTGCGCGCCACGGCAAAGCGCTCCGCCAGCTCGCGCTCCGTCGGAATACGCCCCTCGGCCGCAAAGGCGCCCGCTTGAATCTCATCCCGCAGTCGATCGGCAATCCGGGTTGCCACTGAATTTCGCATGTCTTGGTCTGATTTTGGCTTAGCTGAGATAGAGAAAATAGGTCCAATTGGCTCAATTTCTCAAGAAAAATGATCAGATATAGGCAATGTTACTCTGCAACCTGTAATTTTTTTGCTCCACCCCTCGATTGGTTCAATAATTGGTTCAATTCTTGATCTCATTCTGGGTTCCCGGACGCGCTCCGAAGGCGGCAACACAGGCCGTTTGGCTGGCCTTTGCGCTTTCTGTCCAAGGAAAATCGCCGCTTATCTGCCTGTCGTAGAGCATCTGATTCCTATGGCGAGCGCCGGGCTTTCGTCGTGTTTGGCGCATATATTACCCAATATTACTCATCATTGCGATTTGGAACGGTTGCGGCCGACGTCGAGTCGCGTCAGGCTTCCGAGCATGTAGAGTGTCGATAACGGCACCGCGTATGGCCGATATGGCCTCGCAGACCCCGGTGCAACGGGGCGCACGAAGGGAGGATAGAGATGACAGCGCGGCAGAGGCCGAGCGCGAGCACCGTTCTAAGCGACCTGGCCCTGTCGGTCTAAGGCGCGGGCGATGCGGCAGTTCGTTGATCGCCACCGCGTCTGGGCCTTGGTCATCTTTCTCCTTGTCGCGGCGTTTCTCTGGCTGATCTTCGCTGTCTGGCCCGACTGGCTGGTCGACTCCCTCGGCCGCAAGAAGACCTTCGTCAACACGCTGCTGAACGGCATCACCCTGGCCGGCCTCTACTTCCTCGTGGCCAGCGGCTTTACCCTCGTTTTCGGCCTGATGCGCAACGTCAACCTGGCGCACGGCTCCATGTACCTCTTGGGCGCCTACATCGGCTATGAGGTGGCGACCGCCAGCGGCAACTGGTTCCTCGGCTTGGCCGTCGCCTTTCTCGCCATCGGCGCCAGCGGCGTCCTGCTGCAGGTGCTGATCTTCCGCCGCATGGAAGGCGACGACCTGCGTCAGACCCTGGTCACCATCGGCATCTCGATCATTGCCGCCGACCTGATGCTGGCCGTCTGGACCGGAAACACCTACCAGTTCGAGCCGCCGGAGTGGCTGTTCGGCGCGGTGACCCTGCCGATCATCTCGGTGATCAAGGCCTCGGGCGATCCGGTCTACATCAAGTATCCGATGTTTCGTCTGACCGTCTTGGTCGTGGCGGTCGCCGTTGGCGTCGGTCTCTGGTTGTTCCTCAACCGGACCAAGCTCGGCATGATGATCCGGGCCGGGGTCAACGACCG
>JANQIA010000440.1 GCA_028282405.1 Rhodovibrionaceae bacterium
CGACGGGCCGGATGGTATGAACCAAGCTGCCCGACTCCGCCGGGTCGCCGGAGATGCTGATCGCCACCTCGCCGATGCCGTGGACATAGAGCATGGTGAACTGCCCGGACTCGAAAGTGACCGGCTCGCCGTCGAGCGGCACCAGGTCCAAGGTCACGCAGTCGCCCGCTTCCTCGCGCCGGGAGCGCACCACGAAGGGCCGCGGCAGCATGCCGGACTCGACCGGGGCGACGCCGCGCTCAAGCTGGTCGACGGCATTCATAGCGCGCGGCCGACTTCGGACGGCGGCGCATAGAGGTCGAGCAGCCGCAGGCGTGTCGATTGCAGCCGTCCGGCCACGACCGGCAAGAAGCGCTTCAGGACCTGATAGCCCGTGCTCGGGTCGTCGTCGCACTTCTTGCGCAGGCAGGCTGCATCGATGCCAGTGGCCCGGACGTCGCCCACTGCCCGCGCATCGAAGCGCCAGCGATAGGGCGGCAGGATCCAGGATGCCCCGACGACATGGCCCGGCTGCACCGTCTCGACGATCAGCTTCCCGCGGCCGGGCATGCTGAGTTCCAGGGCGACATCGCCCGCCCGCAACAAATAGAAGACATCGGCCGCTTCCTCGGCCTTGAACAGGTAGCTGCCGGCCGAGAAGTGCGCATTGCTGGCGCAGCCGCCGAGCAGATCGGTGATCTCCTTGTCCAGCCCCGCAAACAGCGGGTGCGCGGCCAGAATGTCGGCCATCGACTTGATGTTGCCGTCGGTCATCGGCGCTCCTCCTCGAAATTGCCGGCGCTGCCGTCCGCCGCAGCCAAGGCCTCCACCTCTGCGGTGATGTCGATGCCCACCGGGCACCAGCGGATACAACGGCCGCAGCCGACGCAGCCGGAGCTGCCGAACTGATCGTGCCAATGCGCCAGCTTGTGCGTGATCCACTGGCGATAGCGGGATGCGGTCTCCTTGCGGACCGACCCGCCATGCAAATAGCTGAAGTCGAGGGTGAAGCAACTGTCCCAACGCCGCCAGCGCTCCGCTTCCGTGCCGTCGAGCGACGTGCGGTCTTCAATGGTGCCGCAGAAGCAGGTCGGGCAGACCATGGTGCAGTTGGCGCAGCTCAGACAACGCTCGGCGACCTCGGCCCAATGCGGATGATCGTAGCTCCGCTTGAGAAGCTGCTCGGCTCCCTCGGCCATCCTGCGTGTCTGCGCGTCGGCGCAGGCCCGCGACCCGTCCCGTGCTGCCTGAAGGTCTTCTTCGCGCGCCGGGTCGCCATCGAGTCGCTCGAGGATATCGAGCCCGCACTGGCTGCCGGCGGACAGCAGGAAAGCATGGCGTCCGTCTTGCAACAGCTCGTCGAGCGCCAGATCGAAGCCGCTCTCGGCCCGCGGGCCCGTGTTCATCGAGGCACAGAAGCAGGTGCTGGCCGGGCGCATGCAATTGACCGCGATCAGCAGCAGGGCTTCCCGCCGCTTACGATAGCGCTGGTCGAGAAAGGGACCGGCCTCGAAGACCGTCGTCAGGGTGTGCAATGCGGCCAGATCGCAGGGCCGGGCACCGATCACCGCAACCGGCGAGGCCTCGACGGGCGTCTCCTCGAAGCGCAGATCCTCACCCGTCGCGAAGAGCCGCTCCTCCGCCGGATAGACCAGACGCTTGAGGCTCTGCATGGGCAGGGTATGGTCGAAAAACGCATCGCGCGCGCCCTCGGCAAGACGGACGCTGCCGCCGTCGGCGTTCTCGATGCGGCCGCGCGGGAGATCTTCGATGGAGGCAATCGGTCCTAGGACCAGGGCACCATCATGTTCCTTTGGGCCGAGAACCGCATAGCCCTCTGCCTTAAGGGCGCCGATCAGCGCCTCCAGGCCGTTCACTCCCACAACGATCGATTTGATGTTTGCTTGGTCCAATTCGGACGGGCCTCCTTGTCATTTGAGCAAGGAACCCGCCCTCCATTGCACGCGGTTGCCTATCTGGAATTGAGCCAGATCAATTGTGGGTTTGTGTCAATATAAGTTTACAAAAAAGGTGACAAAGCCCGTTGACGCTCGGACTTTGCCAGCGCTAAGCTGTAGATGCTCGCGGTAGATTGTCGCGGGCAGCATCGTGTCCGAGAGGAGAATAAACCTATGGCCCATGAGACTCAGACGGCCGACTTGGACGATCCGGATCGGATCTGGCCAACCGGCCTGACAATCAGGG
>JANQIA010000446.1 GCA_028282405.1 Rhodovibrionaceae bacterium
TTCGCCCCTAAGCGCTTGCGTAGATCCGGCGCGCCGAGCGGCAGCAGCTCCTCGGTCAGCAGATGCTCGGCGGTGAGACCAGGCCAATCCCCCGTCCCCAAGCGTATCGCCAGGTCGATGCCGTCGCGCGGCAAATCGATCTGCTGATGAACCAGGTCCACGACCACGGACACGTCCGGCTGGTGCTCCTTGAAGCGATCGAGCCGCGGCAGCAGCAGCCGCGCGGCGAAGGTCGGCGCGGCGCTGACCCGGATCTCATTCCGCTTGCCGCGGTTGGAGCACTGCGCGCTTGCCGTGGCGATGCGCACCAAGGCCTCCCGCACGGCAGGATGGTAGGCAACGCCCACCTCCGTCAGGGCCAATCCACCGCGCTCGCGCAGGAAGAGAGGTGCGCCCAACCAGTCTTCCAGACCCTGAATGCCATGACTGACTGCCGACGGCGTAAGGCCAAGCTCGTCCGCGGCAAGCTTGAAGCTCAGATGACGCCCGGCGGCTTCGAAAAGCCGCAGGCTGTTAAGAGGAGGAAGGCGAAAGGCCAATGGCTTTGCTCCCCATGCCCAGTTCCTATGCCGTAGCGTCTTAAAATGAGGGCTGTTCGCCGATAGGTCGACAGGCGCTAAGATCAGGAGACCTAGTCCACCGCGGAAAATCGCATGCAGAGCGCTGAGGAGACGATCGAGTTCTGGTACGAGTTCGCCAGCACCTACTCCTATCCGGCCGCCATGCGCGTGGAGGCCGTGGCCGCAGAGGCCGGCGTCAGCGTGCTCTGGCGACCCTTCCTCTTAGGGCCGATCTTCGCCGCGCTCGGCTGGTCGACCTCCCCCTTCAACCTGCAGCCGGCCAAGGGCGCCTACATGTGGCACGACGTGGCGCGGAGCTGCGAGAAGCTGGGCCAGACCTTCCGGCGCCCCGAGCCCTTTCCGCAGAACGGCCTCTTGGCCGCGCGCGTGGCGACGGCCCTGCCCGATGACGGCGCTCGCGCGCAGTTCAGCCGCGCCGTCTACCGCGCAGAGTTCGCCGAAGAACAGACGATCTCGGAGCCGGAGGTGATCGCCGCGCTGCTTGCGGCGCAGGGCTTGGATGCCGACTCCGTGCTGGCCCAAGCCGCTGAGCCCGCCAACAAGCAGGCCTTGCGCGCGCAGACCGAGGCGGCGCAGCGCCACGGTATCTTCGGCGCGCCGAGCTGGCGCACGGCCGACGGCGAGCTCTTCTGGGGCAACGACCGGCTCGAAGAAGCTCTGGCCTGGGCACAGGCCACGGCCGCTTCGCCGGCCTAGGAGTCGGCGTGCATCTGCCCACTGTCGAGGGCCTTCACATCGGCGCCGCGCCACAGGGTGGCGACGAAGATCAGTGCGAGGACGTAGGCCGCGACGCCGACGATGAAGGGCAGATGCGGGTCGATCTCCATCAGGGCGCCGCCGACCACGGCGATGATGCCGGTGCCGAGGGTGAAGAGCGCGATGGTGATGCCCATCACCCAGCCCTGCTCCTGCTTGCCGGCGCTGGCGGAGAAAAGGCTGAGCATGGTGGGGTAGCCGAGCCCGAAGCCGAGCACGACCGGCACCACGATGACGTAGGACAGCCAAGAGACATCGTTCAGCAGGAATGCGAGCTGGGCGACGGCCATCAGAACGAGGCTGCCCGTGACCACGGGTATCTTGCCGAAGCGCTTGCTCAGAGGTCCTGCGATCACACCGCTGGCGACCGCCAAGGCCAAGCCGACCAGGATGAAGAGGATGCTGTTCTGCAGCGTGCCGAACTTGTACATCTCGATCGTATAGTCATCGAGATAGACGACGAAGGCGTTGAGGCCCAGCTCGAAGAAGAACCACACGAATGAGAGCTTGATGATCGTGGTGCGTCCGCGCAGGCGCCAGAGATTGAGGAAGACCTCCTGCACGCCGAAATCGATCTTGCGCCGGGTTGCCGTGGCATCGTGGTAGAAGCTCAGGACGAGCACGAGGGTCACGAGGATCAGCCCGGCCGCCACCATGAACGGCAGTTCCAGCGTCGCGTAAGGGCCCAAGACCTGCGGGTCGCTCAGCAGTCCTGCGATGATGGGGCCGGTCACCAGGCCCAGCGCCGAGGCGGCGACGATCCGGCCCATATTGCGGCTGCGCTCCTCGTCGTCCCGGCTGAGGTCGATCAGCGCGGCCTGGGCGATCGGCTGATTGCCCGCGGTGAACCCCGAGATACAGCGCGCCAGCAGCAGCAGGTAGAAGCTGGAGGACTCGATGGCGATGACGGTCAGGACGTAGCCGGCGAGCGCGCCCACCAGGCAGATCACCATGCCGCTCTTGCGCCCGATGTAGTCGGAGAGCTTGGAGATATAGGCCGCGCCGAAGAACCAGAAGAGGTAGAAGATGCCCGTCACCAGGCCGTAGAGCAGATTTCGGGTGTTCTCGCTCGTGTCGCTGGGCAGAAAGTCGCTCGAAGGATCGATGATCAAGGTCGGGATGATGGGGAAGATCAGCCCCTGCCCCATGAGATCGACGAAGACGACCAGCATGAGGGCAAGGCGCAGCATCATGATAGGCGATCTCCCGCGAGGCGCCTCGACCTGTCGGTCAGAAGCGCAGGGACGATGACGGGCTCACCCGAAGGAGCGCGGGGTCGCACCCCGCCCTCTCGCGGAAGGCTGCAATGAAGACCAAGCCCGGCCTCGAAGCGACGAGCTTACCCGCACTTCGCTTTGCCCTGGAACCGCAAAGAGCCTGATCCGGGTGAGCCTTTCGGCTAACAGCCCGGCACCGGCGTATCGTACTCGTAGCGCTCTTCCAGATAGGCGATCCAAAGCTTGCCTTGGCCGCAGGCGTTCACGTTCGTGCCGTCGTAGACGAAGGTGCGCATGCCTTGCCCAACGGGGCCGAAGCCACTGGCCAGGGAGGCTTGGATGAGGTGCAGGAGGCTCGAGACGACGGGTGGGATCTCGCTGCCCGGCAAGGGTGTGAGCGGTTCGGCATCCGGCAGCTCGATGGTCACGCCCGTGGGCTCGACGGCGCGGAACTGCCCCAGGTCGTCGACCGCGAAGTGGATGATGGAGACCAGGGCGTAGTCTTCGAAGAGCTGGAGCATGGCGTCATCCATCTGGTCCTGGCCGAAGAACTGCGGCGCCAGCCACATGACGATGACCTGCTCACTGTCGGAGATGCTGTGCTCGATTTGCAGATAGTCCTGCGCCTGCTCCAAAGGCGTCGGCTTCCACTGTCGCGCCAGCGCCGACCCGGCAAGGCCAAGGCTGACAAGAGAAACTGCCAGGACAAAGACGCGAAAAACCCACCCCATGTTTCGGAATCCCTCTGCCGGCGGCCTCGGATGAGCCGATCGCCCCTAGCTAGCATAGGGTTATGGACGCGGCTATGGCGGGATGCGGCCCAAGAAGCGCCGCATCGAAAAACAACCGCTCCTACAGCTTGTACGATTGCACGTATTACGACGTAGTACCGCTCAAACAACCCGCTAAAATATTCCGTCTAGCTTTGGGTGCCATCTGTTTGCTTCGGCGAAGGGGAGACGACATGGGGCTGCAACGGGCGCTGGTTCCGATCTTGCTGCTGGCTCTCTTGGGCGGCTGCGCCTGGGACATCATCGACGACCACATGGAGGAGATGCGGGGCGAAGACATCGGCCAAGCGATCGCCAAACTCGGCTATCCACGGTCGGAGATCAACGTGGGCGGGCAGAAGCACTATGTCTGGCACCAGCGCGAAGTCGGGTCCTATCAGATGCCCCGCTACGAGACCAAGCGCGTCACCTCCTATGGCGCAGAGGGCATCACCTTCGGTACCCAAAGCTACACCACCTACGAACACATTCCCTATGACTACAAATGCACGCTGCGTATCTTCGTCGACGATCAGGAACGCATCGTGCGCTGGACAGTGTCGGGAAATCAGGGCGCCTGCTCGACCTTCGCCTGGTGGCTCTCCGACTAGGAGTCTAACGCCGGGCCGGCCTTCCGCGGCCTCAACGCCTGGTAGCCGATCTTGGCGGAGATCTTTGAGGCCGTCTCCTTGAGGCTGCGAGCCAGCTCAGGCTCCTTCGGCACAAGGGCCTGCACCAGGCCGCCGACGCTGATGGCCGCAACGGCAAGCCCTTCGGCGTCGAAGATCGGCGCACCGAAAGCGCCGACACTCAAGGTCACGTCTTCGATGCTCCGCGAATAGCCGCTGTCGCGCGCCGCCTGCAGCTTGGCCCGCAGGTCAACCTCGGTCTGCGGCTGCCCCGTCGGCGTCGTGTCGGGCAGGTTTTCGAGAACCGCCGGCAGCAGCTCCGCTTCCCGCTCGGCCAGAAGCGCCAAGGGTCCGCCCCCCACATAGAGCGGCAACGACTTGCCGACATCCATCGCCATGATCTGGACCGGCGACCGGCCCTTGATGCACTCCACGCAGACCGCGCGCGGCCCATCCGGAACCAGGAGATAGACGTTCTCTCCGTGATGCGCCGCCAGCTCGGACATCAGCGGCCGCGACTCCTCGCGCAGATGCAGGGGACTGACCGCCATGGCGGCGAGACGAAAGACTCGGAGGGTGAGCTGATAGTGCTCTCCGCTGCGGGTCAGCCAACCGAGCCGCTCCAGCGTGGTCACCAGGCGATGGGTGGTCGTGCGTGTGTATCCCCCGCGGCGAACCATCTCCGCCACGGTGAGCTGGGGCGTCTCGTCATCGAACAGCTCCAGCAACCGCACTGCCTTCTCGACCGAGGCGATGTGGTTTTTCGGGTCTACCGGCCCGACGGAAGAGTCAGCCATGGTCATGTCTCATCCTCTTCGAACCCGGGATCGGCAGGGGCAGCCGCCAGCGTTCTTGACAGGGGGCGGGCAAAACACAAAGAATGTGATCGTTCGTATTCCGGACTATATATCCGGTATCCGGACACTGCAAGAATAGAACCGGCCTACAGCCGGACCCCGCGCCACCCAGCGCGACACAAGGAGGAAGCACGAGATGTCATTGCCCAAGCTGAAAGGCCGCCTTGCCCTGACGGTCAGCGCGAGTGTCGTAATCGCCGTCGCGCTGGCGGCGCCGTCCCTGGCAGAGGACTTTCCCTCGGAGCCTATTCGCATCGTGATCGGCTTTGCCGCGGGCGGCTCGACCGACACCAACACCCGCGCCTTGGCGGCCGCGGCGGAAGAGACCTGCGGGACGGAGATCGTGATCAGCAACCAGCCCGGCGGCTCCGGGGTGATCGCGCTGGACACCGTGCGCAAGGCGGACCCCGACGGCTACACCATCGCCACCACGCCGACCGAGATCAGCGCGGTCGAGCATATGGGATTGAGCGATATCACCCATAAGGACTTCCAGGCGGTGATGCGCTTCATCTTCGATCCGCACGGCTTCTTCGTCCGCCCGGACTCGCCCTATCAGTCGATCGAAGCTCTGATCGCGGCCGCCAAGAACGGCGAGCAAATCCGCGTTGCCACGTCGGGGCCGGCCAGCCCCTACGCGATCACCTTCGAAGACCTGGCCCGCAACGCCGGGGTCAGCGGCAAGCTCGTCAACATTCCCTATCAAGGCGACGCCATGGCCATCCCCGCGGCGCTCAGCGGCGAGGTCGACCTTCTGGTCTCCAACGCCTCGAACGTCGTCGGCCAGGTCGAGAACGGCGATCTGGTGCCGCTTGCCGTCGCCAGCGACAAGCGGATCGACATCATGTCCGACACCAAGACCCTCATGGAGCAGGGTGTCGCGGTCACCGGCGGCTCGATCTTCGGCCTCGCAGTGCCGGCGGGCACGCCGCAGGACCGGGTGGACACGCTCAACAACTGCTTCGAAGCGGCCTTCCGCTCCGACACGTTCAACGACTATATCGCCCGCAGCGGCGTCAATCCGGCCTATCTCGGCGCCGGCGACTACGACGCCTATCTCGCCGCCGAATACCAGCGCTACGGCGAGCTGCTCGAGCTGCTGGGCCTGGCTCAGTAAGTCCATGCGCTCTGCTGAGCGCCGCGGTTCGGTCGTCCCGCCGTTGCTGACCTTGGCGCTCGGCGTGGGCGTCCTGATCGTCGCGGCGGACATCCGTCCCGGCATGCTTCCCAACGACCCGGGGCCGGCCTTCCTGCCCCGGGTCGTCGGCGTGGCCTTGATCGGCCTATCTCTCTGGCTGCTCTGGGATCGGGAGCCGCATGAGGGGCTGCCGCGCGGTGCCGGCCTGCTTCGCGTGGTGATGACGGTTGTCTTCACCACCCTCTACCTTTTGGCCATGGAGCCCATCGGCTTTCCGGCGGCCACGGCACTGTTCCTGCTTTGCCAAATGTGGCTGATCGGGATTCGACGCCCGGCCGTCTTGGCGACCATGCCTCTGCTCATCAGCGCCGGGACCTATGCCCTCTTCCGCTTCGCGCTGGACGTGCCGCTCCCGGCGACGCGCATCGGGGGCTTGCTGCTGTGACCGGCTGGATAGAGGGCTTTGCGGCGCTGCAGGATTGGCTGGTCATTCTGATGGTGCCCTTGGGCGTCCTACTCGGCGTCGCCATCGGGGCGATACCTGGCTTGTCGGCTACCGTCGGCATGGCCTTGTTCCTGCCCTTCACCTTCAGTCTCGATCCCCTGACCGGCCTGGTGCTGCTGCTCGGGATCTACAACGGCGCCTGTTACGCCGGGGCCATTCCCGCGGTCCTGGTTAGAACGCCCGGCACGCCCTCCTCGGCGGCGACCACGCTCGACGGCTATCCCATGGCGCAGCAGGGACGCGCCGGCGAAGCGCTGACCATCTCGCTTGTCGCCAGTGTCGCGGGCGGTCTGCTTGGAACCCTGTTGCTTGCCTTCTTCGCGCCGCTGCTGGCCGACTATGCCCTGTCCTTCGGCACGCCGGAGTACTTCGCCATCGCCATGCTGGCGCTCACCATTATCGCCTCGATCGGCGGCGGCTCGATCGCCAAGGGCTTCGTCAGCGCCGCCATCGGGCTCTTGATCGCCTCCATCGGCTTCGATCCGATCGCCGGCTTTCCGCGCCTCTCCTTCGGCGACGCGCAGCTCTCCGGCGGCATTCAGCTCATTCCCCTGCTCGTCGGCATCTTCGGCCTGGCGGAGGCCCTGACCCAGATCGAGCGGATGATCGCCTCGCGGCGCGAAGGCCGGCGCATCGGCAGCTTCGGCATGGGCCGCAACTGGCTGCGCAGGCTGGCGCCGACGACGGCCGGGGCCAGCACCATCGGCTTCGCCACCGGCATGCTGCCCGGCGTCGGCGGCGATATCGGCGGCTACATGGCCTACAACGAAGCCAAGCGCTTCTCCAAGACGCCGGAGACCTTCGGCGAGGGCGAGCCGCGTGGCGTCGCCGCCGCTGAAGCCGCCAACAACGCCAGCAACATGGGCTCCCTGGTGCCCACCTTTGCGCTCGGCATCCCGGGCAATACCCAGGCGGCCGTGCTGCTCGGCGCGCTGCTGATCGCCGGCATTCAGCCGGGCCCGGGCCTGTTCAATGCGGCGCCCGACCTGGTCTACGGCTCCTTCGTCGCCATGACGCTGGCCTACCTCTGCCTGCTGGTCATCGGCCTGGCCGGTATCCGCCTCTGGATCCGGGTCATTCAGATTCCCCCCGTCTATCTCTGGCCGCTGGTCATCGTGTTCTGCGTCATCGGTTCCTACGCCGTGCGCACCAACGTCTTCGACGTGATGGTCACGCTCGCGGCCGGCGTCCTGGGATATCTCTTGACCAAGGGCCGCTATCCGGTGGCCCCCCTGCTGATTGCCGCAATCGTCGGACCGATCGCCGAAGAGAACTTCCGGCGCTCGATGATTCTGCACGACGGCAGCTTCGTCTGGCTGCTGCAGCCCTTGACCGCAAGCATCCTGCTGCTTGCCGTCGCGTCCCTCGTCTTTGCCGTGCTGCGCCACCGCAAGGCGCTGGCCGCCGCGAACGAGACGCCCGCTCAAGATTGAAACACCGTGAGGACCGGAAAGCAGTGAAGATCGAACCCGAGCCTGGAGCCAACGCGCCGGCAGCCGCCGACGCGGCCACCCTACCCTCGAAAAGCCTTTGACATGACGCTTGCCAATCATCCGCCGGCCGCTGCGGACATCGCCGCCTTGAAAGCGCGCGCGCTCAATCTCAGGCGCAAGATGATGCGCATGGCTGCCGGCAAGGGCGAAGGCTACATCGCCCAGGGCCTGGCCATCGCCGACTGCCTGGCCGTGCTTTACTTCCACGAGATGCGCCACGACAGCGCGGCCCCCGACTGGCCGGACCGCGACCGCTTTCTGCTGTCCACCGGGCATTACTCCATCGCCCTCTATGCGGCACTGGCCGAAGCCGGCTACCTCGACGAGGCGATGCTTGCCTCCTACGGCCTCAACGGCTCGGCGCTGCCCATGAGCACCTTCGACGAGACCCCCGGGGTCGAGATCGTCGGCGGCTCGCTCGGCCACGGCTTGGGCCAAGCGGTCGGCATGGCGATGGGACTCAAGCTCGACGGCTCGACGGCGCGCGTCTTCTGCGAGTTCTCCGACGGCGAGCTGCAAGAGGGCTCGACTTGGGAGGCTGCCATGGGCGGGGCGACCTTCAAGTGCGACAACCTCGTCGCCCTGGTCGACTGCAACGGCATCCAGGCGGACGGTCCGGTGACGGTCGCCATCGAGCCGGTCGCCGAGAAGATGGCCGCCTTCGGCTGGGACGCGGTGGACATAGACGGCAACGACATGTCAGCCCTGGCAGAGGCCTTGGCCGCCGCACGCAGGCCCGACGGGCGGCCGAAGGCGATCGTCATGCGCACCACCCCCGGCTTCGGCGTACCGACCATCATGGCCCGCGAACGCGCCCACTTCGTGCGCGTTGCCAACGACGAGTGGGACAGCCTGCAGGCTGAGCTGGAGAGAGAGAATGCTTGAGCAGGACGGCAGCATCGGCAACCGCACCCGCGGCATGGGGGAGATCGTCGAGGTCGAAGGCAAGACCACCGAGCTCGCCCCCTTTGGCATCACCTTGGCGGACTTGGCGCGGGAGCGCCCCGAGATCGTCGGGCTGACCGCGGACATGGGACGCTACAGCGACATTCTGCCGTTCCGCGACGCGCACCCCGACCGCTTCTTCAACGTGGGCATGGCCGAGCAGAGCCTCATGATGATCGCCGCCGGCTTCTCGAAGATCGGCAAGATCGCCTACTGCACGACCTATTCGGTGTTCATCACCCGCCGCGCCTACGACTTCGTGGCCATCGCCTGCGCCCACTCCAAGGCGAACGTGAAGATCTTCGCCGGCATGCCGGGCCTGGTGAACGGCTATGGCGCGACCCATCAGGCGACCGAGGATCTCAACATGATGCGCGGCATCGCCGACCTGACGATCATCGATCCCTGCGATGCGACCGAGCTGAAGCAGGTGGTCCGGGCGGTCGCCGATATTCCCGGGACCGTCTATGTGCGCAACCTGCGCGGCAAGGTGCCGGTGGAGCTGGGGCCGGACTACCGCTTCGAGGTCGGCAAGGCGAAGCTGCTGCGCGGCGGCAGCGGCAAGATCGGTATCGTCTCGACGGGCTATATGAGCGCGCGCGCGCTCGATGCGGCCCAGGCGGTCGAGGCACAGGGTCATGACGTCGGCGTGCTTCACGCCAGCACGATCAAGCCCTTCGACGGGGCCGCGGTGCTCGATTTTGCGCGCCGCCACGAACGCCTGATCGTCGCCGAGAACCATAAGACCACCGGCGGGCTGACCTCGCTGGTGATCGAGACGCTGTATGATGCCGGCATTCAGATGCCGCTGATCAAGATCGGCCTGGCCGACAGCTTCTTCGAATGCGGCTCGCAAGATTATCTTGAGCAGAAGTACGAGGTTGACCAGCCCCGTTTCGAGCGGGCGATCCTCGACGGCAGATAGAGCGAAAAAGGAGACGGCAATGACGGTCGTAGAACGCAACGCGGGCATCGATGCGAGCAAGGTGCCCTACGGCAAACCGCAGCCCTTCGGCATGCTGCAGGACCTCATCGTGCCCGGCGCGCTGGATCTCGACGGCGACGAGCAGTCTTGGGTGCCGCAAGCCGAGGGGGTCAGCTTCAAGCCGCTGATCCTCTGCGTCAGCCAGGGCTACTACGTGAACCTGCTGCGCGTCCGGAAGTCCGGTGTCCTCTCGCGCCATCGCCACAACGGCCCGGTGCATGCCTTCACCTTGCGGGGGCGCTGGCGCTATCTGGAGCACGATTGGGAGGCCACGCCGATGAGCTACGCCTTCGAGCCGGCCGGCGAAACGCACACCCTGGTGGTGCCCGAAGGAGTCGATGAGATGATCACCCTGTTCCACGTCACCGGCGGCTACGTCTACGTCGATGTCGAGGGGACGGCGCTCGGCTATGAGGACGTCTTCACCAAGCTCGACGCCACCCGCAGCCACTATCAGCGCCTGGGGCTGGGTGCGGCGCAGGCCGAAGCCCTGGTTCGGTGACGCTCCCCGCCGGCATTCGTATCTTCGGCGCGCCGGGTCGCTACCTTCAGGGTCCGGGCGCGCTCGATGCCTTGGGTGCCTTGGCCGCGTCCTATGGCCCGGCCCCTCTCGTCATCGGCGATGCGCAGGTGCTCGGCCTGCTGGGCAGCCGGCTGGTGACGAGCCTTGCCGAGGCCGACCTCACTCCTGCGTTCGGGACACTGAAGGGCGAGATCACGCGTGAGGCCGTCGCGGCCCTGGCCGCGCAGGGCAAGGAAAGGGAGAGCAGCCTGGTGATCGGCATCGGGGGCGGTAAGTCGCTCGATGCGGCCAAGGGCGTCGCCATGCTGCTGGACCTGCCCATGTTCACGGTGCCGACGATCGCCTCGAACGACAGCCCGACCAGCGCGGCCGTCGCCATCTACGACGACAGCCATGCCATGGTCGCGGTCGACCGCATGGCGCGCAATCCGGACGTGGTGCTGGTGGACACGGCATTGATCGCGGCCGCGCCGGTCGCCTTCCTGCGCGCCGGGATCGGCGACGCCCTGGCCAAGAAGTTCGAAGCCGAAGGCTGCCGCGCCGGGAGCGGCGTGACGCCTTTCGAGACCCGTCCCCTATCGACCGCGAGCGCCATCGCCGATGCCTGCTATCGGACCCTGCGCGCCCACGCCGAGGCGGGACTTGCCGCCTGTGCCCGCAACGAGGTGACCGGCGATCTCGAAGCGGTGGTCGAGGCCGCCGTCCTGATGAGCGGACTGGGCTTCGAGAACGGCGGCCTGTCGCTCGCCCACGCCCTGACGCGCGGCCTGATGCGCGCCCGCGGCACCAAGGATGCCTCCCACGGCGATCAGGTCGCCTGGGGATTGCTGGTTCACCTGGCCGCCGAGGGCCGCAGCGACGAAGAGATTGACGACCTGCTTCAGTTCTATTGCCGCATCGGGCTACCCACCTGCCTTGCGGAGCTCGGCATGTCCGAGCCCGGGGCGGACGACATCGCCTTGATCGTCGACTGGACCCTGACCGCCCCGCATCTGAAGAACTTCGCGTCACCTCTCGACGGCCCGGCCATCGAGGCCGCGATAGGCCGGGCGGAAGCACTGGCGAGTCAAGGACGAGGGAGAGACGCCACATGAACGAGAACGCCAAGCCGATCGCCATTGTCACCGGCGGCGGCACCGGGCTGGGCCAGGCTGCCGTGCGCCAGCTCTTGACCGACGGCTTCCAGGTTCGCGCCCTCGGCATGGATGTCGAAGAAGAGATTGGGCATCCCTGCTACAGCTTCACCCGCTTCGACGTCACCGACGTGGCGGCGATCACCGCGCTTGCCGAGGAGCTTGAGGCGGTCGACGCGCTGATCAACGCAGCGGGCGTCATCCTGCACGAGGGCAAGGAGTTCGCGAACGAGGGCTTCCAGAAGGTGATCGAGGTCAACCTGCGCGGGACCCAGCTCATGTGCTTTGCCTTCGAGCGCGCGCTCAAGACCCGGCGCGGCGCCATCGTCAACTTCGCCTCGATGTGGTCGATCTTCGGGTCGGGGCGCAATCCCGCCTATTCCGCCAGCAAGGGGGCCGTCGAATCGCTGACGCGCTCCCTGGCCGTGGCCTGGGGCGGCGACGGCGTGCGGGCCAACGCCGTGGCGCCGGGATGGATCCGAACCCGCATGTCGGTCAACGCCATGACCACGCCCGAACGGGCCGGGCCCATTCTAAACCGCATTCCCGCCAACCGCTGGGGCGAGCCGGCCGAGGTCGGCGCGGCGGTCGGCTTTCTCGTGTCGCCCGCCGCAAGCTACATCAACGGCGCGGTGCTGCCGATCGACGGCGGCTACAGCATCGCCTGACTCCGTGGACCGACTGCGGAGCGGCCCTATTGCGGGTCGAGCCGCAGCAGGCGGCCGTCGGACTCGTCGGTCAGGACATAGACGTGCCCGTCCGGCCCTACCCGCACATCGCGCACCCGCTCGCCGATATCGATGATGCTCTCGGCCGCGACCGTCCCGTCGGCGTTGAGCTGCAGCCGGCGAATGTCCTCGCTGACCAGTCCGCCGCTCAAGAGATCGCCGTCCCACTCGGCGAAGACGTCGCCGCGATAGACGGCAAGACCCGAGGGGGCCTTGGTGCGCATCCAGACCACCGTGGGGTCGACCATGTCGGGCAGGCTGGTGTGCGGCGAGATCTCCGTGCCGAAGCCGTAGTTGCGGCTGTGGGTCGCCGCCGGCCAGCCGTAGTTCTCGCTCACCTCGACACGGTTCAGCTCATCGCCGCGCCGCGCGCCATGCTCGTTGACCCAGATCGCGCCGGTCTCCGGGTCCCGCGCCAGGCCCTGGATGTTCCGGTGGCCGTAGCTCCAGATCTCCGGCCGGGCCCCGTCCTGGCCGACGAAGGGGTTGTCGTCGGGGATGGAGCCATCGTCGTTGAGGCGAACCAGCTTGCCGAAGTGGGTGCCGAGCTTCTGCGCCTGCAGACGGATGTCGTCGCCGTCGAAGGAGACCGGCGGATTGCCGCCGTCGCCGATGCTGACCAGCAAGGTGCCGTCGGGCAGCCACAGCAGGCGGGAGCCGAAATGGGCGCCGCCGCGCTTGTCGTCCGCCACCTCGAAGATGACCTGGACATCGACGAGCCTGTCGCCCTCCAGGGCGCCGCGCGCCACCGTGGTCCGGTTGGCGTCCCGATCGCCGGCCGAATAGGTCAGATAGATCAGGCCGTTCTCACTGAACCGCGGGTGAGCGGCAACATCGAGCAGGCCGCCTTGGTTGTCGGCATAGACCTCCGGCACGCCTCTGACCGGCTCCGGCGCCAGCACGCCATCGCGCACGATGCGCAAGCGACCGTCCCGCTCGGTGATCAGGATGGCGCCGTCGGGCAGCCAAGTCATGCCCCAGGGGTTCTCCAGCTCCTCGACCAAGGTGATCACCTGGAACCCGCTCTCGGAAGGTATGCCTCGCTCCGAGATCAGGGGCTCGGCCGTCGCGTCGCGGCCCGTTGTCCAGGCTCCGAGGGCAAGGCTTACGGCAAAGAAGACCGAAAGGAGCGGCTTGGCAGGCATCTGGCTGGGCATGGATGCGTGGTCCTCGCTGAAGGTGTCGCTGCGCGCCGCCGGCCGAGACCGGCCAACGGTCGCGTCTCGCCGACCATATAGGTCGGCAGCCGGCACCTTTCTTTCCGGATTTCTGCTGTGGTTCTACGTCGCGGACTGGAACGCAGCGAAGAGCTCGTCCAGCACGCGCCGGGTGCAGGCGCCGATCGCCTGGTATTCCGCCTGGGTCAGGTTGGCCAAGGAGACGCGGACCGAGGCGTCGACCACCTCGAATCCCTTGCCGGGCAAGAGAACGACGCCGGTCTCCTGCGCCAGGCGGAAGAGGAACTCCGTGCCGCGATTGCCCTCATCCAGCCAGGACGCGAAGGCCGGACCGTGCAGTTGACCGCCGAGCTTCTGCAGGTCGATCAGGTAGTAGTAGTCGACCTCGTTCGGGCCGATGACCGGCGGGATTCCCACGTAGAGGCAGAGCGTCTCGTAGCGGTGGCGGATGAGGTGCTTGGCCGCGTTCTTGTACTGGCTGTCGAAGTCCATCAGCCCGTTCAAGGCCAGCAGCAGCATCTGGAGCTGCTGCGGCGTCGAAAGGCCGGCGGTGTGGTTGAGAGCGACGGCGCGGCTGTCGGCCACCAGGCGGTCGATGAAGCGCAAGTCCTGCGGCGCGTTGGTCAGCGAGGAATAGCGCTCGGCCAGCTTCTGCTTTTCTGCATCCGGCTGATCCTTTAGCGCATCATCGAAGACGTTGTCCTCATGCAGCCCGATCACGCCCAAACGCCAGCCGGTGGCGCCGAAGTACTTGGAGAAGGAATAGACGCAGAGCGTGTTGCGCGGACAGCTCGCGAAGAGCGAGACGAAATCGTCGGCGAAGGTGCCGTAGACGTCGTCGGTCACGATGAAGAGGTCGGGCCGCTTGCTCTCGACCAGGGTGGCGATGCGCTGCAAGGTGTCGTCCGACAGCTTGACCGAGGGCGGGTTGCTGGGATTGACGACGCAGAAGACCTTGATCGCCGGGTCTTCCAGCTTGGCCAGCTCGCTATCGGGGAACTGCCAGTCGCCCTCCTCATCCATGCGGATATCAACCACGCCGAGCTGATAGTCGGGCAGCGGCGGGATCTCGAGGTAAGGCGAGAAGATCGGCGTCCCCAAGGCCACCTTGTCGCCGGGCGCGATCAGGCCGTTGGCCTTGAGCGTCTGAAAGATGTAGGTCATCGCCGCCGTGCCGCCCTCGGTGGCGAAGAGCGAGAAGCGACCGCCGCGGGCATGGCGGCCATACATCTCCTGCGCCAGATAGGCTTTCACGACGGTTTCGGTCTGCGCCAGCATGCGCGGCGGCACCGGGTAGGCGCAGCCGAGGAAAGCCGTGACCATCTCGTGCAGCAGGGCCTTGGGCGCGATGCCGAGCTGGTCCTTGGCAAAGGCGAGCGAGCGGCGCAGGAAGCCGGTGCCCTCCGCATCCTCGTGCCGGTGCACGAAGATCTCGAAGCGATTGTCGATGCCCTCCGCCTCCGGCAAGCCGCCGAAGCCGCTGTTGAGGAAGGAGTAGGAGCGCTCCGCCTCCTCCAGCGCGAAGTCGCCCAGGCGCAGGAAGGCCCGGCGCGGCACGGTGGCCAGGAAGTTCGGGTTGCCGCGGCCGGCGTTGAGCATCATCCGGTCGGCATCGGACTTTGCGATGTCGATCAGCTTGTCCTTGAGCTCGAAAGGGCTCAGTTCGGCAAAGGCGCTGAAGTCATCGGGCATGGCACACTCCTTGGCGCAGCCGCTTTAGGGGCCGGCTGTGGGGTTCACGTCGATGACGCCGACGACGATCGGCCCCCAGATGGTCAGGAACACGTTGGCCACCGCGTAGGTCACGGTGAAGGCCACCACCGGCGTCGCATTGCCGGCCTTGTCCAGCAGCGCGACGAAAGCCGGGTTGGCGCTGCGGCCGCCGATCATGCAGGCCAAGGCCTCGATCGGATTGCGGATGCGCAGCACGTAGTAGGAGAAATAGAAGACGGTGATCGAGGGGATGATCGTGACCGCGACCCCGAGCAAGAAGAGCTGCGCGCCGCTTTGCTGGAGGGTGGTCAAGGCTTGCGGCCCCGCCGATATGCCGACCACGGCGACAAAGACGGCCAGGCCGAAATTACTCAGGAAGTTCGACGCCCCGCTCGGCAAGGCGCCGAAGCGCGGATGCGTGCTGCGCAGCCAGCCGAAGAACAGGCCGGCCAGCAGGCAACCGCCACCGCTGCCGATGCTGACGGGAATGCCGGCAACATGGAACTCGATCATGCCGAGCAGCATGCCGATGCCCATGCCGAGGCCGAAGAAGACGAAATCGGTGACGGCGGCCGCCGTGATCTTGTAGCCGATAAGCTGCTGCACCCGGTCGAGGTCCTTGGGTGTGCCGATGAATTGGAGCTTGTCGCCCTTGTGCAGCTTGACGTCGCGCAGAATGGGCATATCCCGGCCCAGGCGCTTGATGCCGGTCAGATAGACCCCGTAATGGCTGCCGTTCTTGAATTCCATGCGCAGCTCGGCAAGCGTCTTATCGGCCAGCGCCGAGTTGGTCAGGATGATCTCGCGCGATTCCTCGACGAGGTCGAACGCCCAGGGCGGAGAGATCTCGCTGCCGAGGTGCCGGCCTGCCTCCACCATGCCGTCGATCTTGCCGGTGACCGCCACCATGTCCCCGGATTGAACGACCGTATCGTCCCGGATGTCCAGGCGCTTGTCCGACCGATAGAGGGCCTCGATCTTCGCGTCTTCCAGCGCGTCGTTTATGGCCTGGACGCTCTTGCCGACGGCCCCGCTGTCGCTTGCGATCTGGTAAACCCGGGTCACCACCGGGCGCAGTGCCTCGAACTCGCCGGGCTCGATCTCGGTGCGGCCGCCGGACATCTGCTTGGCCAGCTTGCGGGCTTCCTCCCGGATGTCCCAGCCCATCACCATGGGGATGAACCAGGTGGCGAGGATGATCGGGCCGAGCTGGCCGAAGATGTAGCAGACGGCGTAGCCGACGGCGATGTTGGTCTGCATGACCTTCATCTCGGCCGCGGAGACGTTGAGGCGGTCGATCGCCTCCCCCGCCGTGCCGATGATCGCCGACTGAGTCAGCCCGCCCGCGGCCAGGCCCGCCGCCGTGCCGCGGTCCAGCCCGAAGATCCAGGCGGCCGCCAGCACGCAGAGCAGGCCGACGACGCACATGACGAAAGCTGAGGCGAGCTGGTTGAGCGAGCGCAGGTTCAGCGCGTGAAAGAACTGCGGGCCGCCCTGATAGCCCACCGCATAGATGAACAGGGCGAAGAAGACGCTCTTGATGCTGGGGTCGATATCGATACCGAACTGGCCGATCCCGACGCCGACCAGCAATGTGCCGGCCACGCCGCCCAGCACGAAGTGGCCGATGGTCAGCTTGCCGATGGTATAGCCGAGCGCGATGGTGACGAAGAGCGCCAAGAGCGGCGCCGTGTCGAACAGGTGGTCAAGAAACTCCATGGCACCGCCGCGCTCTCTCGGACCCGCTTCCCATCCCCGTAACCCCCTCGTTCACGGCCTCTGCGCCAAGCAGATAACCGAAATCGACGGCTAATTGGCCATCGACTTTAGTACCGGCCGTCGACCTCCGACCTGCAATGCCAACCCGAACCCAGCGTCCCGTCGTCGCTTAAGTTGCATCGGCAGGCGACACTCGCCGACTTGCCGGTTTCAGGCTCTGATCTCGCTCAAATGCGGAGCGGAGCATAGGCAGCCGATTTTGACCGAGGTAGCTGTATGGCATATATTACCATTCCGCTATACTCCCCCCAAAGGAAGGTGATGTCATGCCGACCCGCAACGTCGTTCTATCCGAGCCGCAGGCCGACCTCGTGCGCGAGCTCGTGGATAGCGGGCGCTATCAGAACGCCAGCGAAGTCATCCGGGCCGGTTTGCGTCTGTTGGAGGACCATGAGGCAACTCTGCAGGATGTCCGCGCAGGGCTTCTGGAAGGCCTGGCCCAGGCGAACGATGGCAAGACCCTCGACGGCAAAGCGGCAATCGAACAGGCCTTCCGGAAGGCCTTGGCGAACAGTCACAAGTGAGCCGCTTTCAGCTCACACCGCGAGCCATCGACTCCCTTACTTCGATCTTTGGCTGGACTATCGAGCGTTTCGGTGAGCAGCAGGCCGCCGACTATCGCGACGCCCTTATCGAGCGCTGCCAGGCGCTGGCAGAGGGCCGGCCCCCTCATGGCAGGCCCTGCGATGTCCTACTCGAAGGCCGCGCCGAGGCCACAGAGCTCCTCTACGCCCGCGAAGGTGGACACTTCATCCTGTTCCGGAAAGACAAGGCAGGGATCGTGGTGATCGACGTCGTTCACGAACGGCGCGACCTGCCGCGGATGATCGAACGCCTCGTCCGTTCCGATGGGCACTGAAGGTTAGTCTGAGCAGGTTTGTTTTAGGTCAGGACTGAGAAACATAATCTGGTAATCTCTCTCTCAAACTCTCCTCAACAAAAGCTAGCGTTTCCGCATCTTCTTCATCAAGCTTTCTACCGTAAGAGTGCGCAAATATCTTCCTAATCTCATTAATCCTATCAAACCAATACAGGTATTTCGCCTTCCCCCTTTTTTCTTCTGGAAGCTGTATATTTAAAGTCGAACTAAAGAGCTTCCAATTCTCTTTTTGTTCAACGACTTTTTTCAGATGTATAAAATCAAGATACACTTCTGGTGATTTCTGTTGCCCCGGTGGATCATCGTTCATTTTTTGATAGCAGCTATTTTTGATGTCTTTGTTCAATATTCCCGCTTGGAAAAAATTATCTCCATAGTTCTCTTCTAATACGGTAACAACGTGATCATGAACCGTTTCATTTATCCATCGCCAGCGACGTTCTGATTCCGCAATTACTTCGGCTGACGTCTCTCGAACGTGCTCTTTAAGCCCTTCTGGTTCGAAGTCAGTAACTGACTGTTTGACGATGCGGCACAACTCGAAGAAATATGTTCGCGCACCGCCTGAGCCAAATTCCACCTTAAAACGAGACCCAAACGTTGCATCAGGCGTCCTCGAAATGTAGTCAACAACAGGAGCAACAACGTAGTCCAACTGCTCTTGCAGTTGCCTCATTGATAATTCCGCAAGTGTTTGTCTAGTTGATGCTTCGACGTATTGGCACGCCTCACCAAGCAGACGGATGTGTCCCGCAACACCGAAATTCGTTCTCAAAAACCCACTTCTGCCGGCTTCCCATCTGCCTGAATTGGCAGCACGCAATTTCTTGAAGTACCAATCAAAAAGCTCAACCAGCCTGTTTAACGACTCCTCATTGTTCCGCCCTGTGCAAGCGCCTGGAATGAGTGCGTTGGTGGCCTTTGAAAACCGACCCAGCAGTCCGGATTGAAGTACAGCAGTCTTTATCTGGGGAAGGGTAAGGTTCTGAGAATCTGTTGGCCCCATACCCGCGGGGCATAGTCTATCGAAAAACGGTCCGCCCGTCTCCGCGCTAAGTAAATCAATCGCACGAGCCGCAATTGCTCCCAGTTGTTCTTTTGCTATCGGAGAGTCCCACTTTAGCTCTCCCTCCAACTCATCTAATAAACGTTTCTGAACTCGTTGCTGTTCGCGATTAATCGTTGCAAACAGATTTGCTTCCAGCGTTTCCGGAATTTTCTCAAATGCAATCACGGTGATACTCTGAGGTGCTGAATCTGAAAGTGCGCAACCATATAAACGGTGTTGTCCATCAATTATCCAACAACTTTTGTAAGAACTTGGCAAGTAAAGAGTGCCAAACTGGCTGGATTTGTCATAGCTCTTTTCTGAAAGATCAAACCGAATCTTTTTATGGAAACTTATTAGTATCGAATTTGGAAAGAAGTTACCATCTCCAAGAAATTGAGATATCTTCTTTAGCCGTCCCTGCTTCAGAAGCCGTTGATATGAAGGAGCACCCGCAGGATCTCTCAGATCTCGGTGGTTCACAAACGATAATTTTATTAGATCTTGTGGATTGGCGCAAAAAATGAATGCCTTGTAACCACCCAGTTTTGTCGCGATTGCAGGAACAGTTTTTCCTTCGAGTTGAGGTATTTTTTGACCCGCAAAGAACTCGGCGTGAAACTGGTAACGGCCGGCGCTCCTCAAAGACTTTGAAATTTCTTCCAGGTACCTGATTTCCCTATCCTTTATGACAGCAACATTGTTCTGTTCTGCCAACGCAAGATCCGTTTTGCTCCAGATTACATTCCATGTTGCAAATGCCCAGAGTATCTTAGGCTTAAAGCTTGCCCCAAAGTGTCTTCTTATATGATTTGATATTTCCTTCCGCACCCCCACGAACTCAGAAATATCTTTACGGAGGCTTCGCTCTGACATCGCATCACAAGACTTGCACTCAATGACTACAACCGTCTCGTCATCTTTAGCAAATACATCGATTTGCTTCGTTACAGTCGTGCCGTTCTTTTTTGCGATTGGAATTTCGAACCGCCGCCCCTCATTTAGAAGGGGGTATCCTAGTTGGTAAAGGATACACCAGATGCGATTTTCAAGTATCTCATCGTGAGATTTTGCTTTGCGCATCTTGGAGCCAGACTTTAGCTCCTCGATATGAATCCAACCGTCTGCTTCATATTCCTCGCGCAGTTTCGGATTGATTGTTTTTTCGTAGTTGTACTTCCTGCGTCGAGCATATTCAGCTCGTCGAGCGGCGGCGCCTTGCAACAGGTGTTCAACCATTTCATTCCAGCTTTGGTTATAGCTAGCACTAGCCCAATAGAGGTAGCGGTGGTTATTGAATGCGGATGTTCAATCTTTAGCTTGTAACGAACATGCTATTCCGTATCAAGCTGGGAATAAGATCGTAGGGCCTACTGCGATCCACCGGGACGTCCGCGGTCCTACAGCAATTACTGTCTGAGCAAATTGAGCCGCAGTACGTGCGTCTCGCACAAAGAAATGATCCAGTCTGCATGGCAACGCCACGTGCCTGTATCTCTCATCTAAGCAACTCACGCATCATACAGCACTGGGGAAGATATGCCGGGACAAGGAGCAATCGAACAAGCTTTGGCGAACCGCTGCAATTTGGTCGCTGTACTGGCTTGCCGAGCCGAAGCAGCGCCTCGTCCGCCTTCCCCCGGATTAAATCCGGGGTCCGGCGCGACAGCCTTCTCGCTTATCTCGCATCGCTCGATAAGCTGCGAAGGCTGGTAGCGGGGGAGGGACTTGAACCCCCGACACGCGGATTATGATTCCGCTGCTCTAACCAGCTGAGCTACCCCGCCACGGGCCTGTAGGGCCAAGAGGCTTCTATTAGGGAGCGGCCGGGGTGCCTGTCAAGCGAGGCTCCTGGCCAAATTCGGTCGTAGGCGCAATCGCCTGGCCGGATCCTTCCGCTCGCTGGATCCAGCCGCCGCCCAAGACCCGGTCGCCGTCGTAGAAAACCGCGGCCTGGCCCGGCGAAATGCCGTACTGCGACGCCTCCAGGGCGATCATGACCTCGCCATCGGTCTGGGCGAAAAGGCGGGCCGGCACTGGTGCCTGGACCGAGCGGAGCTTGACAGTGACGGCCTGGCCCTCGGCCGGGCCCCTGCCCTCGCCGAGCCAATTGAGCTCGTTTGCGAAGACGCGGTCTCGAGCCAGCGCCTCCTTGGGGCCGACCACGACCCGGCGGGCCTCCGGCTCCAGGCGGACCACATAGAGCGGCTCGGCGGTGCCGCCGACGCCGAGGCCGCGGCGCTGGCCGATGGTGAAGTTGATGATGCCCTGGTGGGCACCGAGCACCCTGCCCTCCAGGTCGACGATCTCACCGGGGTCGAGGGCGCCGGGGCGCAGGCGCTCGACCACCCGCGCGTAGGAGCCGTTGGGGACGAAGCAGATGTCCTGGCTGTCGGGCTTGTCGGCGATGGCGAGGCCGAAGCGCTCGGCCAGGGCCCGGGTCTCGGGCTTGGTCAGGCCGCCGAGAGGAAAGCGCAGGAAGTCGAGCTGCTCGCGGGTGGTGGCGAAGAGGAAATAGCTCTGGTCCCGCTCGTGGTCGACGGCCCGGTGCAGCTCGGCGCCGCCCTCCCCTTCGACCCGCTGGATGTAGTGGCCGGTCGCCAGCGCCTCGGCGCCGAGGTCCCGGGCGGTGGAGAGCAGGTCGCGGAACTTGACCGACTGATTGCAGCGCACGCAGGGGATCGGGGTTTCGCCGCGCAGGTAGCTGTCGGCGAAGTCATCGATCACCGAGCTGCGGAAGCGGCTCTCGTAGTCCAGCACGTAGTGCGGCATGTCGAGGCGCTCGGCCACCCGGCGGGCGTCGTAGATGTCTTGGCCGGCGCAGCAGGCCTTGGCCTTGTTGACCGCCTGGCCATGGTCGTAGAGCTGCAGGGTGATGCCGACCACGTCGTAGCCCTCCTCGCGCAGCAAGGCAGCGGTCACGGAGCTGTCGACTCCGCCCGACATGGCGACCACAACCCGCGTCTCGGCGGGCGGCTTAGGAAGACCCAGTGAATTCATGGCGCGGACTATAGGTAGGGCCGCGACTGGTGCAAGTCAGCCCTTGAGGATCGCGGCGAAGCGGTCGAGCGGCCTGGGGTCGCGCAGCACGTTGAGCGAAGCCGAGAAATGGCCGTGATCGCTGTCGAAGACATTCTCCGCCGGCACTTCCCAGCGCTTGGCCAGGTCCTTGCCGCCGGGATAGGGCGTGAGATCGTCGACCATGCCGAGCACCAGAACGACGTTCTCGGGCGCCATGCAGGGTTCCTCGGGCTCCAAGAGCGGCAGCCAGGTCTTGAGCGCATCGTCGTCCCAACCGGCCTGCTGAAACTGCTCATCGACGCCGAGGTCGCGGCTCATGCTGCCGGCGTTGAGCACGCCCAGGAGATCGCCCGTGGTGGAGAGCAGGCAGAGCGCGTCCGGGCGGTACTCCTCCGGCCAGTCGCGGGCCACGTCGGCCAGCTTCTGCGCCGTCAGCGCCCCGAGCGAGGTGCCGGCAAGGCCGACTGGGCCATCGCCCAGGCTGCGGGCCCAGCCGATCAGCGCGCCGGTCTCGGCGATCAGGGCTTGCATGAAGGTCAGGAAGCCTTCCGGGCCGCGGCCGATCACCGGCCCGCCGCCGCTGCGCCCCGGCATGCGCCGGCGGCCGTGCCAGGGCCCTTCGGGCGCGATGGTGCGGAAGCCCCGGTCGTGCATGACGTTCACGAGCTGAGCGGTGCGCCGCCACATCTCGGTCTCCATGCCGATGCCGTGGAGGAAGATCACGGTGCCGAGCGGTGCCCGGTCGGCCGGCTCGGCGACCCGGGCCCAGGCGGTGTCGCCCATCACCGGGGAGGGAAAGCGCAGCCAATAGTGGCGCACCCCGCCCTCCGTGTAGGCGTGGGACTGCTCCGGCGCGAGCGGCGTCGGAGCGGGATAGGCCGCGAGGCCACCCTTGAGCCGCGGGCCGTGGCGCGCCAGGAGATCGCCTGGGCTCGGCACCTCCCACGTCACGGAGGGCCAAGAGCCGAGACCCGGCAGAAAGAGCATCCGCGCGCTCATCCAGTTTTGCGCCGCCTTGGACCGCTGGTGTTCGGCTTGGGCCAAGGTCCGGTTGTCGGGCGGCTTCGGCGCGAAGAAGCTCTTCTCCCAGTGGGTCGCCGCGGTGCGGTAGGCCCGCCCGAGATTGGCGGTACGGGTCAGCGCCGCTTCCAGGCCGGGCATCTTCGGCCGGGCGCCCAGAAGCTCGTAGAAGCGGCCAAGCGAGCCTTCGGCCCGGCTGGCGATCGCCCAGATGTTGGACAGCGGGAAGTAGACGCGGGTGACCACGGGCACGCCGACTCGGTCGAACCAGGGCCGCATCAGCAGGTTGCCGAGCGGGCTTTGCAGCAAGCGTTCGATGGCCATAAGTGTCCCCCCGCTCCTCCGCTAGCCGCCGGCGATGCCGGGCAGCTCCCGGCGGAAGGGCACGACGTCGGGGTCGATCTCTTCTTCCAGCTCGCGCGCCAGGCGGTGACCGCTGTAGACGGCATGGGCCACGGTGGCCGGCGCCAAGGCGTCGCCGATCAGGGAGACCTGGGCGATGCCGGCATCGGCCCAGTCGCTCTCCCGCGCCTTGAGATCTTGGAACAGCCCATCCTCTGGCAAACGCGAGGTCACCGGCAGCAAGAGATCGCAGGGAATCTCCTCGGTCTTGTCGGTAAAGGCGCAGGCCAGGGTCAGCACGCCGTTGCCCGCATCGGCCAGGACCCGGTGCGGGCGGATAGCGACGCCCAGCTCCAAGAGGCGCGTCTGGATGCGCCTCTGCTCCAGGGTGTTTTGGGTCCAGCTCGACACATCGGCTGCCGGTGTGACCAGGGTGACCTGCGCGCCCATGGCCTGCAGGGCTTCGGCCATGACGCCGCCGAGCAGGTAGTGATCGTCGTCGTAGACCACCACCTGACGGCCGTCCACGGCGGCAGGCGCCAGCGTGCCGTCGAGCAGCGCGTCGGGAGACAGCAGGCTGACCCGCTCCAGGAAGGTGAGCGGCATGGCATGCTCGCGGCCGACGCCATCAAGGCGCCAGCGGGCGCCGGTGGCGACGGCGACGAAGCGGGCGCCGAAGTCCAGCACCTCCTCGGCCGAGAGTTTGCTGTCGAGATAGATCTCGGCGTTGGTCATTTGGCGCAACTGGCCCTCGCGAAAGCCACGCACGCGATCGTAGCTGGCCAGGCCCGGCAGACGCGCCATGCGGGCGGCAATGCCGCCGAGCTCCTTGGAGGCTTCGGCCAGAGCAACCTGATAGCCGCGCTTGGCCAGGCTCATGGCGCACTCCAACCCGGCCGGCCCGGCGCCGACCACCAGCACCTGGGCGTCCGCATTCCTGGCGGGCGCGATTTCCTCCGGGTGCCAGCCCTTGCGCCACTCCTCCCCCTTGGTCGGGTTCTGGGTGCAGCGGATGGGGGCGATGACCATGTCGCCGGAGACGCAGATGTTGCAGCCGATGCA
>JANQIA010000451.1 GCA_028282405.1 Rhodovibrionaceae bacterium
TTGAGCCCGCTGTGCCGCCTCATTCCAATCCACTGCACGTTAGCAGCTTCACCCCGTTTGGCCAGACGGCGCGGGCGGGAGAGGCGAGGGGAGATCTGAGCAGCCGATGACGCGGCCCACGAGCTTGCCGGCCAGCGACACGATGGGATGGCACCGCCGGGTGTGGGTCATTGCCGTTCCCATGATGCTGGCCAACGTCAGCGTGCCGCTGCTCAACGCCGTCGATACCGGCGTGATGGGGCACCAAGGGGATGCCGCCTATATCGGCGCCGTCGGTCTCGGCAGTGTCATTTTCTCACTCGTCTACTGGGGCTTCGGCTTCCTGCGCATGGGCACCGGCGGCTTTACCGCCCAGGCTTTCGGTGCCAACGACCGTCAGGAGCTGCGCGCCTGCTTCCTGCGGGCCGCACTGACGGCGCTGGCCATTGCAGCCGGCATTTTCCTGCTCCAATGGCCGATCCTGCTGCTTGCGCTTGCCGCCTTGGAGCCCAGTGAGCGGGTCGCCGAGCTCACCACGATCTACTTTCAGGTGCGCATCTGGGCGGCGCCGGCGACGCTTCTGATGTACGCGATCACAGGCTGGCTTCTCGGCCTGCAGCAGGCGCGTGGCGTCATGTTGATGCAGCTTGTGCTCAACGGCCTGAATATCGCGCTCAGCCTCATCTTCGTGCTGGTCCTGGAATGGGGTATCTTCGGCGTCGGCCTTGCCACGGTGGTGGCAGAATACGTGGCCTTGGCACTCGGCCTCTGGCTCGTGCACCGACACGCCAAACGGCTAGGCGGCGTCTGGGACTTCCGTGGCAGCTTGCAGCGCGGCAAGCTCTTGGCGCTGTTCCGTGTCAACCGGGACATCTTCATCCGAACCCTTTGTCTCGAGCTGGCCTTCCTGCTGTTCGCGCGGCAGTCGGCACTGCTCGGCGACGGTGTCCTGGCAGCCAATCAGATCCTCTTGCGTTTCCTGGAGTTCACCGCCTACGGCCTCGACGGTTTCGCCTACGCGGCCGAGGCTTTGGTCGGGAGCGCCAAGGGGGCCGGCAGCCGGCAGGATTTCGACCGCGCAGTTCGCATCTCGACCATCTGGGCGGGCGCGTTGGCGCTGCTGCTCTGCCTGCTCTATTGGCTGCTTGGCCGGGAGGCGATTTCCCTGCTGACCGACCTTCAGGACGTGCAGGCACTGGCCGGCGCCTTCCTGGTCTACGCAGCGGTCTTGCCGATCATCTCCGTTTGGGCCTTTCAGCTCGACGGCATCTTTGTCGGCACGACGCGTACGGCGGAGATGCGCAATGCCATGCTGCTCTCCCTTGCGGCTTACACGCCGTTGGCGATCTGGCTGACGGAGCTTTGGGGGAACGACGGTCTTTGGCTGGCCTTGCTCGTCCTCATGGGCGTGCGCGGCTTCGCTTTGCTGGCCCATTTTCCGGCATTGCGGCGAAGCATCGGCCAGTGACGCCGTAAGAGGCTGTCGTAAAAAAAGAAAATCCGGTCAGACCCCAATTGGGGTCTGACCGGTTGCTAGGGGACACGGAAAGCTTGGACCGACACGGCTCACGTGGGCTGATGGGGTGACGAGTCGCTAGGACTGCGTTGGTGCCGGCCCGTGCTCCCGTTAGGTGCATTAGTACTTTAGGCGAGTGCTTGAAGCGGATGTTGTTATCAAGCTGTGACAGATAACCCCCTGTGGGAGGGGGATTTTTTGAGCGCAGTATTTGACCGCTCGTTCTGTGGCCGCAAATCGCTCGAACGAACGCGCTACGCTTTGGGTATCCGCATGGTGATGGTCAGGCCGCGTTCCGGATTGTTCTGGGCATAGACGCGGCCGCCGATAGCCTCCAGGTTCCGCCGCACGATCCAAAGGCCGATACCGGCATGGCTGCCGCCTTCGGGCACGGGAACGATGCGCCGTGCCGGGGTCGGGCGGAAGGAGACGTAGCGCTCGAAGATATGGTCGAGCTGGCCGGGCGGAACGCCGGGACCGCTGTCCCGAACCGTGACGATGGCTTCGTTGGCCAGCGCCGTGAGCTCGATGCTGACCTCGTCTCCCTTGAGGCAAAGCCCCAGCGCGTTGTCCAGAATGTTCTCGACCACGGTTTCCAGCAGGTCTTCGCCGCCGCGCACCACGACGTTTGGCTGCAGGGTGCCGAAGAAGCCGACGCCCTGTGCGGCGAAGCTGTCCTCGTAGGAATTCATCATGCGCTCGATCAGGTGCGAGAGATTGATCGGCTCGCGCGGCGGGTCGAGCAGCTCGGCGGCCGTCTCCTCCAGTTGGCGGGCGCTGCTGACCAGATGGTCCAGCCGATCGATGGCCTGTTCGATCAGGTCGATGGCCCGGCGTCCGCGCGTGTGCTCTTCCGGCACGATGCGCCTGAGCGGCTCCAGCGACTGGCGCATGATGGCAATGGGGGTCTTGAAGGCGTGGGCGTTGTCCTCGGCCGCCCGCCGCATGCTCTCCGCCGAGTCGACCAGCGAGTGGGTCATGCGGTCGAACTCTTCGGCCACCATCTCCAGCTCCGGCACGCGGTTGGTGCGCGCGAAGCTGCCCGGGGCCGCGCGGCCCGTGCGGATCATGCGGGCCTGATTGCCGAAGCTGTTGATGTTGCGCCAGATGGTGAAGAACATGCCCATCACCAGCACGGTCAGAAGGGCATAGGTCACGATGGCCAGCCGCACCTCCCAGGTTTGCCAGTAGGGCTGGCCTATCGAAGTGCCCAGGAAGCCGTCCTTCACGTGGGTGCCGATGATCGCCCAGCAGCCGGTTGCGGTGGTCACCGGGGTGATCGAGGTCAGCATCTCCTCCTGTCCGTCGGAGGACTGGTGTCGAACCGCCAAGGCCAGGTCGCCACTGCAGCTCTCCACAAGCTGGTCGAGAATGCCGCCGTCGACCAGCAAGGCCCGCTCCCGCTCCAGAGCGGCGGGCGCCATGGTCGGTGCGGAGGCGACGAAGTAGAAGCTCTCGACGCCCGTCTCGTCCTTGGGCGAGAGCAGGACGCGCACGCCCATCTCGTCCGTGGCGAGCTCCTGCAGCCGCTCGGGGAGCTCCACGAAGGGCGTCGAGTCGTCACGCATCAGCAGCGGGCGGAGATTGCTCGCCATCAAGCGGCCCTGCTCGCGCACGCTTTCCAGCAGTAGCCGCTGCTTCTCCTGATAGGCCTGTTCGAACTCCTGATAGACGACAACCGGCAACGCCACGAACGCAATGACCAGGAGGCCAAGTTTCGTAATCAGCGAGTTGCCGCGCGGCCGGGGCTCTTCGTGCCTTCTCTTCGATTGGATTTGCGCCCGAGGCGCTGTCTCTGCCGCGCGCCTTTCAGCGCGCCCGTGCATCATCGGCTAGTCGTCCCCGCCGCCCATCTGTAGCCAAAACCGGGATAGTTCTCGATTTCGTCGAAGCCGTCGTCGACGTCGCGGAACTTCTTGCGGATGCGCTTGATGAAGGCGCGCACGTTGGCGCGGTAGCCTTCGGCGCCATAGCCGGCGACGAAATCCTTGCCGCGGACCAGGTCGTAGATCTGCCGATAGGTGACGTCGCGGCCCGGCTGCTCCGCCATGTAGTGGACGATGGCGTACTCGGTCAGCGTCAGATCGACCTGCTTGCTCTTCCAGTAGGCGCGCTTGATGTCGCCGTTGAGCTCGAGGTTTCCGCGCCTCAGGGTGCCGTGCTCGCTCTCCTCGTCGCGGGTCTGGATCTGCGAGCCCTTGCTGCCCGCGGTGATCAGCTTCAGACGCTGGACGATGATCGAAAGGCGGCGCGACTTCTCGATGAAGTCGACGGCGCCGAACTTGAGCGCGGCCTCTTCGTAGATCTGGTCGCTCAGAACCGTCAAAAAGATGACCGGCACGTCGTTGCGCGATTCGCGCAGGCGGCGCAGCACGCCCAGCCCGTCGATCCCCGGCATGCGCCAATCGAGCAGAATCGCATCCGGGTCGCTCGCGTCGAGCAGGAAATCCAGGGCTTCTTCACCGTTGTTGAAGTCTACGACCTCGAAGCCCTCTTCCGAGAGATTGAGGCCAAGCGATTCCCGAAACATGTCATCGTCATCGACGATGACCACTCTTGGACTGATTTCTTGGGCAAGTTCGGCCAGCATTTACGAGTTCCTTCGCTTCATGAGCTGGATGCCTCCAGTTGGCCCGACCCCATCTTCCCCCACATTCTCCGTTTCCCTGCGCTCCACCAGCAAAAAGTCAAGGCATTCTTGCGCCGCATAGGTGCCGTCCGCCCCGACCGCCTCATAGCTGAGGACGCGAAAACTCTCCCCCTCGACCTGGGGATAGAAAAACAGCCGCAATGTACAGTCGCTCGCAGCGAATAGCCACATCTCGCCCGGACTCTGCAGTTGCTTGGAGCTGGGATCGCCAAGCAACGCCATGACGTCTGCGAAATCCTTGTCCAGCAGGCTCTCGACCTTGGTCCCTCCCTTGAGGCCGCTCAACGCAAGAACCAACGAACGGCTGCTGATCTCGCTCTCGGCTTCAGGCGGCTCGATGCCCTCCGGGCGATCGACCACGCCCGCGACTTCCAAGACCGGCTTGCGGTCCGGGACGGGCGGTTTGGCATTTGGCTGCTGATCTTCGTCGCCGAGGTCGAGCGACCCGATCGGTGCGACCGGATCCTCCAGGATGCGAACTTCGGGCTGGTCGAAGTTGAGGCACCCGGACAGCGCGACCAAGGCAACAAGCGCCCCTGCGCGCCCAAGCGGAGCCACGGCACCTTGCTTGCGTCGGCGAACTGCCGGCAGCACTGACTGCGGGTGACCGGTCATGCTACGTCGCCCTAGCCGTCGTTACCTCTTCCGCACCCTTGCGAGGCGCGCCGAACACAGCGAAGAGGCGTCCAACCAGCCCCTCAACACTACTCACACAATTCTTCCTTAATAATACTTAAGATCTGGTGAAGGTCATGTGGCAGTGGCCAGGTCCGCCGACGCCGCTTGGCGGTCGAAACGGCCATGCCGCAAATCTCATCAATCATGCGGCGCTCCTCAGCCTGTCGCGCCTTTCGATCTCGTCCAGAGCCTCGAGCAGAAGCGCCGGCCCCGCGCCGGGGCTGCGGGCCGTCTCGCTCAAGGTGCGGCGCCAGGCACGCGCGCCGGGCAGGCCGTTGAAGAGGCCGAGCATGTGGCGCGTGATCGATTTGAGCGCGGTACCCTGGGCTACCTGCTCTTGGGCATAGTCGTGCATGGCCAGCACGACGTCGTGCCGGCTCACGGCCGGTGCCGCCGCGCCGAACAGGCGCGCGTCGGCCTCGGCCAAAACTTGGGGATTCTGATAGGCAGCTCGCCCGATCATGGCGCCGTCGACCCGCTCCAGGTGCCGTTCCGCTTCGTCGAGCGCTAGGATGCCGCCATTTATGACAATTTCCAGGCCGCTGCGGATTTCCTTCAAGCGATAGACATCGCCGTAGCGAAGCGGCGGGATCTCGCGGTTTTCCTTTGGGCTGAGGCCGCTCAACCAAGCCTTGCGGGCATGCACGGTGAAGCTCCGGCATCCGGCGGCGGCGACCTCATTGACGAAAGACAGCAGATCCTCAAAGCGGTCACGCTCGTCGATGCCGATGCGGCATTTCACGGTCACGGGCAGGGGGCCGGCCGCCTGCATCGCCGCGACGCAGCGCCCGACCAAGGACGGCTCCGCCATCAGGCAGGCGCCGAAACGCGCGTTCTGAACCCGGTCGCTGGGGCAGCCGACGTTCAGGTTGACTTCGTCGTAGCCGTATTCGGCCGCGATGCTTGCCGCTTCCGCCAGCGCGCCGGGGTCTGCGCCGCCGAGCTGCAGAGCCAAGGGGCGCTCCTCCGGATGAAAGGCAAGAAAACGCTCGCGGTCGCCGCGCAGGATTGCGCCGACAGGAATCATCTCCGTATAGAGGAGCGTCCGCCGCGTCAGCCGGCGCAGGAAGTATCGGCAATGCCGATCCGTCCAATCCATCATCGGCGCGACGGAAAGGCGTCTGTCCGCTGCGGGCGGCAGAGGTATCGTATAATGGACGACCATGACTGTGGCATTATAGGGCCAAGCGGTCAGCGGCGAACAGTCCTTTAGGATAGCTGAGCCCTGCAACCTTATGAGAGTTAAGGACATTACGGTGGAAAACCAGGCGCCGCGCGCTTGGCAGCGCATGCTCTCCGGCCGGCGGCTCGACCTGCTCGACCCCTCGCCGCTGGACATCGAGATCGAGGACATTGCCCAGGGGCTCTCGCGGGTCGCCCGCTGGAACGGGCAGACGACGGGCGTTTGGGCTTACAGCGTCGCCCAGCACTCGCTCTTGGTCGAGGAGCTCGTCGGCCGCCTGAAGCCGGGGCTGCCCTGGTCCTGGCGCTTGGCGGCGCTGCTGCACGACGCACCGGAATACGTGGTCGGCGACCTCATCACGCCCTTCAAGGCCGTGATCGGCCAGGACTACAAAGCGCTCGAGCGGCGATTGCTGGAAGCCGTCTTCCTGCGCTTCTCACTGCCAGGCACGCCGCCTAAGGCCGTGGCCGGTCTGATCAAGCGGGCGGATCGCTGCGCCGCTTTCATCGAAGCCACGCGTTTGGCCGGCTTCTCGGAACGGGAGGCGGTCAAGGTCTTCAGCCGACCGCGCGGCTTCGCGGCCCTGGGGGCGGACTCGCTCGATCTCGAGCCGGTCTCGCCGCCTGACGCCAAAAGTGCCTTCCTGGCCCGCTTCGAGGCGATTCAGGCGCGTCTGTAGGGACGGCGAGGGCGCTGGTTCCAAGCGACCAAAGGAACAGTCGGGAGCGCAGATAGCAAATGCCGAACGTCGACCTCGAAATCGTCGCCAATATCTCTTATGCTCTTATGCTCGCATCATACATCATGCGGGATATCCTTTGGCTCCGCGTGCTGACCGTCGTCTCTTTTTGCTTCGAGATTCCCTACTTCTATTTTCAGCCCGACCCCCTGTGGGACGGTATAGCCTGGGACGCGGCGTTCATCGCGATCAACGTCTACTGGATCGGCCGCTTGGTCTATGACCGGCGCCCCGTTCATTTCACCGCCGACCAGAAACGCCTTTGGGAGAAGGCGCTCCACAGGCTTCATCCAAGGCATGCGCGCGCGCTCTTCAAGATCGGCAAGGTCAAGTCGGTGGCGCCAAACGAAACAATCTCGACGCAAGGCGAACCGTTGCATGACGTCGCGCTCATTTCGGAGGGAAGGGTCGAGCTGCGCATAGAGGAAAAGAAGATTGAAGAGCTCGGTCCGGGCAATTTCATCGGCACGGCCAGCTTCCTTGAGAGGAAGCTGGCGTTCCCGTCGTTCGCAACCGTCGTCGCTACCAAGCCGACCCTCATCATCACCTGGAACAAGCGCGAGCTGAGAAAGCTGGCCGACCGCGACCATGACCTTCGCATGGCCATTCAAGCCACAATGGGACTGGAGATCGCGAACCTGCTGGTGAAGGCCTGGAAACGCCAAGCATCGATCGCATGAGGATCGGCGCTAAACAGGCCTTTCCGGCCCGCTTCGAGGCGATAGGGGCGCATCTGTCGGGACGGATAGGGCGTTCAGCCCTATTTGGACGCGACTCTCCGAACCGGCAGGCGCTTGCCGACCTTGCCTTCGCCCCAGCGGGTCACGGCGGCTCCGTCCAGGTCGAAGAGGTCGAGCACCCGGCCGACCGTCTGGTTGACCAACTCGTCGACGCTTTCCGGATTGATGTAGAAGGCAGGCACCGGCGGCGCGATGATCGCGCCCATCTCGCTCAGAGCGAGAAGATTCCTAAGATGTCCCGTGTGCAGCGGGGTTTCCCGCACCAGCAGCACGAGTCGCCGCCGTTCCTTGAGCACCACGTCTGCGGCACGGGTCAGGAGCGAGGTCGTGGCGCCTGAGGCGATCTCGCTCATGGAGCGGATGGAGCAGGGGGCGACGACCATGCCCATGGTCTTGAAGGAACCGCTGGAAAGCGGCGCAGCGAGATCGGACACAGAATGAGAAAAGTCGGCCAGCTCTTTGATATCTTTTATCTTGTAACTGGTTTCATGCGCCGCGGTCACCTCTGCCGAAGCGGAGATGACTAGGTGGGATTCCACCTCCAGGCTGCGCAATGCTTCGAGCATGCGGATCCCGTAGACAATCCCGCTCGCTCCGCTGATGCCAACGATCAGTCGCCGTCTTTGGCTCATATTTATTCCTATTGCCTATTCACAGGCACAGTGCCCAGAATATAGAGGTGGGATCAGGTTGGAAGGAAGGGAACGGCACTTTGACACCGCGCGGCATGGGGTCGCGCAAGATAATAAGTTGGAGGAGTTAGGCCAATGTCCCTGCATGAGCATAAGGATACCTTAGTCTCCAAGCATGCCGCCCTGGAACGGGCGATTGAAGAGGAGAACAACAGGCCGCACCCCGACGAGATCCGCTTGCATGAGCTCAAGCGAGAGAAGTTGAGGTTAAAAGATCAGATCTTTGCGGCAGAGGTCACCAACTGAGCATGGTGACCTGATCAGTCCAGGGTTACGAAGGCCGGCGTCGCGCGTCGGCCTTTTGCATCTCTGGTCGGGCTTCTGACGAAGCGGGCAGTCGAGGCGTGCTGCCGACTGCTCTATTGGTAGGTTTCGACCGGCCGGTGCGCTTCGTTGGCTTCGGCGCCAGGGGCGAGCTTGAGCCCCCAAAGGTCCACGGTGTCGTCCCGGCCGCGCAGCTGAACTTTCGGATAGGCCGTGAAGCCGGCCAAGAGCGGCGTCTCTGTACCGCTCGTCTGACGCACCCGCTCCACAAGCGCATCGGACGCGAGAACGACGACGTCGAGATGCCGCGTCAGCCCCTCCAGCCGACTGGCGACATTGAGGGTGTCGCCCACCAGGGTGAACTCGAATTGCTGATCGCCGCCGAGGTCGCCCAGCATGGCCGGGCCGTAGTGCAGTCCGATGGCTACGCGGATGGCTGGCCTGCCGGCCGCCTTGTTCTCTTCGTTCCAGGTCTCGATGCTGGCCAGGAAATCCAGGCTGAACGCCAAGGCATTGGTCGCGTCCTGCGGCGTGCCGCGCGGAATGCCGAAGCAAGCAAGGGCGCCGTCCCCTAAGAGCTTGTTGACCACGCCGTGGTGGCGAAAGACGCTGGCCTCGAGAATGCGGTGGAAGTTCCGCAGGGTGGCCATGATCTCCGGCGGGCTGAGCCGTTCGGCGTGGCGGGTGAAGCCGACGATATCGACGAAGGCGACGGCGACCTCCTGCTCCCGATCGAGATCGAGTGGACGCTTGCTGCTGGCGAGATGCTCGGCGACGACCGGCGAGAAGTAGCGCGCGAGATTGCTGCGTTGCCGTTCCATCTCCCGGCGGCCCTTCTGTTCGCGGCGGAGCCGCAGCACCTGGAAAACCAGGAAGTTCAGAAAGGCGATGCCGATGACGCCGCTGACGTTCACCAGCACGCCCTGGGTCGAGAAGAGAAACTGGGCGAGCCCGGCCCAGAGGCCGACCAGGGCCAGGAAGAGGGGCAGGGCATAGCGGAAGCTGGCACGATCGGCGATCAGGGCCGCGCCGAGCCCGACCAGCATCATGGCTATGAATCCCAGCAGTCGCGTTTGCGTGTCATCGGTCAGGCTGCGCCCGGTCAGCAGGTTGTCGGTCACCGTGGCGATCAGCTCGGCGCTGGAGAGCTGGCTGGTGAAAGGCGTCGAGAACTTGTCCCCCGCGCCGCTCGGCGCCGCACTGATGATCACGAGCTTGCCGGCAAGTTGATCGCCGCCGATGGACCCGGCCTTCACATCGCGGAAGGAGAAGCTCGGAAAGCCACCGCTCGGGCCATAGTGGTTGATGGTCAGCCGGCTTTCCTGGTCCAGCGGGATGCTGCGGTCGCCCAGCACCAGGGCTTCGCCCAGATCGACGACCACCTGGTCGTTGTCCAGCGCCGCGAAGCGCAGGGCGGCGGCCAACGGCAGGGAGGGGTAATAGGCGCCGCCATAGAAGATCACCGGGAGGCCGCGTCGCAGGCCGCCGTCGGGTTCGAGCACGACGTTGATATGACCGCTTCCGGCGGCCCGGGCCAGCAGCTCGGCGTTGGGCAGAAGCAGGCCGCTGGCCCGCTCGTCGACACTGCTGCGATAGTCCTGCGGGCGCCGCACGAGCGGCAGGATCGCCTCGCGCAGCGCTGCCGGAGCGGAGACTTCGTTGGCCCGTGCGCCGCCGAGGGTGAAGGCGAAGGGGAGGAGGGTGTGCATGTTCCGGGCCATGGCGCGGGCCAGGCTTGCATCCGGTCCGTCTGCCCCCAGCAGCGCCTGCACCGAGGCGCGTTCGCTCGAGCCCTCCGGCAGTAAGCTCTCGATCGCCGAGAGCGCCTTGCGCGCCTCGCTGCTCAGGTCCTGCTCCGATTCGACCAGCAGCAGATCGAGCACGATCAGCTTGGCGCCTGCCGCGCTCAGCATGTTGATGGCCTCAGCCAGGCTGGCGCGGGAGATCGGCCAGCGGTCCTCCTCGGCGATGCTGGCCTCGTCGATCAGCACCAGGGCAATGTCCGGTCCCGGCTCGACCGGCCCGCGCAGGCGAAAGCGGGCGTCGACGGTTTGCGCTTCGAGGCTACTCAGGGTCCAGCCGTGCTCGAAGCGTAGGTAGAGCAGGCTGGACAGCAGCGTGAGGGCCAAAGCGCCGAGCAGTGTCACGCGGAGAGTTGCCAAAAGAAATAGCCACTTAGCTTGGAATGCTCACGCGGGGCATTCGGTTGGGCTGAGCATCCTGCTCTAGGGCCGCTGGGTTCGCCCCAGCGCCGAGTCGACGCGTTCCTGGCCCCAAACGCGGGGCGATGCCGGCGCCCGGCCACGCACGACGTCCGTCCCCTGGGTGGGGCCGAGCGCCACGCTGTCGCGAAGCGAGGGCCCTACGCCGCGGACCACGACGAGGCCTTCCTGCACGAACACCGCGGTTTCGCCGGGCTTCGCTTCGACGACGAAGTCGGTCGAGCGCGCCGAGGCAACGGCAGCCTGTGTATCGATGACGAAGCTGCCGTTCCCGCCGCTGACGAAGGCACGGATGATGCCGACGAGCAAGGACATCACGCCACTCTTCCGCTGCCGTTCTTCGTCAACCACGTATTCGTTGAGGGTGAGCTTGCTGCTTCCGCCGATGGCGAGCTGGCTACCGTCGGCCAAGGCGATCGACGCCCAGGCGCCCTTGCCGGTCACCAGCACATCCCGTTCCCGTAGTTCGGCACCGGCGACAGCGGAAATGCGGTTTTCCTGCCGAACGATCTCCACGTCGCCGACAAAGGCGGCGATGGAGCCGACCCGCGCCGATTGGGCGGCGACGTCGGATACCGAACCGACAGCGAGCAGCAACAAGCTGCAAAACAGCAACGCGCAGGCGGCCTGCGACTGGCTCGCGAACATAGTCTGCCTCTTCAATTCTGGAGCGCCAGTTGATAGCCCTGCACGTACCCCCGTTATATGAAGAGCTTAACGAATCAGGTGTTTTTCGCCAAACGGCAATTCGGCCGGGCGCGTTCTTGTGAACGGGCGGCGGCAAGGCCCGGTTTCCGCTGTCCCGTGGACTGCGAAATGGTTGTCGACCTGCGTTGGCTTGTGTGGCACCCGCACAAAAGCGGCTCGCCTTGGTCGAGCCGCTTTGAATCAGCTCACCCGCCCGCCGCCATCCAGATAGCAGGCCGGTCCGCGAAGGACGCGGCTCAAGCTTTGCTGGAAGGCGCTGGTTCCCGTTTCGAGCTGTTCGACCTTAGGCTCCGGTGCCGCCGCCGTCGCCTTAGCGAGTGCTTCTTGTAGGATCCGGCCGTGCCAGGCCGTGGGGGCTTCGAGACCAAGGCCGTGAAGCACCGTCGGGGAGATGTCGACGATCCCCGTGTGCTCTCTCAAATCAACGCCTTCGCGGAAGAGGCTGCCGGCCGCGATCAGCGTGTTGCAAAGCTCTTTCTTGTGCAGCCCGCCATGCATGCCGGACCCGGGACCGTAGTAGGCGTCGAAGGTGCAGGTGCCCTCCAGGTTCCAGACGTCGGTTTCGTCCGAGGTGCGCAGGATGGCGTAGAGGTCAGGCGCGTCACCGTGATCGGCAAAGACCAGAGAGGCGGAGAAGCTTCCCGCGACCGTTCCTTCCACCTCGTTGCGCGGATGGGAGAACAGCATGCCGATTTCGTCCCGCTCCATGAGAGCCGGCGCCACACGTGTCGCCAGGGCCGGCTCCCGCAAGTAGATGCGGGCGCAATAGCCCGGCAGGACCAGCATGTCGCTGTCATCGGCGAGGCTCTGACCGATCGAGAAGCCGGCGTCGCGCAGGGCCTGCCGCAGATCGAAGGGCTCCGCCTGCGTAATGTGGGCGTGGTCCGATATTGCCAGGAGCTGGACGTCTTCGTCGGCGCCCTTTCGCTCCCACCAGTCGAGGATCCGGCCGAACTGATTGTCTGCGTCCGCCAGGGCGTTGAGCGCTTCCGGCGAGCCGAGGCCGAATTTGTGGTAGCTGGTGTCCGGCTCGGCATACCAGATGATCGTCACCTCGGGCAGGCTGCCACTCGCCAGCTCTCCGCGTGCCACGTGATCGAGAAAGATGTCGGTCAGGTAGGTTGCGCCGATCAGATCGGGCGCTTGGTAGACGCCGGCCGGCCCGAAGCGCTCGACAATGCGCGCGACTTCCTCGCTGGGGGTGCCGGTTTCGGGTGTCCAGCAGGACAGCACGAGATGCCCGTAGTCGGGCCCTGCATGATGTTTCTGATAGGCGCAGCCGTCGGAGTTGGCGGTCAAGACGGCGAGATGCTGCCCCGCTTGGCCCAGGCGCTCGCCGAGGGAGGGGACATCGTAGACACCGCCGGCGCGCTCCGCCTTCCGAAAACGCATGTGGGCGACGTTCTCGCAATCGAAGGCCTTGCCCCTATCGAACCAGGGGTCATGGAAGCTGTTGCCGACCAAGCCATGGCCACTGGCGTTGGAGCCTGTGACCAGCGACGGCAGGTTCACGTAGGTCTCGCTCGGAAAGCAGCAGCGATGCTCACGCGCCACCACCGCGCGCTTCATGAAGCGATGGAGGTGGGGCATGCGCTCGGCGGTGATCATCTCCGGGCGCAGCCCGTCGAAGCCGACGATGACGAACTTCATCTGTCCTCTCCCTGTCCCGGCGCCGATGATGCACCTTCAGATAAACCAGCTTAGAATGACGAATCGCAAACTTTTGTGACAGGGC
>JANQIA010000481.1 GCA_028282405.1 Rhodovibrionaceae bacterium
AGCGTCATCGCCGTGTCGATCAATGTCTCACCCTTTTTGATGGACGACCAGGCGATCTGCATGTTGATAACGTCGGCCCCCAGGCGCTTGGCCGCCAGCTCGAAAGAGGTCAGGGTCCGGGTCGAGGTCTCGAAGAAGAGGTTGATGACCGTGAAGCCGGAGAGGATCGACTCTCTCTTCAAGTCCTGCGGCAAGGCCGAGGCATATCGATTGGAAATATCGAGGAGAAACGAGATCTCTTCCGCCGAAAAACCCTGGATGCCCAGGAGATGACGGTAGCCGAAGGCAGGCGCGTTGGCCGGCAGAGTCTCAGCGCTCATAGCGTCGCGGTTATCGCACCCAGGCTGGCGAGTCGCAAGCCGCCGTGCTGCCTGCGACTCGCGTGCAAAGGACGCTGATGCGCCGCTTTCTTCGCCCGGTTTTCCGCCTTGCGCTCTTGCTGCTCGTCGTGGCGCTGCTGCTGCCGCCGGCCGTGATTGCCGCCTATCGCGTTGTTCCGCCGCCGGTTTCCAGCCTGATGGTCTGGCGTCTGGCGGAAGGCTACGGCCTAGACCGGGCTTGGCGGCCCTTGGAAGAGATCTCGCCGCATTTGCCGCGCGCCGTTGTCGCGGCTGAGGATAACTTCTTCTGCCGGCACCGAGGCGTCGACTGGGCGGCGATGGGGGAGGCGATCGAGGGCCTCCTGGCCGGCGAGCGCACCCGCGGCGCCAGCACGATCTCCATGCAGCTCGCCAAGAACCTCTTCCTCTGGCCGGAAAGAAGCTACACCCGCAAGGTCTTGGAGCTGGTTCTTACCTTTAAGCTCGAAACCATCCTGCCCAAGGACCGGCTGCTGGAGATCTATCTCAACGTCGTCGAGTGGGGCCCCGGAATCTATGGCGCCGAGGCGGCCGCCCAGCGCTACTTCGACAAGCCCGCAGCGCGTCTGACCCAGCTCGAAGCCGCCTTGATGGCCACGGCCCTGCCCAATCCCCTGCAACGGAGCCTATCTCAGCCGAGCAGCGCGATGCTGCAACGCGCCGCGGTCTACCGACAGCGTATCGGTCAGCTCGGGCCGCTGCTCGACTGCCTGCCGGTGCCTGCCAAGTAGCTTTAGATCGTGCCAGCCTTCCGCAGGGTGGCGATCTCGTCCTCCGAGAGGTCGAGCATCTCGGTCAGCACCTCATCGGTGTGCTCGCCGGCCTTGGGCGGCGGCCGCTTGTAGTCGACGGGGGTGCGCGAGAACTTGATGGGATTGCCCATCATATCGAGCTCTCCGGTCTCGCTGCCGGGATAGGGCATCGTGATGCGCATGCCGCGATGCAAGACGTGCGGGTCCTCGAAGACGCGCGCGAGATCGTTGACCGGCCCCGAGGGCACGCCGATCTCGGCCAGGCCCTCGAGCCAGGTGTCGAGCGGCTTCCGCGCGGTCACCTCCGGCAGCAGGGCGTAGAGCTCTTCGCGGTTGCGCACCCGGTTCGAGTTGGTTTTGAAGCGCTCGTCCTCGGCCAACTCCGGCGCGCCGGCGAATTCGCAAAAACGCTGGAACTGGGCGTCGTTGCCGACCGCGAGTATGAAATAGCCGTCCGCGCAGGGCAGGACCTTGTAGGGCACGATGTTGGGGTGCTCGTTGCCCTGGCGTCGCGGCACCTGGCCGCTCACCAGGTAATTCATGCCCTCGTTCACCAGCCAGGCGATCTGGGTGTCGAGCAGGGCAAGGTCGATGTGCTGGCCTTCGCCGGTCAGGTCCCGGTGGCGCAGGGCCGCCTGGATGGCGTTGCCTGCGAAGAGGCCGCAGACCACGTCGGCGATGCCGACCCCGACTTTCATGGGGTCGCCCTCGGGCTCGCCGGTCAGGGACATGATGCCGCCCATGCCCTGGGCGAGATAGTCGTAGCCCGCGCGCGGCGCATAGGGGCCCGTCTGCCCGAAGCCGGTGATCGAGCAGTAGACGATGTCGGGCTTGATCTCGGCGACCGAGGCGTAGTCGAGGCCGAACTTGGCCAGCCCGCCGACCTTGAAGTTCTCCACCAGCACGTCGCAGTGGGCGACCAGCCGCTTGGCCAGGGCCTGGCCCTCCGCTGTGGCGATATCGAGGGTCAGGGAGCGCTTGTTGCGGTTGGCCGAGAGGTAATAGGCGGCCGTGTCGCTGTCCTCGCCGTGTTCGTCCTTGAGGAAGGGCGGTCCCCACTTGCGGGTGTCGTCGCCGTGGCCAGGGCGCTCGATCTTGATGATCTCGGCGCCGAGGTCTCCGAGGAGCTGGGTGCAGGTCGGGCCGGCGAGAATGCGGGTGAGGTCGAAGACCCGGAGGCCTTTCAGCGGACCTGTGCGGTCGGAATCGGTCATGAATGAAAAGAGAGTATCGCGTGTTGTTGAGCAGGGTTAGGCAGCCGGAACGGGGCTCCGGCTCTTCTCGGCGACCAGCGCCATGAAGCCCTTGTAGAGCCGGTGGGCATCGGCGTTGAAGCTGGTCATGTTGATGGCGACGTCGTCCCTGAAGGTCGGCAAAGCCTCCTCGCCGATCGTCTTTTTCAGCGCCTCGATGTACTCCGGCACCGTCGCCCAGTCGTCGACCGTCTGCGGCGTGACCTCGACATGGTACTGAAAGCCGTAGGCCAGCTCGCCGACCTTGATGGCTTGGTTGGGGCAGACGGGGGAACTGGCCAGGACTTGGGTGTCGGCCGGCGTCTCCAACACGGCCGCGCTATGCCACTGCAAGGCCTTGAAGCGTGGGGCGTTGCCGGAGGTGAGGGGATCGTTTCGGCCCGCGTCCGTCAGCTCGATGTCCAGCACACCGACCTCGGGCGTCGAGGGGCCGACCTTGCCGCCCAGCGCGTCGGCCAGCAGTTGATGGCCGAGGCAGATGCCGAGAAAGGGTAGGCCGCGCTCGACGATGGCTTCGCGGATGGCGGCTTTCTCGTCCTTCAGCCAGGGGTGCTCCTCCTCCATCCAGGTGTCCATCGGGCCGCCCATGGCGACCAGGGCGTCGTAGCCTTCGAGGGAAGGGATGGCCTCGCCTTCGTCCAGCTCGACCGCGTCCCAGGCGACGCCGTCGTCGGCCATGAAGTCGCGGATGACGCCGGGATGCTCCAGCGGATGGTGTTGAAACACGAGGAGACGCATGGGCTGGCCCCTTGTTCGGCTGAGTTCTTGTTTCGGCTCAGGCCTGACGCTGCCTGGCGTCGAGCGCGCCCTGCAGGATATAGGCAGCGGCCAGTTTGTCGATGACTTCCGCGCGACGCATACGCGTCATGTTCTGCTCGTCGATCAGGAAGCGCTCGACCGCCCGGGTCGAGAGGCGCTCGTCCCAGAACGCGATCGGAAGATCGATGCCGGCCAAGGCCCCGAGGTTGCGGGCGAACTGGCGCACCGACTGGCAGCGCGGGCCTTCGCTGCCGTCCATGTTGATCGGCAGGCCGAGCACCAGCGCGCCCACCTTGCGCTCGGCGATGATCTCCTTGAGGCGCTCCATGTCCTTGGCGAACTTGCTGCGCCGGATGGTCTCCAAGGGCGAGGCGATGCTCTGGGC
>JANQIA010000520.1 GCA_028282405.1 Rhodovibrionaceae bacterium
AGAAGATTCTCGACCTCGGCTTCGTTGGTGAACCGCGCTACATCAACCCGCAGATCCTCGCCTCGTTGGAGCAGGCGGGCATGATCCCGGTCATCGCACCGATTGGCGTCGGACCGAGCGGCGAGACCTACAACATCAACGCCGATACCGTGGCCGGCGCGGTGGCAAGCGCCGTCGGCGCCGCGCGCCTCTTGCTGCTGACCGATGTCATTGGCGTGCTCGACAAAGAGGGCGAGCTGCTGACCGACCTCAACGTCGAGGATGTTCGCGGCCTGATGAAGGACGGCACCATCTCCGGCGGCATGATCCCGAAGCTTGAGACCTGTCTGTCGGCGGTCGGAGACGGCGTTGACGCGGCGGTCATCCTGGACGGTCGGGTGCCCCATGCCCTGCTGCTGGAGATCTTCACCGACAAGGGCATCGGAACGCTGGTGCGGCGGACATGAGCGAGTTCGGCCAAATCGAGTTCTGGTACTGGTGGGTCTTCGCTGCTCTGCTCGGTGTCGTCGAGATCATTGCGCCAGGCTTCTTCTTTCTCTGGCTCGCATTGGCAGCCGCCGTGGTCGGCGTGGTGCTGCTGCTCTTCCCGGAGCTGGCCTGGCAAGGGCAGTTCGTCGCCTTCGCCGTGCTGTCCGTGGCCTCGGTCGCCGCCTGGTACTTCATCAGCCGCCGGCAGCCGGAGCAGCCGACCGATGCGCCGAGCCTCAACCAGCGCGGCACCTCCTATGTCGGGCAGAGCGTGCATCTCGCCGAGCCCGTCGTCGACGGCGTCGGCGTGCTGCGCCTGGGCGATACGCGCTGGCGCGCGCTCTGCAGCAAGGACCTGCCGGCCGGCGCCAAGGTGACGGTCACCGCGGTGGAGGGCACGGCGCTGCGGGTCGAACCGGTCGCCGGGTCGGATTCGGCCCAAGAGGCCTAACCGACCCGTCTTTAGCGCGCTAGATCACGGCCATGCCCTACCGCTCCCTGCGCGACTTCATCGCCCTCCTGGAAAGCCGCGACCGCCTGCGCCGCGTCACCGCACCGGTCTCCACCGTCCTGGAGATCACCGAGATTCAAACGCGACTCTTGGCCGAGGGCGGCCCGGCGGTGATCTTCGAGAACGTCATCGACGACCGCGGGCAGAGGTCCGAGATGCCGGTGCTGGCCAATCTCTTCGGCACGGTGGAGCGGGTCGCCTGGGGCATGGATCGGGAGCCGCATCAGCTCCGCGAGGTCGGCGAGACCCTGGCTTTCCTGCGCCAGCCGGAGCCGCCGGGCGGCCTGCGCGAGGCGGTCGACATGCTGCCGCTCTTGAAGACCGTCATGGCCATGAAGCCCAAGACCGTCGGCCGCGCGCCGGTGCAGGAGGTCGTGCTGCAGGGCGACGACATCGATCTCGATGCCTTGCCCATCCAGACCTGCTGGCCCGGCGAGCCGGCGCCGCTGATCACCTGGCCGCTGATCGTCACGCAGGGCCCCAACCCCAAGGGCAACAAGGCGGATGCCTTCAATCTCGGCATCTACCGCATGCAGAAGATCGGCAAGGACCGTACCCTGATGCGCTGGCTGAAGCACCGCGGCGGGGCGCAGCATCACCGGCGCTGGAAGCAGGAGAAGCGCGAGCCCCTGCCGGCCGCCGCCGTGCTCGGCGCCGACCCGGGCACCATCCTTGCCGCCGTCACGCCGGTGCCCGACACGCTGAGCGAATACCACTTCGCCGGCCTGCTGCGTGGCCAGAAGGTCGAGCTGGTCGACTGCAAGACCGTGCCGCTCAAGGTGCCGGCCGAGGCGGAGATCGTGCTGGAGGGTCACGTCAGCCTGGAGGACTACGGCGACGAAGGGCCTTACGGCGACCACACGGGCTACTACAACGCCGTCGAACCCTTCCCCGTCTTCAAGGTCACCGCCATCACCTGGCGCGAGAAACCGATCTACCTCTCCACCTTCACCGGCCGCCCGCCGGACGAGCCCTCGGTGCTGGGCGAATCGCTCAACGAGGTCTTCATCCCGCTGCTGCGTCAGCAGTTCCCTGAGATCACCGATTTCTGGCTGCCACCGGAAGGCTGCAGCTACCGTATCGCCGTCATCTCCATGAAGAAGGCCTATCCCGGCCACGCCAAGCGGGTGATGATGGGCGCCTGGAGCTACCTCCGCCAGTTCATGTACACCAAGTGGCTGATCGTGGTGGACGACACGGTGAATGCCCGCGACTGGAAGGACGTCATGTGGGCCATCTCCACCAAGATGGACCCGGCGCGCGACATCACGGTGATCGAGAACACACCGATCGACTATCTCGACTTCGCCAGCCCGGAGAGCGGCCTCGGCTCCAAGATTGCGCTGGACGCCACCGACAAGTGGCCGCCCGAGACCAAGCGCGAGTGGGGCGAGGTCATTCGCATGGACCAGGAGGTGATCGATAAGGTCGACCGCCTCTGGCCGGAGCTTGGCTTGCCCGGCAGCGGCAAGAGCATCTGGCGTTGACGCCTTTTCCCGCGTCCCTATGCAGGGCTTGACCCTCCAGTGACTGGAAGGCCCATCTTCTGACTTAGGAGGAATGGGCAAATGCGGAGCGAGAGCGGTCTCGAAGCGCTGAGGCACTCGGATAGAGACGGCGAGGCGGCAGCGGTCGAAAAGCCCTGCTGCCCCAGCAGCGGCTGTGGTTCGGCGGGCAAAGCGGCCGTGACTCCGCCTGAGAGTGGCTATTTCTGCCCCATGTGCCCCGGCGTGCACAGCGAGGTTCCGGCTGCCTGTCCCATGTGCGGCATGGCGCTGGAGCCGGTGGCCTTCACCGCCGAGGCGCCGCCCAATCCCGAGCTGATCGACTTCCGACGGCGCTTTGCCGTTGCGGCAGCGCTGACCGTGCCGCTGGTCGTCATCGCCATGGGCGAG
>JANQIA010000484.1 GCA_028282405.1 Rhodovibrionaceae bacterium
TGATGCGCATGCACACCTGCCTGCATCTGCTTTGCGCCGTGGTCGAAGGCGATGTGACCGGCGGGCAGATCAGCGACGGCAAGGGCCGCCTCGACTTCAACATGGACGAGAAGCCCGACAAGGAGCAGCTGGCCCAGGAGATCAACCGCCTGATCGCCGAGAACCATCCGGTGACACCTCAGTGGATCACCGACGAGGAGCTGCAGGCCAAGCCGGACCTGGTCCGCACCATGTCGGTCAAGCCGCCCATGGGCGGCGGCAAGGTGCGTCTTCTGAACATCGCCGGTGTCGATCTGCAGCCCTGCGGCGGCACGCACGTACGCGAGACCGGCGAGATCGGCGCCATCGAGGTCGGCAAGATCGAGAGCAAGGGCCGGCAGAACCGGCGTATCAACCTGCGTTTCGCCTCCTGACAGCCTGGCCGGCTTCGGCTATTCCAAGGCAACCATCTTGCTGCCTGCGGGCATTTCCCCCAAGTTTACCCCCGAGCCGAGAAGAGCGGAGGACGAGCAGTGGAGGACAACAGCGGCCTGGTGTCGACCGAGTGGCTGGCCAAGCATCTGTCGGCGCCCGACGTGCGCGTGGTCGATGCGACCTACTACCTGCCCGGCGACCCACGCGACGCCAAAGCCGAGTTCGCCCAGGAACACATACCGGGCGCCGTCTTCTTCGACATCGACGACATCGCCGACGAAAGCTCCGACCTGCCGCATATGCTGCCGGACCCGGTGAAGTTTTCCAGCCGGGTGCGCAAGCTGGGCCTTGGCGACGGCAACAGGATCGTTGTCTACGACCGCCAGGGGATGTTCTCGGCCCCGCGCGTCTGGTGGACCTTCCGTGCCTTCGGTCACAAGGACGTAGCGGTGCTGGACGGTGGGCTGCCCAAGTGGAAAGCCGAGGGCCGTCCGCTCGACGATCACCCAGGCCTGCCGCGTGAGCGGCACTTCACCGCCCGCCTCAACGACCTTGTCGTGCGCGACCGCGCGCAAATGCAGCGCAATCTGACCAACGGGCGCGAGCTCGTGCTCGACGCCCGCTCCGGCGAGCGTTTCCGCGGCGAGGGCGAGGAACCTCGCGAGGGCCTGCGCTCCGGCCATATTCCAGGCAGCCGCAGCCTGCCCTATGGCAGCCTGCTCGATCCGGAGGACGGCACCCTGCTGCCCCGGGACCAGCTCAAAGCCAAGTTGACGGAGGCCGGGGTCGACTACGGCAAGCCGGTGGTGACGACCTGCGGCTCCGGCGTCACGGCGGCCATTCTCAGCCTGGCGCTCGAGATGACCGGCCACCGCGACCACGCACTCTATGACGGCTCCTGGGCCGACTGGGGCCGACCCGGCGATACGCCGATCGCCACAGGCTCGGAGTGAGCTGGCTTTAAACCGCCATGGACGCGCAGATTACCCCCTTTGCCCCGGAGCACCGCGAGGCCGTGATCGCCCTGTGGCGCGACTGCGGCCTGACGCGCTGGTACAACAATCCGGACAGCGACCTCGACCTCTTTCTCGCCAAGGACAACAGCACGGTCCTAGTTGCCCTCAGCAACGGGCAGCTCAGCGGCTCAATCTGCGTCGGCCATGACGGGCATCGCGGCTGGTTGTACTATCTTGCGACGGAGCCGGCCGCGCGCGGGCAAGGTATCGCCCGAGCGCTGGTGGAGGCCAGCGAAGCCTGGCTCAGGGAGCAGAGCATCCCCAAGGTGCAGCTCATGATCCGTCAGACCAACCTGGCGGCGTTGGGCTTCTACGAAGCCATCGGCTATGAGCTCAATCCCTGCGTCCTGCGCCAGCGTTGGCTCATCGACCGCGGCACAGCACCAAAGGATCACGACGATGGCGCAGAACGGCAGGAGGCGGGCAAGCTTGCCGTCACCATCACCTACCTCGAGATGCTTGAACGGCCCGGCCTGGCGCACATCCATCCGCCGATAGGCTCGGCCACGGCGCTTATCAGGGCCCACCGTCCGACGATCTCCTTCTACCGCTATCTCTACAACACGGTGGGTGAGCCGTGGATCTGGTACGAGCGTCGCGCCATGAGCGACGAGGCCCTGGCCGCCATCCTCCACGACGACGCGGTGGAACTCTACGTGCTCTACGTCGAGGGCGTGCCCGCGGGCTTCGTGGAAATCGATCGTCGCGACCGGCCCGATGTCGACCTGGCCTTGTTCGGCCTTATCCCGGACTTCATCGGCCGCGGCCTTGGGCAATATCTTCTCGCCTCGGCCATAGATTTGGCCTGGACCGACGACACGGAACGCCTGACGGTCAACACCTGCACCCTCGATCATCACAGTGCGCTACCGCTCTACCAGCGTTTCGGCTTCGTGCCCTACGAGCGCAAGGAGATCGAAATCGACGACCCTCGGCTCACCGGCCTTCTCCCGCCAGACGCCGGGAAGCGTTAGTTCAACCAAGATGCCTGCCAACATCTCGCCATCTGATCGAGGTCAGAGCGAAGCAGGCCTTTACACGACAGACTGCAGCCCTTCCGCACCTTAGTCCTGTTAGGGAACACACTATGGGCATGTCCCCAGGCTTGTTCATTTGCTTTTTCCTGGCCTCCTTGGGTGTCTTCTTCATTGGCGTGGCCAGTGTCTGGTGGGTGTCGCTCCAAGCACGCGAACTCAAGCGCCGGAGTGACTCCGCTAACGACACGGCATCTTAGAGAAGGGCTACGGGTCTAACCCGCTACTGCATCGACGGTAAGAGCAACAGGCCGCCATCGTCTTGCAGGGCGTTAGGGCCACGCTCGAGGCGCAGGGGCGACAAGGCGCCCAGGTGGCGATCGTAGACTTCCTTGTAGTTGCCAACGGCCGCGATGGCACGGCGGCTCCAGCCTTGGGGGAGTCCGAGGGCATCGAGATGGCCGCTGGCGCCCAACAAGCGGGCCACGGCCGGAGTCTCTTGCTGCGCGACATCCTCGTTCGCCAAGCTGCGGCGGGTCACGCCCAAGCGTTCGGCCTCCAAGAGAGCAAAGACGATCCAACGTACCGCCTGACCTAAGCGTTCTTCGCCCGGCGCCACGATGGGGCCGCTGGGCGCCAGGTCCATCAGCTCTCCGATGAGCTCGAAGGATCGCGGAGTCTGCTCCAGTTCTCGCCTGATTAGGGCCAGCTCGATGCGCGAGCCCGACACGGCTGCGCAGGCCCCGCCGATAAAGCTGAGGGCGGCTTGCTTCAGGCTGGGAAAACCGAAGACCTGGGCCGGCGGCTCGCTGCGGGCGAGATAGGCAGTAAGGCGCTGCCGTGTCTCCCCATTCTGGACGCAGACCGCCTGCCCGCCTAAGCCGGCGAGGTTGCGCGGGCCGCTGCCGCGGCGGACCATCAGGCCCTGGCCGGTAAACAACAGCTCCGCCTGCAAGCGCTGCCTGAGGCTTCGCGGGACGGCACGGACCAAAAGGTCGACCTGGCCCTCAGCCAAGGCGGAGGTGGCCGCGTTGGGCTCGAGCGCGACAATCTCGAAAGCTCTCGCATCCCCAACCAAGGCTGCAGCCATGGCGGCGCAGGCGTCGATGTCGAAGCCGCGCCAGACGTCGCTCTCCCCAGACTGCTCGGCGAGTCCCGGTCCGCTCTCCACCAAGCCGCAGATCAGCGTGCCGCGCGCCAGGATGCTGTCCAAGCGGTCGGCTGCAGCGCGTGGCATGGCTGCCAGCAACAGACCGGCAGCAAGCATTGCGACGGCAAAGAAAGAGGCCGGCCCCATGGTATGCGCCATGGTTGCCGGCCTCCTCCTAACGTTTCGTTCGTTGTGCCGCCTAGTGGTGCAGGATTTGGCTGAGGAAGAGCTTGGTGCGATCCGACTTGGGATTGGTGAAGAACTCTTCCGGCACGTTCTGCTCGATGATCTCGCCTTCGTCCATGAAGATGACGCGGTTGGCCACCTTGCGAGCAAAGCCCATCTCGTGGGTGACGCAGATCATGGTCATGCCGCTCTCTGCCAAGCCGACCATCACGTCCAACACCTCCGCGATCATCTCCGGATCGAGGGCCGAGGTCGGCTCGTCGAACAGCATGATACGTGGGCTCATGCAAAGCGAACGCGCGATCGCCACCCGCTGCTGCTGGCCGCCGGAAAGCTGGCCCGGGTATTTCAGCGCCTGCTCGGGGATCTTCACCCGCTCCAGGTACTTCATGGCCACGTCTTCGGCTTCGGCCTTCGGCATCTTGCGCACCCAGATCGGCGCCAGCGTGCAGTTCTCCAACACCGTCAGATGGGGAAAGAGGTTGAAGTGCTGGAAGACCATGCCGACCTCGCTGCGCACCTCGGCGATGTTCTTGAGGTCGTCGGTAAGCTCGACGTCGTTGACGACGATCTCGCCCCGCTGATGCTCCTCGAGGCGGTTGATGCAGCGGATCAGCGTTGACTTGCCGGAGCCCGAAGGCCCGCAGATGACGATGCGCTCGCCGCGGTTGACCGTCAGGTTGATGTCTTTCAGCACATGGAATTCACCGAACCACTTATGCATGCTCTGGATCTGGATCGCGATCTCTTCGCTGACCTGCATGTGGCTGCGATCGAC
>JANQIA010000115.1 GCA_028282405.1 Rhodovibrionaceae bacterium
GCCAGCGCTTCCATGCGGCTCAGCTCGTTGACCGAAGGCCCGATCACGGTGAAGTCCAGGCGGTCGCGGCTGCCGATGTTGCCGTAGAGCACCTCGCCGAAGTGCAGCGCCACGCCGCACCGGGTCGTCGGCAGCGCCGCGGCCTGGCGCCGGTGATTGAGCGCCTCGATACGCCGAAAGGCCGCCTCGCTGGCCTCGACCGCGCGGGCGCAGGCCGCCGCCAGCTCCTCCGCGCTGCCTTGGCCGACCGGGAAGAAGGCGAGGATGCCGTCGCCCATGAACTTCAGCACCTGCCCCTCCTGCTCGTGGACGGACTCGACGATGCACTCGGCATAGTCGTTGATGAAGATCATCAGCTCGTCGGGCGGCAGGGTGTCGACGATCTTCGTCGAGCCCTCCAGGTCGCTGAGCCACAGCACCGCACGAATGGATTCGGACACGCCGCGTTCGATGCGGCCGCCGAGCACCCGGCGCCCGGCGTCGCGGCCGAGGTAGGTCTCCACCAGCGTCTGGGCGATGTCCGCCGTGATGTGCTGCTTGAGCGCCAGGCCGAAGGCGGGAAAGACCTCCTCGATCAGGGCGATGTGGGCGTCCGAGAAGCCCTCCGGCGCGCGGCTTGCCCAAGAGCTGTAGACGCAGTCGATCTCGCCGAAGCGGCTGTCCTTGTCGAGTGATCGCAGCAGGACGAGATAGTCGCGATGGCCTTCCGCGCGGAGATCGTCGTAGACGGAGAAGGCGGGTTGCGGGTTCTCTTCGTCCAGGCGCTGTCGCAGCTTCCGCTCGCCGCGGCTTTCCAGATAGTAAAAGGGGCTTTCCGCCCAGACCTGCTCGGACTGCTCGACGTAGGCCCGGTCGTAGGTCTCCTGAAACAGCGCCTCCTCCGGCGTCCAGATCAGGCGCTGGCCGAGCAGGATGGGGTGCAGGGTGTCGAGGCCGATGGTGGCGCGATCGATCGGCACGCCAAGCGCGCTGAGGCGCTCGCAAAGCGTGACGAACAGGTCCGTCTCCGTGGCACCCTCCAGCGACATCTCGACCAGCCGCCTGGCCAGCGCCGATGGCGTCTCTGGCGTCTCCGCTGCAACGCTGCTGTCTCCGGGCCTTGCGTCCATGGCTGCCTCGTTTGACGGGACTCGCGCCGGGCCGTTCTGCTCGTCCCGGCACGCTATCATGATGGAGAACCTAACGCGTTCCATGCCCGATTTCACATTGGAGCGGCAATGGGTCCGGCGCGGCGCGGCGCGCATTGCCGGTATCGACGAAGCGGGACGCGGCCCCTGGGCCGGGCCGGTGGTTGCGGCGGCGGTCTGCCTGCCCATGGAGAGGCTTCCGGCCGAGCTCCTGACTGGCCTGGACGATTCCAAGAAGCTGACGCCGGCGCGCCGCGATGCGCTGTTCGAGGCGCTGCAAAGCTGTGCCGAGGTCGGCGTCGGCATCGGTATCGGCCGGGCCGGCGTCGAGGAGATCGACAGCCTCAACATCCTGCAGGCGAGCCTGCTCGCCATGCGGCGCGCGGTTGCCGCGCTGGACGCCATGCCCGCGGCGGCCCTGGTCGACGGCCGCCAGGACCCGGGGCTCGACTGCCCGGTCGAGACGGTGATCAAGGGCGACGGCCGCTCGCTCTCCATCGCCGCGGCCTCCATCGTCGCCAAGGTGACGCGGGACCGCGAGATGGCGACGCTGGCCGCGCGGCACCCCGGTTACGGCTGGGAGCGCAACCAGGGTTACGGCACGGCGGAGCATCGCCAGGCCCTCGAAAGGCTCGGCCCCTGCGCAGAACATCGCCGTTCTTTTCGCCCGATCTCTCAGCTTGTCGGGTCAACGCGCTGATTGGAATAAACGAATCCGCCAGCGAAACCGCTTGACGCCGAGTCGCCTCTGACTCAGGATGCCGCGCTATGGCTTCCGAGAGGGGAAAGAAACCGGAGAGTGACCGGGTCCGCGTGGGCGACTGCGTGGAGCTCCTGGGCGATTTGCCCGAAGGCTGCGCCGACCTGATTTTCGCCGACCCGCCCTACAATCTCCAGTTGGGCGGTAATCTCTATCGGCCGAACAACAGCCGGGTCGACGGTGTCGAGGACGCCTGGGATCGCTTCGACGATCAGCAGGCCTACGATGCCTTTACTCGCGACTGGCTGGCGGCCGCCCGCCACGCCCTGGGGGACGACGGCAGCCTCTGGGTGATCGGCAGCTATCACAACATCTACCGGGTCGGCGCCATCCTGCAGGACCTCGGCTTCTGGATCTTGAACGACATCATCTGGCGCAAGACCAACCCCATGCCGAACTTCCGCGGCCGGCGCTTCACCAACGCGCACGAGACCCTGCTGTGGGCGGCCAAGGACAAGGACGCGCGCTACACCTTCAACTACCAGTCCATGAAGGCGCTGAACGACGATCTGCAAATGCGCAGCGACTGGTTCATCCCGATTTGCGGCGGCGCGGAACGGCTGCGCGATGACGAGGGGCAGAAGCTGCACTCGACGCAGAAGCCGGAAGCGCTGCTCCACCGGGTCATCCTCGCGTCCAGCAAGCCCGGCGATCTCGTGGTCGACCCCTTCCTCGGCAGCGGCACCACCGGGGCCGTGGCCAAACGCCTGCGCCGCCGCTGGCTCGGCTTCGAGCGCGACCCGCGCTATGCCGAGACCGCCGAGGAGCGCATCGCCAAGGTTCAGCCCTCGGACCCGGAGGCCGTCGCCGTCATGGCCAAGCGCGACGAGCCGCGCATTCCCTTCGGCTGGCTGGT
>JANQIA010000175.1 GCA_028282405.1 Rhodovibrionaceae bacterium
GCCGTGCGGGCCGGGGCCTTTGGCCGGGAGTTCTTCGGGCAGCGTCAATACACCCATGTCGCCGCCCGGCGGCTGCAGCAGCACCTCGACCGAGGCTCCTGCATCGGCCCGCACCTCGAGGAAGCTATCGGTGCGGTCGTCGGGCGGTAGGCGCCAATCCAGCGTGAGCTCCTCTCCCTCTGCCAGCTTGCCGTGCGCGACTTGGCGCATGCGGTAGGAGTTGCCGTACGCCAAGACGATGCGGATCGCCGCGCCCTTGTTGCGGCGGCGATAGCGGGCTACCTCGCGCTTCAACCAGGACTCGATGAAGCCCGTGCCATCCTTCGGTCCGGCCAATATGCCGAGGCTGAGGTTGATGATGAGCGGAACCGACTTGCCGTAGCGCTGGCGGGCCAACTCGCCTTGGCGCGTGAGCCAGCGCACCGCCTGGATGACATAGGGGTCGAGCTGGCGGCCGGATGTATCCAAGACGGAATGGGGCGGCAGTTGAACCGCCAGGATTCGCGCTTCGTCCATCTCGCCTGGGGTGGCGCCGCATGCCAAGTCGATAACCTGAGCACCATGGGAGACGTTGAAGCTCGTGCTGCGCCGTTCGCCTGGCCTTAACAGGCGATCGTTGACCTCGCTGTAGACGAGCGCTTCGTCGAGCGGTCTTTGCTCACCTTCCTTCAGTATCGCATCGACCTGCTGCTGGGTCAGCTGGAGGCCGAGCTCCGGATCGTGACGTCCTTTTTTGGTAAGGCCAGCCGTGCCCAGTCGCTCGTCATCGCAATCCCGTGGGGTCGGAAGAATCTGGCGGCGCGACTGCAGCCAGATCCGTTCGAAGCGGGTGCCTCCATCTTGGGTGCGGAAGCGGGCGTTGAGAAAGGGCACCGTGTCTTCGACAATACCCACAAGCACCAGCGGCCTGCGGTCGTCTGGCTTGGTCAACGCGGCCACGTTCCCGTCTTCCTCGGCCGTATGGCTGCCTGCCGCCATGCGGTCCGCCAGGGCGACCGCGGGACCGATATGCAGGACGCGGATGAGCTCGTCGCGCTCCAGGCTGGCAATGTCCGCGCGCTGCAGCATCAGGACGACGGTGTCATCCTCCCCGGGAACGATGGTGGGACCCGACCGCTCCTGCGCAAGAAGCTGCTTCATGCGGCTGGCTTCGGTCGCGTCATAGCGAACGCCGGGGTTCTCCTGCAGGCGTTTGATGGTCTCGGCGTAGGTGGCATCCGCGCAGCCGGGGCCGTCGGTCGGCAGCAATTCGGCAAAGACGCGCAGAAACGGCTGCAAGGATTGCCCTGGAACCGGCTTCAAAGTCGGATCGGGCAACGGGTCGAGCAGTGCCCAACTGTCGTAGCTGCTGTAGCCGGTGGAGTCCTTTAGCTCGCTCCATTCTCCAGCCCACTCTGCCGCACCCACTGGATCGTCCATCGCTCGCTTCTCTCCCTAGCCCCTCAGTTGAAAGACAGCGTTCTTGGCCCACGCGTTCGCGTTCGTCTCTTCCAAGGATGGCACAAAAATCCCTGTTTCGAAGCTGTGCAGGACCGCCAAGCGGCTCAATTCACGGATTTTTCGCGAAGGCTTGTTGCGCAGCTCACGTATGGCTGACGGGGGTACCGCATGCTGATGGCCGTAACGAAGCAAAAGGTTGCCTGAGCTCAGGAGGTCGTTCGGCAGACCCAAGCAGCGCAAGCGGGCACCAGAAGGGACGAAGGAAAGCAAGAATGCTGTTTCAATTGGGACATGGGCACAGTGTAGTGGCGCACTCCAATCAAGAGACGCGTCTCGACGGCACGACGCTGACTGCCGCTCGCGGTCGCAACGGCCGTAAAAGGGCCGGAGCGCAGCAACCGGTTTTTGGCGCCTTCGGCTATTACTTTCGTGACGCGCCTGAGGCCTTTCCGGGTAAGAACAGCACCAAGGCTCTGGATGCGCTTGGCGATGCTATGGCCGAACCGCCGGACGCCGCGCGGCCCGACTCGCGCATTCCGGTGATCTTCACCTATCTTGGCCAGTTCATCGACCACGACATCAGCGCTGGGACGGACCGCGACGCGGGCCTGTCGATGATCGATGGCGACGACATCGCACCTGCCCCGCGCGAGCTGGTGATCCGCGATCGTCTCAATCTGCGTGCCGGCGCCCTCAGGCTCGATAGCCTCTACGGGGACAGTCCGGACCAAGAACCCTTTAGCCGAAAACTCGCCTCCTTGCTGCGTGACCCGGACGCGCGGGCCAAGATGTGGCTCGGCCGTTTGGTCAACGCGGGCCGTGGCAGGGTGCCACTACCGGAGGACGGACACGGCGATCTGCTGCGTCTCGGCCGCCTGTTGGAGGAGCCGAACCAGCAGTTCGGCAAGGCCGAGATCCGAGCGCTACCCGAGCCTCTTCGGCGAGGTTTCGTCAATGAGGACGGCAGCATCCGAGCTCAACGCGCCATGATCGGCGATCCTCGCAATGACGAGAACCTGATCCTGGCGCAGCTGCATCTCGCTTTCCTGCGCTTCCACAACCGAGTGGTTGATTCGGCCAACAGCGCAGGCGGTCCGTTCCGCGAAGGCGATGACGCGGTCTACAGCTGGGCGCGCCAGCTCGTTCGCTGGCACTACCAGTGGCTGGTTCTCAATGCCTATCTTCCAAAGGTCTGCGACCAGTCGGTCGTTGCCGATGTGTTGGCTCAGGGGGCGCCGCTCTATTCGAAGTTCTATCGCGATCAGATGGCGAAAGTGGCGAACTCGCTACCGCCGGGCCAAATGCCGCTGCCGCTCGAGTTCTCTGCCGCCGCATTCCGCTTCGGTCATTCGATGGTGCGGGCATCCTATGACTGGAACCGCTACTTCGGCCGCCCGACAAACGGCGAGGGCTTGCGCGATACCCGCGCAGACTTGGAACACCTCTTCGCCTACACGGGCAACGGCGAGCGACCGATGCCTGCGGCCGAGGGCGGTTCGCACGCCGGCTTGCCCAGCCACTGGGCGCCCGAGTGGGAACGGCTGGTCGATGTCCACGTTGTGCTGCGTGATCGTGCTGCACGGCGCATCGACACCCTGCTGGCGCCGCCGCTTAACGACATGCCCAACGCGCCGGCCGACGCAGGCAGACTGTTCCGTCGTTTGGCGCGACGCAATCTGCGCCGTGGCTACCGCCTCAACGTTCCCAGCGCGCAGGACTGTATTGCTGGGATCTATGCCCGAACCGGCGCGGCCATCGAACCCCTGGGTGCCGACGAACTGACCTCCGGGCCCACCGGGGAAGCGGTGCGCGAAGGCGGCTTCGTGACGCGGACTCCGTTGTGGTTCTACGTCTTGAAAGAAGCCGAGATCTGCGCCGACGGTCAGCATCTGGGACCGCTCGGTAGCCGGCTGGTGGCCGAGACCTTGGCCGGGCTCGTGATCAACGACAAGACCGCTTACTGGAACCAGATCGGCTCCGACGCCGGACGATGGCATCCGCGTGATGCAATGGCGTCCAGCGATCGCATTGTCGACAGCATGCCCGCGCTGCTCCGCGCCGCGCGGGTGCTGAAGTAGGAGGTCGTCTCGCAAGAGACGAGGGAATATCTGATGGCAACCGCCTTTCACGTTCTGGCACACCACTGGAAACTGCTGCAAAGCCGCCTGTTGGTTCGGCCGTTGCGGCACGCGGAGTCCACGCGCTTGGGGATTGCGCGGGATAGGACTGTGCAGGGGTGGGGCCGTGCCAGAGGGGCCTGCTGGCGAGGCGCTTGTGCGCCGGGGGATCATGCGCACCACAGCTGCGCATGGGGGCGCCGAGCCGCCTCGCCGCAGCCTCACACCCGACGCGGCCGTGCAAGGCCTGGGCCAGCCGTTCGAGACTCAGTTTACACAGGTGCCTCCCTGAAACTGGCTGCGTGCGTGCCGGAGGTTTCCTCCAGCGCCACCGGCACGGCGCAGCCGCTTTTTTTCAGGAGTGCCCGTTCGAGGTCATCAGTCTGGGGGAAGGGCTGGCCAAGGACTGCACAGAAGGATCGAAGGAGGGTGTGATGGAGCTTGCCCACTGGATCACGCTGATCTTGCTCGGTGGCTACCTAGGTAGCCTTGGGCAGAGCCTACGCATCGCGCTTGAGCTGATCGAGGCTAAGGCTCGCCATCTGAATTCACACGGAACCTTGGGGAAGGTTCGGGACGGTCGCGTCCTGCTGCGCGGCCTCGCGACCGGTTTTGCCGTCGGCGCGTTTGCCATGCTGCTCGCTCTTGGGGAGAGCGGCGGTGCAGATGCGCCGAGCTGGGACACGGCCGCCCTGTCGCTGCCCGTCCTAATCGGCGCTTTCGCGACCGATATGGCCACCGCGGTGAAGCGGCTGCGACTCAGCCGGCGGTTTGGGCTCGGCGCAGCTTAGCGCGAAGCGTGCCGGCCGGCGGGCCGAAGACGATGCGGTGGCAACGGGCAGGCGCACGAAAGGGTGACCGGGACGCCGGCGCCAGAGCCTCTTGGGGGCGGCCCTCAGCTGCCCGCTTGCGCAGCCGTACCGGTTGGTGCCGCCGCAGCTTGCCTCGAAGTGGGTGGAGTGGTCTCGGCACGGCCCTGGTCGAAGAAGAGCTGCTGCTCTTCGGCGATGATGCGCTCCACCGCTTCGACGAAATGTCGGAAGCGTGCTTCTTCGTCGGCGATCTCGGCGTAGGCGCCGGCGACGTTCACGTAGAGTCGCTGCTCGCGCTTCATACGCTCGGAGGCTTTGCGGCACTCCAGCCAGGTTTCCTCATAGCGCCAAATGCGCAGCACGCCCTGCAGCACCGCGACGGCAAGGCCAAGGCCGGCGATGATTGCTTTGGTCCAGAGCGAGTCGTCGGGGCCGACAGCCGCAAAGAAGGTGATCAGCGCACCGGCCGCAATCACAGCGATACCGCACCACTGGGCATAGCTTTTGTAGCTGGACGCTTTCCGGCTGTACCACTCCCGCTGTCGGTTCAGGTCCTTCTCGAAGTAGGCTCGCGCCCGTTCGTCCCGTCGTTCTCTGGCAGCATCGACCCCTTGGGCGCTCGCCGCGGAGCCGCTCACTGTGTCTGCCGGACCGTCGACCATGACCCATCACCTTCTGCCAAAAGAGCCGTGCCGGCCAGCCTAGCACAGAGCGTGCAGCGCGCCGCCACGGGGCGTCCGCTACCGGAACGTCCGGTCCAGTTGACACAAAAATGCCCCCGCCGTTGTGGGAAGCTCAATCCTCTGGGCGCCCCTGGCGGGGTGGCTCACCGTGAGGTGTGGGCTAAGCGCAAGACGCGGTCGGTTGCTCTGGGAGGAGGCCCTGAGAAGCGGCCTGCACGCGGAGATACAACGACTGCTTGTAGTGTGACGTTGCGGGGCGCTGAATAGGCGATGCCGGGCGAGCGACGATGAGTGCGCGAGGTGCGAGGTCGGCGATGAAACGAAGCTTCGGTCACGAGGATGCAGCTCTGGCCACGCCGGAGTCTCTGGGGTCGATTGTCGCCAACCACAATATTCGCCTCTTTCTCGACGGCAACGAGAAGCGCTACGTCGTCGGCCCCAAGGGCAGCGGCAAGTCGCTCCTGCTGCTGCGCAAGGCAATCGACCAGCGCGCCAAGGGAGACTCGCTCTGCATCCCCTCGGACACCAGCAACCCGGTCGACCGCCTGGTTGCCGCGCAGCACGTGGGCCAGCGTTTTAACTACATGATCGGGGATCCGGCCAAGGCGCACCTAGCTTGGGCGACGGTGTGGAAGCACTCGATCTACCGCTCGATCGTCGACCACTTGCGCGACCTCTTGGTCGAGGAGCTTAGCGGACGGCAGTCGTTGCTTTCCGGAAGTCACGCCATGACCCAGGCGGAGATGAACCGGCTGACCGCAACTCAAGCGGTGATCGAGAAGTACGCGACCCGTCTGGGCCACGCGCCGCGCGGCCCCTACTACTACTATACCGAGCTCGGCAACCGACTGGACTCCGGCGGCCACAAGGCCGTGCAGGAAGTGGGGCAGGAGAACATGGAGCTGGAGGGGATCCTCCAGCTTATCCCCGTCTCGGTCTACGTCTTCCTGGACAACCTGGACGACTACTACGAGCGAGAGCCGGAGCTCTGGTACAACAGCATGTACGGCCAGTTCCGCGCGGTGCGGGAGATCGGCTTCGCTTACCGTCATATCCACGTCTTCACCTCGATCCGGCAGGACGTCTACAACCAGTTCGCCGACGAGCTGAGCCTGCAGTACTTCGACTACATCACCACCCTGAGCTACACCCGAGAGGAGCTGGCGCGCATCTTCCAGTCCCATCTGGAGCAACTCGACGACAGCCTCTTGATGCAGCCTGGCAAGCGCAACAGCGATCCGTGGGAGGCTTTCTTCGGGCCCTTGGCAAGGCTGCCGCACGAGCGCGCCGGGGTGGAAGAGGATGTTCGAGACTACATAGTCCGCCATACCCTGGGGCGGCCGCGCGACATGATCCACATGGGCACGGTGATGCTGGAGCGTCGGCCGGAGCAGGGCTTCGATCAGGAGAGCCTTCGCGACGCGGTGCACCGCGCCTCTGAGCACATCGCCCGGCAGTACATCGCCGAGGTGACGCCGCTGCTCGACCCGCGCTTCAACATCCGCGAGTTCGTCAGCGGCTATCTGCCGGGCAGCCTGTTCAAGAAAGAGGACATGGACGCGATCACAGACCGCTATCTGTCGGAGAACTTCGAGCCGGCCGAGATTGCGCCGGACTCAGACTTCGCTCACCCGTTCGAGACCCTCTTCGGCCTCGGCCTCCTCGGCATGGTGCGCCAGAAGATCGACGGCGTTGCCTACGAGCAGCACTTCCTGCCGCCGAGCCAAGGCCTGGAGTACCCGGAGAAATACAAGATCCGCAACGGCCACCTTTTCGTGCTGCACCCTGTGCTTTCGGGATGGCTGAGCAACAGGGTGCAAAGCCACAACTTCATCATCGGTCCGGAACTGCCGGTGGCTGTCTAGTGTCGAGCGTGCGCAGCCGACGGTCGGCGGCTGCGAAGGGTGGTCGTGAGAGAGCCTGATCGGAGGTGGGCGATGGGCGAGTTGGACGAGGTCATGGTTCTGGTGCGCGAGGGCCGCGATATCCTGCGCACCCGGCGGCCGAACGAGCGTCAGCGCAAATGGCGGGAGTGGCGTGAGCAGGTGAAGACCGTCTGCGAGGCGCTCGATGCGGCCGAGCGGCCGCGCCTCCAGCTTTCTTTCAAGGCAATCACCCAGGACATCACTGCGCTCGACCAATGGCTGATCGACAACAGCGGAGAGCTCGATCCGCCGCCTCCACAAACGCTTCCCCCGCAAATGCCGCCACCGACATCGCCGGAGGTCGGCGGCGTCGATACGGTCGCCGCAGAGGGCGATTGCGTAGCGCCAACCAACGACGGGGCGGCCCAACAGCCGGGGCTGCGCCAGCGCACGCGAGTCTTCCTGAGCTATCGCTCGACCGATGAGAAAATCGCTCGTGCGGTCAAGCAAGAGCTGGAGTCCCTCGACGACCGCATCGACGTGTTTGCGGCCTACGACGACCTGCGCCGCGGCGGCCGCTGGAAGCAGCAGTTGATGGAGGAGTTGAAGGCCGCCTCCTGGTTCATCTTGATCTATACCGACCCGGAGATGGATTGGCAGTGGCCGATCTATGAGGCCACCACCTTCGAAGCGCTGCACGCCGGACAGTCCGGTGGTGACCAGCGGCTTTGCTGCCTGCACGACACCGATGCGCGGCCCAAGCCGCTCAGCGAGTATCAGGCCAATCGCATCTCTCTGTTCCAGCGCGAGCAGGGAGACGATGAAGAGGTGACAGAGCTCAAGAAAGAGCGCTTCTACGAAGAGTCGGCGATCTTCCGCTTCTTGCGTGACTTCATCCAGTACCCCACGGACGCGCCCCTGACCACTGACATCCGCCGATACGAGCCGCGCCTGGTGGAGGCGGCACACGCCATCTCGGAGTCCTTCGTCAAGAACCGGCAGGACAGCGTCACCCACTCGACCTACTATCCTGCGCGCATCGAAATCACCTTCCGCCCCGAGCGCTTGACGGACAACGGCAACGGTATGATCGCGCGTGGCACCAGCATGGCGCTCGCCAGCGTGTTCCTGGGGCCCATCGCCCAGGCCATCTTTCGCTTGGCAAACACGGGGGACTTGCCGTGGGAGGAGTTTCGCCGAAACCTATCCGATGAGGCTCAAGGCCAGTCGCTGCTCTGGCTCGAGCAGCTTGAGGAGGCCTTGCTGCTCGCTGCCGACGGTCGCCGACCGGACCCGGTGATGGCGACGTTCTATTCCGTTTCCAACCGCCGCTTCTACCGGCCGCTTCTGACCCGGCAAGAGTACTATCTCAGCGGCAAGCGGACGTTCTATGTGCTGCTGGTCGAGCAGCCGCCGGCCGACTTCTCCCAGCATGAGGAGCAGGGCATCCTCTTGGCTGGTCTCATCCTTGGCTCGCGCTTCCGCTTCGAGTTTATCGATCGCCGCGTCGAGCAGCTCAAAGGCGAGCTGGACGACGAGGACTTCCGCATCCTCTGCGCCAACATCAAGAGTCAGATCTCGGCCATCGAGAGCGAGGCAGCGCAGCACGGCCTGCTCGACCCCGAGTCGCTCATCCAGTGCTTCCCGCGCAGCGACCAGGAGACGGTGAGCGGCTGGTACGAAAGGTGGGGTGCCGTGCGACAGGAGATCTTCGGCGTACTCGAAGACGAAGATGCCGCCGTCGCCCGCCAACCGCAGGTGACAGCGCAGCTTCTGGACCTGCTCGACGACAAGTTGCGCGCGATCAACGTGGGCTTCATGCGCATGGGCTCCCAACGCTATGGGGAGCTGGTCCAAGCGGCCTTCAAGCCCAAGCGCGGTCGAGTGGCAAACGGTGGCGGTGCATAGGCCGCTGGTAACGTAAGGGCGTCAAAGAGGGGAAATGAGACATGGCAAACGGCAGCAAATCGCGTGGAAAAAGATCGGCAAGCGGCAAGCGCAAGGTAGAGGTCTACTTCGCCACCAACCGCAACAAGAGCGAAAGCGACGACAAAGCGCCCTGGTACGGGGAGCGGTTTCACGCCGACGGCTCGGAGTCCTACCGCGTGGGTCGGGCATTCGTGACGGCCAAAGGTGCCGGCGAAAAGACGACCTATGTGGCGGAGACGGTCGAGACCTTCCAAGAAACGGTGGCAGACGATCGCGATGACAGCAGTGCCACGCTTGGGTCGGCCAAGCTCTTCAAAGACCTAAAGGCACGTATGCATGCCGAGGGGCGAGATCTCATCGTCCTCATTCACGGCTACGCCTCGGAGTTCTCCGCCGCATTGGAACGGGCCGCCGAGCTGACCGAGAAGTACCAGGTACTCTGCAAGGATGGGAAGACGCGTCAGCCGCTGGTGGTTGCCTTCTCCTGGCCGGCCAACGGCCGCATGGCGCCCTTCGTCTCCTACATCAGCGACCGGCAGGACGCGGCCAAGTCGGGGCAGGCTATTGCGCGCTTCTTCTTCCGCCTCTGCGACTTCTTCCTAAAGGAAGGGCTGGCCCACCGTGTGGCTAGGGAACAAAAGGACAGGGCCGCAGAGGCGTTACACGCGCCTTGCCCCAACCGCCTGCATCTCGTCGCCCACTCCATGGGCAACTGGGCTCTGCGCAACGCGGTGCAGGCCATCGTTGAGCAGCGCGGTGCTGACCGCCTGCCGGCAGTCTTCGACAACGTCTTTCTTATGGCGGCCGACGAGGACGAGGATGCCCTGCAAGACGGCTTGAAGCTGGGGCTTCTGCCACGCCTGGGCAACGCCGTGCAGGTTTACCACAGCAAGGACGACCAGGCTTTGGTGATCAGCGATGTTACGAAGCTGAACCCGGATCGTCTGGGCCACAACGGCCCATCGGATATGGACCGCACCGACGAGAAAGTGGTGGCCATCGACTGCCGCCACGTGGACCGGACGAACATCGCCCACGCCAACCATCAATACTACCGCCTACGCCCAGAAGTGATCGCTGACGTTCGCTTCGTGCTGGCCGGCCGCCGACCGGAGGAGGTGCCCGACCGCGAGCAACTAGCTCACGTGCGCCGCTATCTCATCAAGAAGCCGGGCGGCTGAGCCGCAGACGCATGACGGGAGGCGTGACAGAAGATGTGGTAGGGAAGGGGGTGCGTCGTGCAATTGCTTGAATCAGCATTGGCTTTTACCGTCGTCATGGTTCTGCTGTCCACGATCGTTACCGGTATCGTCGAGGCGTTGCTGCGGCTTTTCCATTTGCGCGAGGAGACTCTGAAGGAAACGATGAGCTCCTTGTTCGAGCAGGTGATCTGGCCACGCGTTAAGGAAGAGCTCAAACAGACGCACGTAACAGTCGACATGGCCAACGCGCGAAAGCGCTTCGTCGATGCCATGACGTTGAATCCTGCTGCACTTCCGGTGATCGAGAAGGAAGGCCAATTGCCTGCACCCGCCAGCAAGCGGGTCGATGCTCTCTCCATCGTTGCTTTCGCCGAGCGCCTGGGGCGAACCGATGTGGGTCAGGCCATGCTGGAAATGGGTGCGGAAGCGGTCGAGCCGCTCGTCAAAGACTTCACCCGAAGCTTCGAGCGTTTCGGTCGTGCGGCAAGCGAGATCTTTCGAACCAAAGCCAAGCAAGTTGCTATCGCCGTCGGGATCGTTCTCGCGTTTGGCGCCAACATCGACGCGGGCCGGCTGTTCACGACATTGATGCAGAATCCGGACCTGCGCACCGGACTGATCGAGCAGGGTGACGAAGCGATTGAGCAGTATCGCGAGGCACTGGACGAGCTTGAGAAGTTCCAACGACAGATCGATGAGGAGGAGCTGCCGCCTGGCGATCAGTCGAAGGAGATCAAAAAAAAGCTCGCTGAGATGGAAAGTGGCCTTGCAGCCCTAAAAGGTCAGGGCCTGCCCATTGGCCATGTTTTCTTTCCCTATTGCATCGAGAAGACTAAAGGCGATCCGGAGTGTGTGGATGCGAGCCCGGACGATGTCCTAGCAATTGTTGGCACGCAGCAGATCACCGGTGACCACCTGCGCTGGTTTGCACTCACTGTCACGGCCGGCGTGTTGATGGGGCTCGGCGGGCCCTTCTGGTTTCGCGTCTTCTCCAGCCTATCGCAGCTCTTCCAGGTTCTGCGGGCCGTCGGCATCGGCAGCAAGACGCAACAAGCCAAACCGGAGGAGGTGACGGCGCCTTCGAAAGTCGAGGATTCAGAAAAGCCGACCAGCGTGCTCGATGCTTTCATGGTAGCTGGCAACGGTCGTCGTCAAGCCGAGGGGAAAGAGTCAATTACGCTACCGGAAACAGACCCGCAAAAGCAAAGCTCTCAGGACCCAAGCACAGAGAGCCCCAACGCGCAAAGCCAGGACACGGCGTCGGGCGCCTCGGATGCGAGCGTCCAGCCAGCCTAAAGGCGGAGATCCACAGCGGGAGAAAGCCCATGACCCTGTTGGACACGTGGTTGCCAAAGGAGTTGCGGCGGGAGCGGGATGCCATTGCAGCAGGCAGCTTCGCCCCCATCGCCCGCGACAGCGGCGGGCCCGGCAGCAAGGCGCGCGCCAAGCTGGTGCAGGAGTGGCTCTGCCTCGCCGGGCATCAGATTGTCATCGACGGCGACTTCGGCCCGGCGACGGCCGAGGCCGTCGGCGAGTTCCGCGCAGCGAATGCGTTGGGCGCGGGGGAAGCGGTCGACGGCAAGGCCTTTGAGGCGCTGACCCGCCCGATGCTTGCCGCCCTCCAGCCCCTTACGCCGTCGCCGGCGACACTGGATGCCGCGCTGCTCGCCTATGCCAGGCAGCACCTGGCCGAGCACCCGCGCGAAGTGGGTGGCGACAACTGCGGGCCTTGGGTGCGGCTCTATATGGATGGCAAGGAGGGAGCGATGCAGTTCTGGTGCGCCGGATTCGTCACCTTCCTGCTGCGCCAGGCGAGCGATACCTTGGGGCGGCCCATGCCGATCCGCGGCTCGGTGTCCTGCGACAGCTTGGCGGCGCAGGCCAAGGAGGCCGGGCGCTTCGTCGGTGAGCGTGCACGGGACGATGCCGATCTGCCGCCGGGCGCCATCTTCTTGCGCCGCAACACGCCAACCGACTGGGCCCACACCGGCGTTGTGACTGCTTTTGGTGCTGAGAGCTTCAAGAGCATCGAGGGCAATACCAACGACGATGGCCACCGCAATGGTGTCGAGGTTTGCGCCCGCACCCGCGGCTATAAGAAGCGCGACTTCATCCGCATCGATTGAGAAAGGCCTCAAGCCTCGGACGTCTACTGTGCCGCCTGTAGACCGCCCTCTTGTGTTGCCATTTCCTGCCGACTGCGGGCGATCGTTTGGCGATAGAAGGCGAGGCTCTTCTTCAGGCGGCCGAGGTAGAAGCGAACATTGTCCATATCGCCGCGCTGCCGGTAAGCGCGCACCAGGCGCAGGCAGGCGCGCACCCGCTCCCGCGCCTCGGTCGGCCAGGGTGTGTCGAGCGGCGAGCCGCGGCCGGTGGCCGTCAGTGCGAAGACGGCCAGGCGTTCTTCTCGCTCGAGCCCCTCTTCGTGACTCCGTTCGCGCATCCGGGGGTAGGCGGCGAGCGGCCGGCCGCGCCAGCGCTCCCAAGCCTCTTCGCAGCGTTCAAGCTGGGCCAGGGCATCTCGGCGCAGCTGTTTTTCAGCTGGAGCGAAAGGTGGATAGACCATGACCTGTTTCCATTCTCAGGCCGCAGCGGCCTCTCGGAAAACAATATTGCGAATATCTCAACTAATGTCAATGCTGTTTATGCAACATGTGTCTGTATATCCCGAGCTGCGAAAAGGGGTGACAGGGTGTGCGCCGACACCCTGAAAAGTGTCACGCTTTGCCGAGACACTACGAGAATGGGCATGGGCGGTTTGCTGGCGGATCAGCCGTGAGAGAAGCAACGGATACGTCCAACTGACTGCGACAAGCGGGGAGTCATCATGTCGAACAACATGCGCGACATCACATTCGCCAGCGTCAATCTCTACAACCTGCAGCGGCCGGGTGAGCCGATGTATCCGAACAGCCGCCCTTACGACCAGGAACAATACGACCGCAAGATCGACTGGACGGGCGAGTCCTTGGCCCGGCTCGACGCCGATGTGATCTCTTTCCAGGAGCTCTGGTCGGCCGAGTGCCTTGACGACGTCTTCGCCGCCGCGAAGGCAAAGGGGCTCCAGGGCGACTACGACTTCGAATTCATCAAAGAAGAAGGCGAGCCTTGGGACGGTATCGCGGTGGCTGCGGCGGTCCGCAAGCCCTGGGTCATCGTTGAAAAGCAGCGCCACAAGGCTTTCCCGGACGAGTTCGTGCTGCGCAAGCGCAAGAAGTCCATGGCCGAGATCCAAGAGGCGCCGAGCGAGGCCGACCTGGATGATGATTCAGAAGAGCAACTGCTCGAAAGCCATGAGGACGACGAGATGCAGGTCACCATCAGCGAGTTCTCGCGTTCGCCGCTGCAGATCACCGTAGGTCACGAGCGCGCCGACGACGTGCCGCCCATCGCCGCCTTCTGCACTCATCTCAAGTCCAAGCTGCCGACCCGCCTCGATATCGACGAGTGGCGCGACGAGGCGGTTCGCAAGCATAAGAACGCCTTGGGTGCGGCCATCTCCACCATTCGTCGGACGGCCGAAGCTGCAGCCTTGCGCATCGTTCTCAATTCCGTCATGGCCGATACCGACAGGCCCACGGTGTTGCTCGGCGACCTGAACGACGGCCAGCTTTCCAATACCCTGGCCATCCTCTCCGGCCAGCCGAGCTTTCGGCTCTATGCCGACAGCAGGACGGCCAGGCGCAACGACATCGGCCTCTACAACACGACCAACCTGCAGCAACTGCGCAGCCTGCGCGACCAGCTCTACACCCACGAGTTCAAGGGCGTGCGGGAGGTGATCGACCACGTCATGGTGTCCGAGCAGTTCTATGACCACGCGACGAACCGCAAGTGGTCCTTCCGCGAGCTCAAGGTCCTCAACGACCATATCGGGGACGACGACAAGGCTAGCTCGGACCACGGCACCGTCGCGGCGCGGTTCGACTGGAACCCGGCGTAGGGAGCGTAGGATCGCGCCGGTCGCGGAGAGGCGGTGCATGTCGACGTGAATCACTCGCCTGCAACACCCTGCCATTTACGGCCATCGTTCCGCAGCCTTCTGTCGCAGACACCGTGCTCTCTTACGTAAAGTTGCGTTTTAGTCAGCCCTATCTTTGTTCCGGGTTTTGGCGGTCGACGGCGGCGCTCAGTCTTGCTATAGAGGCGCCTCGCTTTAGAGGAGCGTTCGATGATCAAGTTCTGGATGACATCGCCGGTCGGCTGACGTCCTCCCTAACGGGGTAGATCCCCACCGGGGTGACACGTCGAGCCCTACCGGCTCAATCCCGCCTTCCCTCGCGAAGGGCCATCTGGCTCGTGCAGGCAGGGCGCGGCACCCCAACACGATCATCGTTTTTCCGGGCAGCACAACAGCCTCTCTTTCGGCACCGCCGTCCGGTCCACCGTCCGCCCATCTTCGTAGCCAAGAATGCGGACCCGCACCTCGGAGCGTTCTCCATGGCCCGTCAAGCCACCTTCGGCCGCCGCTTTCTTCCCCGAGTTCAGGCTCCCGTCTGGACACGGCGCCTGTTTGACTGGGCCGAGGGGCTGGTCGACCCCTTCATCGAGCCCAAGGGCAATCCGCCCAACGGCTTCTGGGGTTTCGTTCTCGATCACTTGAGGCCCTACCGCCGGGTGCTGATTGCAGCCGGACTGGCTGGCATGTGCGCGGCTCTGCTTGAAACCGGGCTGGTCTACTATGCCGGCTACCTGGTCGACAGCATGGAGGCGCTCGGCCCCGACAGCTTCCTTTCGGTGCATGGCCTGGAGCTCATGCTGGTGGCGCTGGCCATCCTCTTGGTGCGGCCGCTCTTCGTCATCATTCACATCGGACTCCTGAGCCACGGCATGTCGGTCAACCTGGTGGAGCAGATCCGCTGGCGCGCTCACTGCCACTTGCTCGGCCAGTCCATCGGCTTCTTCCAGAACGACTATGCCGGGCGCATCGCCAACCGGGTGATGCAGACCTCGCCGGCCATCGAGGACTCCGCCTACATGGCGTTGGAGGCGATCTGGTATGCCTCGATCTACTTCCTTGGCGCGGCCATCGTGCTGGCCGGCGCGGACTGGCGCCTGGTGGTCCCGCTCCTGGTCTGGGTGGCGCTCTACGTCTGGCTGCTCGGCACCCTCATCCCGCAGATCGGTGAGGCCTCGCGGCGCAACTCAGAGTCTCGGTCTCTGGTCACCGGGCGCATCGTCGACGCCTACACCAACATGGAGACCGTGAAGCTCTTCGCCCACGCGGAGCGGGAGAAAGCCTTCGCCAAGTCCGCCATGCGGGTGCACCGCCTGCGCTTCTCCCGCCTGCTGCGGTTGATGAGCCTGATGACCGCCAGCCTGGCGCTGATCAATGGCGTGCTGATGGTCTGCACCGTGGGGCTCGCCATCTGGCTGTGGAGCGCAGGGGAGAGCAGTATCGGCACCGTGGCCGCGGCAGCGGCGCTGACCACGCGGCTCGTCTTCATGACCGGTTGGATCATGTGGGTGACGTCCCAGCTGTTCCAGAACGCCGGTATCGTGCAGGAGGGCATGGAGACGATTTGCCAGCCCCACCAGATCCGTGACGAGGCGGGCACTCCCGACCTTGCCGTGAGCGCTGGCGCCCTGCGCTTCGAAGACGTGCATCACCATTACGGCAAGGGTGCGGGTGGGCTCGACGGCGTCGATCTTGCTATCGCCCCCGGTGAGCGGGTCGGTCTGGTCGGCCGCTCGGGCGCCGGCAAGTCGACCTTGATCGGCCTCCTGCTGCGCTTCCACGAGCGCGAGGGCGGCCACATCCTGATCGACGGCCAGGCGGTCGACCAGGTGACCCAGGGCTCGCTGCGCCGGCAGATCGCGGTGGTGACGCAGGACACCTCTCTGCTGCACCGCTCGGTGCGCGACAACATCCTCTACGGCCAACCCGAGGCGAGCCAAGAGGAGGTGGAACGCGCTGCGCGCCGGGTCTCGGCCCACGACTTCATTCTGGAGCTGGAGGATCCGACCGGGCGCAAAGGCTACGACGCCCATGTGGGCGAGCGTGGCGTGAAGCTCTCGGGTGGCCAGAGGCAGCGCATCGCCTTGGCCCGGGCCGTGCTGAAGGACGCCCCCATCCTGGTGCTCGATGAGGCGACCTCGGCGTTGGATTCCGAGGCGGAAGCCGAGATCCAGGAGGCGCTGGAGACCTTGATGGTCGGCAAGACGGTGATCGCGATCGCCCACCGCCTCTCGACCCTCCGGCGCATGGACCGCATCGTGGTGCTTGACGACGGGCACATTGCTGAACAGGGCACCCACGAGCAGCTCCTGGCCATGGACGGCCTCTATGCCGGCTTCTGGCGACGCCAGTCCGGCGGATTCATCCGCACGGAAGAGGAGGAGGCGGCACAAGCGCCGGAGCGGGCAGCGGAGTAGACGAGGGGGTGGGGACCGCCGGCGCGGTGCCCCACTCCCTGTCACCTTTGGGCGCTCCTAGAGGCTCCTCTGCGAAAGGCGCTTTTTGGCTGCAGTCCTTCTTGACGGCGGTGGTGCGAGATTGCGAATAGTCCGCATTCTTAATAGTGACAACGTTATCTCGGCCGGAAGGGGAGAACCGCAATGCCAATGCCGTTGAATGCGCAGGTTGCCGAGGCGCTCAATCGACAGGTCAACAACGAGCTCAAGGCCAGCCACGTCTATCGCGCCATGGCCGCCTACTTCGATGCGCAGGACCTGCCGGGCTTTGCCAGTTGGTTTCGCGGCCACGCGGCCGAAGAGGTGGGCCACGCCATGCGGCTCTACGATCACCTGGTGAAACGGGATGCGCGGGTCGAACTGAGCGGCATCGATCAACCACCGAAGGACTACGTCTCGGCTGAAGCTGCGGTCGCGGCCGCGCTCGATATGGAGAGCGAGGTGACCGGGCAGATCAACGCCCTCTTCGAAGTCGCTCACGAGAATAAGGAGTATGGCAGTCAGCCGGTGCTGCACTGGTTCTTGGAGGAGCAGGTGCAGGAGGAAGATCTTTTCCGCCGTCTACTCGACCAGGTGAAGGCGGCCGAAGACAGCCGCTGGCACCTCCTGATGCTCGACCAGGAACTGGCTGGTCGCCAAGGGGATTAGGGGACCTGGCGGAGCGCCTAGAGATCGAAGGCCGACCTTACTCCTGTGCCAGCGGTTCCGGTTCGCCATCGAGGAAGGCGCGGCTGCCCGGGTGCCAGGGCAGCCAGGCGGCGCCTTCCGTTGCGGCGGCTTGAGTCGCTGCTCCCCCGGTCTCAGGCATCAGTCGTGAGCCGAAGAGGGCCTCCGTGATCAGCCAGGCGTGACGTTTGGGCAGCTCGGCGTGGGCCACCAGCAGGTATGCTTCCATCTCAGCCAGCCGCTGCAGAGGCTGAGTTCCGTAGGGAGCGAAGACGCCGGCCCCGGTGGCCATGGCGAAAGCCTCGTCGCGGCCCAGGACCGTGACGAACAGTTGCCCGGTGCCGAGCAGGCTCGCGAGGCGTTCTGGATGCGGCGCCCGCGCCACCCGGGCCTTGGCTTCGGGCAGATGCTCGGCCAAGACGGCGACTGCCGTCTGGGCCAGGGCATAGGTCTCTGGGTCGGCCTTGTGGCAGCCGATCAGGAGATGCGCCTGGCGGTAGATGTCCCAATGGCGGTAGGGCGTGTGACCGGTGAGCAGCAGGCTTGCACCGGCCAGCAGAACCGCCCGTCCCAGAAAGGCCCGCCTTGGGAAGGTCCGCCTCATGCCGGGCCGGCTCACTCCTCGAAGACGTCCAGGTTGAGCACCGCCGTCATCACGAAGTTCGGCACGTCCACCACCTGGCCGACGCGCAGGTCGACAGCGACGCTGGCCAGGATATAGGCCTGCTCAGAGGTCAGGCCGTGCTCGCGCTGGATGTAGGCGATCATCTTGATCAGGGCATCGCGTGCGGCGAGCGTCAGATCCTCGGAGAGGTTCTCCAGGCCCGCGATTTCTTCGGCGTCGATGTAGCTGTGGGTCGGCGGGATGGTCCCGGCTTCCTTCAGCGGCAGGCCGATGGTCTGATAAAAGCGCGAGGGCTCCATGCGCTTGATCTGGTCACCGCCTTCTACCTCGGGCCCTTGGATGACAGTGCCCTGGCCTTTGCGGATCTCGGTGGTCAGGGTCACCACGCCGCCCATCTCGATGGCGGTGCCCGAGACCTCCCCGTCGCCCTGCGCGAAGTGGAGGTCGCCGACGAAGAGGCCGCAGCCGTCGACGAAGCAGGGAAACAGCATGGTGGTGCCGACCTGCATCTGCTGCACGTCCATGTTGCCGCCGTTCTCCCGCGGCGGGATGGTGCGCAGGCAGTCGTCCTTATGACTGCCCTGAGGGCCGCAAACGGCCGTCGGCAAAGCGCCGGTCGGCTCAGGCGGTAGGGCGACGCCGCCGGCCGCGGCAAGCGCCGCTTCCCGCGCCTTCCAGGCCTGCACCTCCGGCTCGCCCGGCAGCACGCCGACCGAGCCCATAAAGGCCTCGTAGGGGATCTTGATGCCCGGCATGTCGTCGGAGACGGCGTTGAGCCGAGATAGGCGCCAGTTCACCAGATAGGGCTCGGTATATAGGTCGCGCAGGAAGCCGAAGCCCGGCACGATCACCGTATAGCCGTACTGGTCTGGTTCGATGTCCATCAGCGTCACGGCCAGCACGTCTCCGCGCTCCGCCCCTTCGATGAAGACCGGTCCGGTCATGGGATGCACCAGGCTGAGGTCGAGGGCCGCGAGGTCATCGGCGTTGGAGTCCAGGGTCAGGTCGGAGTCTAGGGCATCCCGTGTGTGCAGCACGATGACATCGCCCGGCTTGGCGCGGGCCGCCGGCGGGATTTCCGGATGGAAGCGGTTGAAGCAGTTGGGGTCTTGGGCGCAGTGGTCGCCCTGTTTGTCGACCACCACGCGGGTCTGCCAGGTGACCTCGGTGGTGTCGGCCAGGGCGGCAGTGTTGCCTGCAATCCCGCCGGCAGCCGTCCCTGCCGCCAGCAGCGCGATCGCCGAAAGGGCATGTCGGATGGGGTGCGTCATGGTGGGGCCTCCTTGCACGGTCGTTCTTGCTGTTCTTCCCGTTGTCTAGACGATGACGGGAAATGCGCGACTTGGCCAGCGCCTTGTCTGGCAGGACTGCCTTGCAGCCTCTCGGCCGCTACTCCGCCGGCGCCGGCGCGGGCTCGGGCAGGCGCCGCGGCAGTGCTGCCACGATCAGCAGAATGGCGGCTGCCGCTCCGGCCAAGAGCCGGAACAGGGCATCGAATCCCCAGGCTTGGTAGACGAAGGCGATCATCGGCAGGGACACGGCCAGCACGGTGAAGCTGACAACGTAGCGCACGCCGTAGACCCGTGCCTTGAAGGCGCCGCGCGCGGTCTTGCCGATCATGTAGTCGTTGATCGGGATCTGGCCGAAGGCGCCGAGCATGAAGCCCAGCGCAACGGCCAGCGCCGGCCCGTCGGTGAGCCCGGGCATAAGGGAGAAGAAGGCGAGCTGGAGCAGCGCCGCGGCCATGAAGACCGGACGCGGGCCGAAGCGATCGAGCAGGCTGCCGACGACGAGTTGGGCGATCGAGGCGACAGCGAAGACGATGAAGGCAAGGGAGCCGATCACCGTGGCGATATCGTCTCCTCCCGCGCCGGCTCCTGATGCAGCCGCGCCCTCAAGCCAGGCGGAAATGTCCGCCGCCAGGCCCTGCAGACGCTCCTCGAAGATCTTGGGCAGGGCGAAGGTGGTGGCCTGGAAGATGATCGAGGAGACGGCGGTGGTCATGAAGACGATGGCGGCGACGCGGATCAGCATCGCGCGATAGTCGGGGGCCGGCTGGGGCTCCGGCGCAGCCGCGGCGGCCTTGGCAGCTTTGCGCTCGGCCGGAATGCTCTGGCGGCGCAGGGCGAAATAGCAAAGCCCGATGGCAATCGAGAAAAGGCCGGGCAGGATGAAGGCCATGCGCCAGCCGCCATGATCGATCAGAAAGCCGGTGATCAGCGCGGCGCAGGCGACGCCGAGGTTACCCCAGACCCCGTTGGTGGCGATGCGCATGCCGGTGTTGCGCCACTTGGACGTGACGATGGCGAGGCCGACCGGATGATAGATCGCCGCGAAGACGCCGATGACGAAAAGCCCCATGCCGATCTGCAGAGGGCTCTGGGCGAAACCGGTGGTGATGGAGGCAAGGCCGATGCCGAAGAAGAAGACGCACATCATGCCGTCACGGCTCCACTTGTCGGCCAGCCAGCCAGCCGGCAGTGAGAAGAGACCGAAGGCGAAGAAGCCTGGGGTGGCATAGGCCAGGAGCGCGGCATAGCCGACGCCCCACTCGCGGGTCAGCGCCAGGGCAGCCACCGTGGCGAAGACGAGCATGAAAAGGTGGTCGAGAAAGTGTCCGATGTTGAGCAGCAGGAAGTAGGCGCGGTCGCGTTTCATAACCGTGGGAGCATAGCCTTGGCGCGAGCGCGGTGTCTTGCCAAAGAGCATCTGCGATCAGCCAAATTGGAGGGTGCTAGGCGCGCCTGCTCCGCCCCTGACTGATATCTCGAACTTGGTCCGGGGGCCCTTTCGAAGCCTGCGGATCTCGCGATTGGCTCTCGCGTGGGTCCCGGCGCGCGGACCCCCCTTGGCCGCGATCAAGGGAAGGCTAGGTATTCTATCATAATTTCTTAAACGTGTTTATAGTTAACCGCTTTAACCCCTCAGGCCTATCGTTCGGGGGCGATTTGTGCTAACTTGCAGCTATCGGGAGCGGGTATCGGCGGTCGGGAAGCTGTCCTGGCCCGCGGGGTAACGGAGGCGCGCAGAGTCTCGGACTCTTGGAGTTCTGTGCTCATGACGCCTCAGGCTTGGGGGAGCCAACCATGCACTTCGGTGATGCCCTTTGGGCGGTCCGGCATGCCGGGCGTTTCGCGGTCCTTTTCGGAGCGCTCTTGCTTGCCGCTCCTGCGTCTGCAGCCGAGGCGCTCGACAGGCATGTCGAAGGTGAGGTCGTCGCCTGGGAAGAGGCGGTTGCGGCCTACAAGGCTGGCGATCTCGCGGCGGCGGTCGAGTGGTTCCGGCGCGATGCGGAGGCCGGCCACAGCCGGGCGCAGGCAGCGCTGGGTGCCATGTACAGCCACGGCCAAGGCGTCGAGAAGGACTATGCCAAAGCGGCCAAGTGGTATCGCCTGGGCGCCGAGCAGGGCGAAGCCATGGCGTTGGCCGGTTTGGCCGGACTGCACGAGTTCGGCCTTGGCGTCGAGATGGACTGGGATAAGGCAGCGCAGCTTTACATTCGCGCGGGCGAGAGTGGAGATGCCCATGCCCAGGCGCGCCTCGGTGCTCTCTACTACAGCGGTGAAGGGGCCCTGCAACAGGACGACGGTGAGGCGGCCCGATGGTTCCGTGCCGCAGCCGAGCAGGACCATCCGCGAGCTCAGGCCTTTCTCGGTATTCTCTATGCCCAGGGTCGCGGCCTTCCGCAGGACTCCCTGTTGGCGCAAATCTGGCTCAACATCGCCGCTGCCCAGGGCGATAGCTTCGGCGAGATGATCGGGCCGAAGAACGCCGAGACACTCAGCATCGCCGAGCAGGCCTTGGCCGCCACGCGTGCACAAGAGTGGCGTGACGCCCACGAGGCGGAGCGGAGCCGCTAGAACTGAGGCACACCTGGCCGTCATCGGTGGGGTTGTGAGAGTCGCCCAGGGTATCTCAGAGGGCGACCGCCTGACCAACCAGTCACAGGCTACAGGCAGTCGTAGCGCGTCGCCTCGCTCGCGGCGTCAACCGTCTCCACGCCCAACATGAACGAAGTTTAATCGAGCGGAAAGCTGTCGCTCACCTCCGGTCCTCACCTGAAAGGTGGCTCGCAGTTCGGCGAGTTCAGGCAATGGAGGTTTCATTAATGTCTCATTCGATCACGCCCCGTTTCGTATCGCGGGTGCCGACGGCTTTCTTGGGGGCCGCAACGGCTGCGCTGTTGGTCGCGACCAGCAGCGCAGCTCTGGCGGACGAGAAGCTCGCCGATCTTGTCGAAGAGGTCAGCCCGTCCGTGGTGACGGTGCTGGCGACCGACGGCAACGACGGAAACCGCAGCGGCAAGGGTCAAGGTTCCGGTCGCTTCGATTTCGGCGAAGACTCACCCTTCGAAGAGTTTTTCCGGCGCTTCGGCGACAGATCACCCGAAGGCAAGCCAGAGGGAGAGCGTCAGCCCTTCGGCCAGGATCGCCTGCGTCAGGGCATCGGCTCCGGCTTCATCCTCGATGAAGAGGGCTACATCGTCACCAACCACCACGTGGTGGACGATGCGGATGCGGTGACCGTGCGTCTCGAAGACCGGCGCGAGTTCAGCGCCGAGATCGTTGGCAGCGACCCGCAGACCGATTTGGCCTTGCTGAAGATCGATGCTGAGGGCGGGTTGCCCTATGTCGACTTGGGCGACTCCGATGCCGTGCGCGTCGGCGAGGACGTCTTCGCGGTCGGCAATCCCTTTGGCCTCGGCGGCACCGTCACCACCGGCATCGTCTCGGCTACCGGCCGCAACATTCATGCCGGCCCCTACGCCGACTTCATTCAGACCGACGCGGCGATCAACCGCGGCAACTCCGGCGGCCCGCTGTTCAACATGGACGGTGAGGTCATCGGCGTGAACTCCGCGATTTATTCGCCGACCGGCGGCTCGGTTGGGATCGGCTTTGCCGTCGCCTCCAACATCGTCGCCGACGTCGTCGAAGACCTGAAGGAAGAAGGCCAAGTCTCGCGCGGCTGGCTGGGCGTGACCATTCAAGACGTCACCCCGAGCATCGCCGATGCGATGGATCTCCAGACTCCTCAAGGTGCGCTGATCGCCTCGGTGGTCGACGACGGTCCCTCTGCCGACACGCTCGAGCCTGGTGACGTCATCGTTGGCTTTGCCGGCAGCCCGGTCGAAAGCAGTCGCGATCTGCCGAAGCTGGTTGGCCGCAGCGATGCGGGCGAGCGTGTCAATGTCGAGCTCATCCGCAATGGCGAAGAGCGCACGCTCGAGATCGAAGTCGGTGCCTTGCCGAACGACCGGATGGCTGCGCTCGATGACAGTCGGTCTGAGGGCCAGGAGGAGCGCACCGCTTCTGAAAGCCTCGGCGCGACGCTGGCTCGCTTGACGCCTGAGGCGCGCACAAATCTCGGTCTCGAAGACGAGGCCAAGGGCGTCGTGATCACTTCGCTCGAGGCCGACGGCGCTGCCGCGCGGTCCGGGCTTCGGGTCGGTGACGTCATCGTTCGTCTGGGAGACCGCGTCGTGGAAAACCCTGCCGAACTCGACCAGGCGCTGAGCGCCGAGGACGACAAGGCCGCTCTGTTGCTGATC
>JANQIA010000188.1 GCA_028282405.1 Rhodovibrionaceae bacterium
GCCGCGGTAGCTTGAGCCATGCCTTGGCGCACAAGGGCGCCGAGGTGATCGGCCTCGACATCTCGGAAGCCGCGTTGCGGCAAGCGAGAAAGGCGGCGCCGGACGGCACCGCGGACTTCGCGGTCGCTTTGGGTCAAGCCCTGCCGCTGCCCGATCTGTCGGTTGACATCGTGATTTATTTCAATGCTTTGCACCATATTCCTGTCGCTGACATGACGCTGGCATTGGATGAGGTCGCGCGGGTCCTGCGGCCCGGTGGCCAGTTCTATGTGGTCGAGCCGCTGGCCGAGGGGCCGCACTTCAGCCTCGTGCGCGCCATCGAGGACGAGACGGAGGTGCGCGCCGCCGCTTACAAGGCGCTCCAGAGCTTGTCGGCCTGCTCGGGATGGTCCGCACTGTCGGAAACCCTCTACACCGCATCGGTGGCTTATGCCTCCTTCGCGACCTTCTGCGAGCGTTTGGTCGCCGTTGACGACGGCAGAGGTGCGACGGTCGACGCATTGCGCAGCTTTCTCTCGGAGCGCTTCACGTCACTGGGTCGGCAAGGAGACAGGGGCTGGCTGTTCGATCAGCCAATGCGCGCAAACCTATTTGAAAGAGTGGCTTAAGAGGCCTTTTTGATAGAGCCAATCAGAGCGCCCGCAAGGCGCGGCAGAAGCGCTCGATCTCTTCATCCGTGTTGAAGTAGTGCACCGAAGCGCGCACCAAGTCGGGCAGCCCCCGCGCCGTGGCGTCGAGCAGGGTGGAGTTGGGGTCGCTCACCGAGGTGTTGATGCCCTGAGCCCGCAGCCCGGCCGAGATCCTCGCAGCATCCAGGCTCTCGTGGGTGAAGGTGCAGATGCCGCATTTGCGGGTGCCGATATCCCGCACGGTGACGCCCGGCAGCTCTGCGAGGGCGGTGCGCAGATCGGCGGCCAGCGCTACCACGCGCCGTTCGATCTCCGGCATGCCCCAGGCCGAAGCGTAATCGACCGCGGCGCCAAGGCCGAGCACGGCGGCGTAGTTGAACTCCCAGTTCTCGAAGCGCCGCGCATCGGGCCGCATCTCGTAGCGCTCAGGCGTCACCCAATGGGCCGAGTGGAGGTCGAGCACCGGCGGCTCGATCTGGTCCAGCCGCTCCTTCTTCACATAGAGAAATCCGCTGCCGCGCGGCCCGCGCAGGTACTTGCGCCCGGTCGCCGACAGCAGGTCGCAGCCGATGGCCTGGACGTCCAGGTCAAGCTGTCCGGCCGACTGGCAGGCATCGAGCAGGAAGAGGGTGTCGTGTGCCTTGGCGATGCGGCCAATTTCCTCTGCCGGGTTCACCAGGCCGCCGTTGGTCGGAACGTGGGTTACGGCGATCAGGCGGACCCGCCCATCGATCATGCGCTCCAAGGCGTCGACGTCCAGCTCGCCCGTGTGGGTGCTCGGCACGCATTCGACCTGGACGCCCTTCTCTCGCGCGAGCTTGAGGTAGGAGATGTAGTTGCTGGCGTACTCCGCCTCGGCGGTCAGGATGCGGTCGCCCTCCTGCCAGGGCAGGCTGAGGAAGGCGGCATGCCAGGCGACCGTAGCATTCTCCATCAGGGCGACCTCTTCGGCCTGGCAGTTCAGCAGGCGCGCAATGCTGCCATAGACACCTTCGATGGCATCCAGGGCCTCGGCCTTGGACTCATAGCCGCCGATGGCCGCCTCGCGCTCCAAATGCGCGATCTGCGCATCCAGCACCGCCTGGGGCATCAGCGAGGCGCCTGCGTTGTTGAAATGCAGCACCTGGCTGCAGCCAGGTGTGTCAGCACGGGCCCGTGCGACATCGATGGGCATGGCGCCCTCCCCTCTTTTCTTATGTGGGCCGAGCACTACACTCAGACGCCGGCCGGCCTCAAGCCGCGGATGAAAGGGAGACAGGACGTTGGCGAGCGCGGAGATCTTCGAGTGGGTGGAACGCGGCGAACTGGCGCGCCTCAAAGCGGCTCTCGATGAGGATCGCGACGCCGCCAATGCCCGCGACACCTATGGCGTGAGCCTGCTCTACCTGGCCGCCGCCAAGGGCGATCTTGCTATCCTGCAGCTCCTGATCGAGCACGGCGCCGAGGTCGACCAGACCAGCGATGCGGGCAACTCGCCCCTTATGGTCGCCGCCGCCAACGGCCATGTCGAAACCATCAAGCTGCTGCTCGAGCATGGCGCCTCGACAGACGGCAAGAACCGCTGGGGCTTGAGCGCCGCCGATTGGGCGAAGTGGGCAGACTCGCCAGCGGAAGTGCTGGATACGCTCGACGCGCGTTGACGGGGTCAGCCGCCCGGCGTTTGCTCGCCTTCACTGGCGGGTAGAGCCGCCTGGCTGCGCGCGGCCAAGCGCTGCTTGCGGGCAGCCCGCTTTTCCTCCTGCCAGCGGTCGAGAACCTTGTCCCGATAGGCCCGCATACGCGGCGGGGTGGAGGAATGGTAGCGGCCGACCGCCTCCGGCCAGGTACGCGCCGCTCCCCGCAGCTCCTGCAGGAAGGTCGCGGCGTAGGCGACGTTGTAGGCTGGGTCGAAAGCCTGCTCCAAGCTCTCGAAGGCATCCGGGTGCCAATAGAGGTTCACCTGCATGCAGCCGACGTCGATGTTGCGGACGCCCCGCGCCTGCAGGCGCCGCACCTCGGCGATGGCAGCGCGCCGGTTGGGCAGGTAACGCCCCTGCCCCTCGGCCATGACCGTCCAAGGCCAGGCAAAAAGTGCCTTACGCTCCCGGTTCCAGCGCCCCGACTCGACCTTTGAGATCGCCTGCATGAGCTGCGACGGCAGGCGCAGGATCCGCTCCGCCTCGGCCACGTGGGCAGCGCACAAATTCCAGGGATTCCGCGGGCTGGCCGCCGCGGCCTCAGCCGTGGCGAGGGTTGCGGCGCAGCATAGGAGAACGCGGAGAGCAAGGCGGAGCAGCATGATAGACGAGACCTGACGAGATTGCCTTGGCCGAGACGAAGCAAGAAGCGCGCCAGACGGCGAAAGGCGGCCGAGAGACCATGCTGCAATGCACGCGAATTGAGTTGAGCGCCTAACAAAATGAAGCGCCCTTCACGGCACTCATCCATCAATTTCATGGGGTTAGAATTAAAGATTGCCTTGAATCGGCTTTGCGCCCATATTTTGCAGTGCGGCATGAAGGGGTGCATCGCATTCCTTATGCCGTACGTCTCTAAGGGCGTTTCCTCCCTAAACTTGGGCCGCGTTCTTACGCGGCCCTTTTTTTTCGGCACCACGGCAGACGGCGTTGCGAAAAGGCCCCTGACCAAGCGCCGGCGGCAGCTCTAGTTTTTCTGGCTCAGAGCCGCATCATCGAGCGCGCCCAGCTCTGTGATCAGGGCACCGAGGCGCTCGGAGAGCACATCAAGGCCGGGAAGCCGGGTCATATGGCGCTCGTCCATGTAGAGCGCCCGGTTGATCTCGATCTGAATGGCGTGCAGCCCCTCTTCCGGCCGGCCGTAATGGCTGGTCACGAAGCCGCCGGAATAGGGCGTGTTGCGTCGCACGCTGTAGCCGAGGTCGCGCAGGCACTGCACAACGGTCTGCATCACCGCGGCGGCACAGGCCATGCCATGACAGTCGCCGATAACGAAATCCACCGGACGACCGTTGATCTCGCTGCCCTCCAGGCCGGTCGAGGGCATGGAGTGACAATCCATCAGGATGCAATAGCCGAAGCGCTGCCGCGTTTCCTCGGTGAGCGCCCGCAAGGCCCGGTGGTAGGGCCAATAGCAGGTCCGAATACGGGAAAGCGCCTCGGCGAAGCTCAGCTTACGATGGTAGATATCGGCCCCGTTGGCCACCACCCGGGCGATGGTCCCGAGCCCGGCCGCCACCCGCGGCGAGGAGACGTTGATGTAGTCCGGCAGCTTGTCCGCGAACATGGCCGGGTCGAGCTCGAACGGCTCCCGGTTGACGTCGACATAAGCCCGGGGAAACAACGCCCGAAGCAGCGGTGCGCCAAGCTCAGGCGCGGTGCGGAAGATCTCGTCGACATAGCTGTCTTCCGAGCGCCGCAGCATCATCGGGTCGAGCCGCGAGTTTTCGACGAAATCCCGCGGATAGCGGTTGCCGCTGTGCGGCGAGGCCAGCACGACAGGCATCGACTGTTGGGAGGGGCGCTGAACCTCGTGGGTCGGTCCGGCAGCGAGATCGGTTGAACTTGCGTCCATGCAGACAAAGCTGATGCAAAATACTTTGTGAGTTTCGTTAACCGGTCATACAAGGTCAATGCTCTAGATAGGCTTTTCGGATGCCGGGGGCAGGACGCCGGAGCGTCCGACGAGCAACAATTTTGTGAGGTCGCACAGGACCATGGCGAACATCCTGCTGGCAGAAGACGACGAATCCCTGCGCCATTTCCTGGCCAACGCGCTGCGCCGGGCCGGGCATATGGTGACCGATGTGGGGGACGGCCTGAAGGCGCTGTCGACCCTGCAGGAGTTCTCCGTCGACCTGCTGCTGGCCGATGTGGTGATGCCTGGCCTCGACGGCGTCGAGCTGGCGCGCCGCGCTTCGGAGACCCAGCCGGGCATCCGGGTGATGTTCATCACCGGTTTCGCCGCGGTCGCCCTCAAGGCCCGGGAACGCCACCACGCCGGCGCCAAGGTCCTCTCCAAGCCTTTCCATCTCAAGGACCTCGTCGACGAAGTCGACGCCATGCTGGCCGCCTGAGGCCGGCTGCGTTCGCGGGATATGCCGGCGAACCTGCCACCCCTTGCCAAGCTTGGACGCCGGTGATAAAGCCCACGCCTCTTACGAGATCGGGCGCGTAGCTCAGCGGGAGAGCACTACGTTGACATCGTAGGGGTCGCTGGTTCAATCCCAGCCGCGCCCACCATCCTCAAAGCCGATTTCCTCTCGGACGCTAGCCTGCATTGCGGTCAGACTAGTTGATCGCGGCGGATGGTCTTGCAGGGCCATCGCTCAACGCGAGGCGGAGCAGATCCGGAATTGCGCCTAACAGTGAGGAGACGATGCCGTTGGCAATTCGACACAACGGCATCTAATTCAACAGCTTTCTGCGGAGCACATCATCTATCTCGTCAATCGAGATTGCGAAGTTCAACGACCCTTCGGAAACACCCTTGGTCGTGATACCAACCAAACGGCCTTGTTCGTCAAACAAACCTCCTCCCGAAGAACCTGGCGATATCGGCGTCGTCGTTTGGATGTTCTTGATCCCATCGATATCGCGTAAGCCAGATATGATTCCTTCGGATAACGTGTTCTGAAGACCACTTGGCGATCCAATCGCGTACACGGTCTCACCGACCTTCAAATCGCTAAAACTCCTCATTCTATCGATCGGAGCGAGAGAGGCCTCCGTCCTCAAGACGCAGAGATCGGTTCTCTCGTCGCCGGACGATCTTCTGAAACGAATGACGTCGTCCCCAATCTTGCTGCCGAGCAGGTCCTTTCCCTCAATTACGTGGCAGTTTGTAAGGGCTAGTTTCGGAGTTATAGAAACTGCGGAACCTTGCGAAGCCGCTGTGGCGTCACTGCTTTCTGTCAAGTCGTCTCTATGAATTGCAATCAGCTTATAAACGGAGGGACTGATCTTAGCGAACAGCTCTACTGGCGACATATTTCGATCATTTTCTGATTGCTTCTCAGCAACAATCTCCCTTTCCTGAATTACCGGTCTCTCAACAACTCGTTCAATTACCCGCTCAACGACCCTAGTTTCTTCCTGTTTGGGAGAGGCTTGTGGCAGTTCGACAACTTGCTCAGACTTCACCGCTATATCGAACTCCGCGAGCAGCTTCTGCCTTGCCGCCATGCTGCCGTTGGTTGCAGCCCTCATATAGTGTTGCTTGGCCGTTTCTCGGTTCTTGTCCGTTCCCAATCCATGAAGATAACTATCCCCCAGGTTGACGTCTGCATGCACAGACCCCCTCTCAGCTGCTTCCCGAAAAAACGCGAAGGCCTTTGAATAGTCGCGCTCCACCCCATCATCGAAGGGATTAGCATAGATGGTGCCGATTGAATTAATCGCCTCAACATGGCCTTGGTTCGCAGCTCGCGCCAACCATTCGATTGCTGTCTCGTCACTTCCGGGAACAATCTCGCCTGCACGGAACAACAGACCTAGGTGAAACTGAGCCTTTGCACTCCCACTGCGGGCTGCAAGGTATGTCCAAGCGGCATAGAGCTCCTCATTACGTTCAACTCCGATGCCGTCCTTGTATTGAATCAGGACGTTTTCCTGTGCGCTCACATTGCCCCGTCGGGCGTGGAACAAGAAGATGTCCAGGGCCTCTGCCTGCTCACCTAATCTGAAAAGGTCGTAGCCGCGTTCGATGCCATAAGGTGCGATCTCATCGGAATCATCAAAGAAGACCTCGCGGTGTCGCATGACATACACGGAGGGATATTGCTCGAGATACTCGAGAGCCTTCCGCGAAGTGTCGTCACCTAGTCTAGATGCTTCTTCGTAGTACTCCGCTGCTTTAGCTCGATCCGCGGAGCTCTCTGGCAAAACTCCGCTCTCGTAGATCGTACCGAGCTTGTAAAGCGCAAGGCGCTGCCAAGTCGGGTCTGGCCCCCTTGCCGCACGCTCGAACCACGCTACGGCCAGAGGGACGTTCTTCGTTGTTCCATCACCCTGCAAGTATCCATCTGCCACTCTGAATTGAGCCGCTTGGGCATGGCTGTAGGTATCATCCTCGGCAACTTGCAGATACTTCTGAAATGCCTCTGATCTCTTGCCCGCATCATCCAGTTTATGCGCTTCGTTGAAGACAATGTTGTCTCCAAGCTCGACCATTGATGTCATGCAACCCGGTGTGCAAATGACAACAAGCAAAATCAACACGTCCCTCAATCGTAACACTGCTACAATCGCCCTTTTTCTTGTTTGACGCGAATACCCAACCAGGCAGCCAAATACAGACGCCCAATCCGATAAAACTTTAGAATGATATTTTTTCAGTGTCCATCGGCTTGATCGTAATCTCCCCACCTCAGATCCACTGGTATGAGTCATGCAGGCTTGGTCGTTCGAGCGAGGCTACGCTCGTCCAAAACGCTCGACGCAAAAGAGATCTTCAAACCTCCCTGCTACTCGGCAGCCGCGCACCAGCGTGACGGCACTGCGTCGGCGCGCCCTTGGCGCACCGCCCAAACTCGCCACTGCGGAATTTCAACAAATCGGTTGCATTCATACTTGAATTTTTGCATTCATATGCATACATTCTCTAACAAGGGATGTATCTGATGCGAAAAAGCGTACCCCTGAGCGTGCGTATCAGCGACGACGACGCCGCTTACTTGGCGCAGTTCGAAGCCCCCGGGGCAACGACCCCGAGCGAGAAGCTGCGCGCGATCTTGGCAGCAGCGCGGGAACGCGATGAAGGCGCCCAGGACTTCGCCGGCTGCGCCAATGTCGTCGCCGAGATGCTGCGGCCGGCCATGGGCCATGTTCGACGGGCGCAGCGGGAAGCGGGCCTGCGCTCCGAGCTGGTGCTGCGTGTCTACGAGCGCATGCCGGAGCTGATGGCGGAGCTGCTATCCGCCGCGCCCGAAACTGAAAACGGGCGGCGGGCGCTCGAGGACCTGGAGCGACGGATCGCCGACCAGATCTTCGCGATGATGGAGGAGATTCTCGATATGGGGCTTACGTCGCAGAGCCGATGCTACAACCCCAACCTGATCGGCGAGAGACTGACGCCAATTCTTGAGATTCTTGCGCTAATCAACCTGCGGGAGCAGAGGAAAGGAGAGCCCGAATGAGAGACGGTTTGGTATCGCGGGTCACGCGCCTGGTATCGGGCGGCGTCAACAGCATCGTCGATGCGGTGGAAAACGCCACGCCGGAAACCGTCATGGGCGAGGCCATCCGCGAGGTGGAAAGCGCCATCGATCAGGTGCGCGACGAGCTCGGCAAGGTTGTGGCCAACAAACACCTTGCGAACAGTAGGCTTATGAGCGCCAATGCCAGGCACGAGGAGCTCATCGAGAAAATACAGCTTGCGGTCGACGAAGGTCGCGACGACTTGGCGGAAGCCGCAATCGCCCGCCAAATGGATTTGGAGGCCCAGATTCCCGTGCTCGAAAGTGCCATCAAGGACGCCTCCGCCGAGGAGTCGGAGCTGGAGAGCTACATCGCGGCCCTTCAAGGACGCAAACGGGAAATGGAGGAAGAGCTCCTCGCCTTTCGCTCCAGCCGCGAGACGAGCGACGGGGGGACGACGGGCAGCCCGACGCCGATGGACGCCGCGGAACGGGCCACCAGCAAGGCGGAAAGCGCCTTCAACCGCGTCATGCAATCGACCACCGGTCTGCCCGGCATGGCGTCCGGCGATCGTGAAGCCTCCGCGAAGCTGGCCGAGCTGGAGCAGCTCTCGCGGGACAACCGCATCCGGGAACGTCTTGCGGCCTTGAAGGTGGCACGCGGCAAAGACGCTGGATGATTGAGCATCTGCTAGAGCCGCAGACGGCACCCTTTGTCGTCGCCCTGGCGGTGATGCTGCTCATCGCCCTGATGGAGGGCGTCGGGATGCTCTTCGGCATCGCCTTGTCCGGGATAGTGGACTCGCTGCTGCCGGACTTCGACGTCCCGGACGTGGATGTCGACATTCCCGACATGGACATCGATGCCAATGTTCAGCTTCACGCGCCCGACCTCGATGCGCCCTCCGTTCCGGGCGCCGGGCCCTTCACGCAGTTCCTCGGCTGGCTCTGCTTCGGGCGGGTGCCAGCCTTGGTTCTGCTGGTCGCCTTTCTGACCGCCTTTGGGCTGTCCGGCCTGATCATCCAGAGCATCGTAAGCGCCATTACGACGTTCTACCTGCCGGCGATCATCGCCGTCGTGCCTGCCTTTGCGGCGGCTCTGCCCGCCACCCGCTATATCGGCTTGGGCCTGTCCAAGATCATGCCGAAGGAAGAAAGCGAGGCCGTCTCAAGAAAGGGCTTTGTCGGCAAGATCGCCGTGATCACCAAGGGAACGGCGCGGCAAGGCCTGCCGGCAGAGGCGAAGCTGCAGGACCACTTCGGCCACACCCACTACGTGCTCGTGGAACCCGACATCGACGACGAGGCCTTCGCGCAGGGCTCGGAAGTTCTGCTGGTGCGTCAGACGGGCAGCCGGTTTCGCGTTATCGCCAACACTCATGCCGTGCTCTCGCGGAAGGATGCGGCGTCGGACGGATAGTTCAGATTTGGGAAAAGGGGACACCAGATGGATATCGTGACGCTTGCTCTCTACGCTGTGATTATCCTCATCGGCCTGCTGGCGGTGGGAATGATCTTTGCGCGGCTCTATCGCCGCGCCTCGAAGGAAATCTCCTTCGTCCGCACAGGCTTCGGCGGACAGACCGTCATTATGAACGGCGGCGCGCTCGTGCTGCCCGTGCTGCACGAGACCATTCCCGTCAACATGAACACCCTGCGGCTCGAAGTGAAGCGCGCCAACGAGCAGGCGCTGATTACCAAGGACCGCATGCGGGTCGACGTCCAGGCCGAGTTCTACGTTCGCGTGCAGCCGACCATCGAGTCGATCGCGAACGCCGCGCAAACCTTGGGTCAGCGAACCATGCATCCGGAAGCGCTCAAGGAGCTCGTCGAGGGCAAGTTCGTCGACGCCCTGCGCGCGGTGGCGGCCGAGATGGCCATGGAAGAGCTGCACGAGCAGCGCGTCTCCTTCGTCCAGAAAGTGCAGTTGGCCGTCTCGGAAGACATTCTCAAGAACGGTCTGGAGCTGGAGTCGGTGTCGCTGACAGGCCTCGACCAAACCAACAAGGACTTCTTCAACCCGAGCAATGCCTTCGACGCGGAGGGTCTGACCAAGCTCACCCAGGAGATTGAGGAGCGCCGCAAGAAGCGCAACGACATCGAGCAGGAAACCGAGGTTCAAGTCCAGCGCAAGAACCTGGAAGCGGCGCAGGAGAAGCTGCAGATCGACCGAGACAAGGAATACGCGCGGCTCGAACAGCAGCGCGAGATCCAGGTGCGACAGGCGGCACAGACCGCACAGATCGCCCAGGAGCAAGCCGCGCGGGAGCGTGAGGCCGAGGAAGCGAAGATCGTCGCCCAACAGAGCGTGCGCGAAGCCGGCATTGCCTCCGATCAAATCGTGGCCGAGCGACAGATCGGTATGGATCAGCAAGTGCGCGAAAAGGAGATCGCCAAGGAGCAAGCCATCGAAGCGGCTGCGGTGGAAAAGTCGAAGCAGGTCGAACTCGCCGAGCAAGACAGCGCGATCGCCGTTGCCACGAAATCACGCGAGAAGTCGGAGGCGGAGGCCGCCGCCGACGAAGCACGTGCGATTTCGGCGCGCGCTGCCGAGGAGGTGATCACCGCCCGTGAGACGGCCCGCGCCGATCGCGAGAAGGCCATCGAGCTTATCGAAGCGCACAAGGCCGCGGAAATGCAGGCTATCGGCGTGACGGTGGCTGCGGAGGCAGAAAAGCAGGCCGCCGCTGACAAGGCCGAGGCCGTTCGCATTGCCGCGGATGCGGATGCACAGAAGGTACGGATCGCCGCAGAAGGCGATGCGGATGCCGAGAAGCTTCACGCCGATGCGCAGAGGGCACTTTACGAAGTTGAGGCTGAAGGCAAGCGTGCGGTCAACGAGGCGTCCAACATCCTCTCGGCCGAGCAAATTGCCATGCAAGTGCGGCTGAAACTGATCGAGTCCCTGCCGCAGATCATCGCCGAGAGCGTCAAGCCGATCGAGAACATCGACGGCATCAAGATCATCCAGGTGGACGGTCTGTCGGGCAATGGCGCCCAGGGGGCCGAGGTGCCCAACGGCGGCGGCAGCCTAGCCGATCAGGTGGTCAGCTCCGCCCTCAAGTACCGCACCCAGGCGCCGTTGCTGGACGCCATGCTGAAGGAAATCGGCCTGGAAGGCAGCAACATCAACGGTCTGACGGACGGGCTGATCACCGGGCAAACGCCCGCGGACACCACGCCATCGAAGGCCAAGCAATAGAGAGCAGGCAGTGAGCAACCCGGGCAGTTCCTTCTGCTGGGGCTGCCCATCATCGCAAACGCTGAACCCCTAGGTGGCGCCGAAGACCCAAGCCTCAGTTGCGCGGCACCTCTGCATCAAAGCTCAGCAGTTCGACCATAGAGGCTGTCGGCGGTTCCTGTACTTCCGGCCAGATGCGTGGCCGCTTCAAGTCGGTTCGAGCCGGGTCATAGTCAGTCACCCCCGCCGTTCCCAAAACAAGGGATGTGGCCTTATCCTCAAAGGACAGCTTGAAGTGAAACCCCGATTTGCAGACGACAAAGTCGAGCGTTGAGATATCCAGTCCGAGAGACTCGAAGAAGTTGGCGTCCTGAGAATACGCCGGTCGCTCCGTGACAATGACATAAGCGGCTTGAACCTTCAGAACGACCGTCCTGCCATGGTCGGCAACTTCCCCGCGACGCCATTGGCCCGTCAGTGTGAATGTTCCTGGGTGGTGCTTTTCGATGACCGCGTCAAGATCGGCAGGGTCGTCATCACAGAAGGCACCACCGACAGAAATCTTCACCCTAGCTCCGACATCCTCGTCAGCGAGGCGAGACACCGCCTCGGGATCCGTAACGGGGATCGCCGCCTTCACATGAGGGCGTTTCAAGGTTTCGCGAAGGATTTGAGTGCCATCGCCTGCGGAGCCTCCAAGCACACGGTCTCCAAAGTCCGAAACCGCAAACGGAAGCCTGCTGCCTCGTTTTTCCAGTCGGGACCAAAGCTCAGCAATCGGCAGATGGTCCGTGCGGAACTCCGGTGCACGCTCCAGCAACAGCGAAGCGATGTTCGAACAGGCCACCCGTCCGCTCGGGGCATCATCTTCAGTCAGAACAGTGACGACCTGCGCGATGCCGGGCACATCGAGGAATGCCTGTACATTGAAGATGGAGACATCGAGAACGGACCGAACTTCCAGGGCTCGTGCAACGCGGTTTATGTCGAGAAGCGGTCCGTGAGATGTTTCATCGTTCCCATAGAGGATCATGGGAATCCGCGCGAGAGACAGTGTGAGCCGCGCATTGCGGCGACAGGCATCCAGGCAAATCCGCGCAACTTTCTGGCCGGCCTCGAAATAGTCGTCGTGGGGGTTGTTTTTGCACGCAACCAGCGCGTTGGCATTGCGACACATCTTGTCCGTCACGTGCGCATGCAGATCGAGGCTTGCGCCGATGATGACGTCGTTGCCGAGGCGTTGCCTGAGAGTCTCAAGAAGCTCGCCCTCCGGGTCGCCGCATTCGGTGGTGATCATGGCACCGTGAAGGTCAAGCAAGACCACGTGCGGGGAGGCTGAAACGATCCGCTCGACCATGTCATTGCGGAGCTCTTCCCAAACCGAATGGCGAACAGGGCCACCGGGGCTGGTGAAGGCTGCGATGGTTGGGCAGACCTTCAATTCGGGCGCAGTAAGCTCCGCCAATATGCCCGCCAGAGACGTGCCTTCGCCGCTTGACGCGCTGACGATCTCGTCTCCCTTCAGGACAGAAAAGTCCACTCGCTCGGTTAAGCGCAGGTTGAAGCTATTGCCCTCGTGAAACACCTGCCCCACGGCGATTCTAAGCTCAGAGCCAGGGACTTTATCGGTCTCCATCGTCTTTGTAGTCGACTGCTCACGATCGGCTAACGGTCGGTTTGGCGCCAACGTCTTCATCCAGTGCAGTTCCTAGAGCAAGTAAACAACCGTGCTGTGCCGGCCGGCATTGCGGCAAACAAAAGCGAACGCGGGGGCCCTGTCTACCGAGGCCGCCCGCTGTCGCAGTAGCAGGCCTCGAAGCTCTCCACGGTCAACGCGGTTTGTGCGCAGGCAAAGGCCCGCCAGTTCTGATCGGTGATCGACGACTCGGCCGACGTCTCGACGGCGTAGAACTCCCGGTAGCGGGCGCGGACGCTCTCGTCGCTTTTGATCTGCTCTGCGAGCGACTGCAGACTGGCAGGGTCAAAAGCCTTGAAGTCGTAAGCGGCGGCGAAGTCGTACTCGAGGGCCCAGTTCCCCTCCTCCCCCTCCCCGGCGCCGGCCAGGTTGGTGAGATAGTAGGTCGCATAGTCGAGCAGATCGCCGGTCGTGCGGTCGTAGCGCACCGTGGCGAACGCCGGGTTGTTTCGGTAGATCGGGCTGACGGCCGGGGTGACGTGGGTCATAAGAAGGGCTTCCCCGTCGTCGTCGGCAAGCACCCGGAAATCGTCCATATGCATATGGCCGGCATAGCTGTCGCGAAGGATGTCCCTGTAAGACTTGACCAGGTCCAGGAAGCGCTCGGCATAGACCTCGTGCCAAAAAGGGGTGACATCGCCCTGGCAACCGCCGCTGCTGGATGTGTGGAAGGCATCGATGCCGGGTGGAATGTGCATGACGAGCGAGACCTTCCGGTCGCTCAAGCGTGCACGGTAGAGCTGCCACTCCAACCAGGCCATGAGCGCCATGCCCGGGTCGACGTCGTGCCGACCGCAGCGGTCGACGTATCGGGTCGACCAGAAAACGTTGTTCAGGACGATCAGCGTGTGATCGGGCACCACCGGATGCGGCAGGGCATAGGAGCCGCCGATCGAGAAGCTCTCCAATGCGGCCGGCTGATCGGCCAACACGCCCCAGCTCGCGCCGACCGCCGGCAGCATCGCGCTGTCCGGCGCGATCATGTAGTTGCCGCAGATCGCATCGGTATTGCCGAGGGCGCCGTAGACCGGCACCTGAAGCGTCTGCTCGAGCATGGCGCTGACGAACCGCATCGTCTTGATGACGAAGTCCTGTAAGGCCTGCTCTCCGCCGCCGACATAGCGTTCGAACTCACTGTTGAACCTGTGCGAGAGGTAGTCGCCCGGCTTGAGAACGAAGTCATAGGGTGCGCCACGGCTGTTCGCCACCTGCTGGGCTGCGCGCAGGGCCGATTGCAGCAAGGGATAGTTGGTGTTGGTGCCGTATTGCGCGAAGCCGGTCTGGCTCGATCCCGACAGGATGGACTGCCATTGCTCGACCGGCGCGCTGGCCAAGGCCTCGACCAAGCTCGGGTCGGCGAAAGGATGGAAATGGATGTCTGTGATGATCAGGAACAGGCCCTGCCCCTCCCCGACCGGCGCAGCCGCGGCCGAGCGAGGCGTCTCCGTGGCCTGAACCGAACTGTTGAAGCTGTGCACCGATGCGACAAACAAAACGATGGCGACAGCGAGGTAGATTGGTCGTCTCATCACCTTCCTACGTCCGGACCGCTTGGCCTTGTGGGGTCGACCTTCCGAGTGAACTTAGCGCAACCTCGGCAAAGTGGCACCAGGGCTTGGCAAGCCGGGCGGGCACGGGCAGAGCTTCCCGAGGAAAAGCGGGAAGCCACAATGTCCGAAACCTTGGCGCGGGCCGCACAGCTTATGCAAAAGGGGCGCCTCGGAGAGGCCGAAGCGCTGTTCCGTCAGGCTACCGACAAAGCTGAGGCTGCTGCCGATGCCCACTTCGGTCTCGCCCTCACTTTGGAAGGCCAAGGCCGGCTAGATGAGGCGGAGGCGGCCTACCGGGAGGCTCTGGCGCGGCGTCCGGGCTTCGCGGAAGCCGGATGCAACCTGGGCAGCCTGTTGCTGCGGCGCGAGCGACCCACAGACGCTCTGCCGATCCTCAAGGCCGCGCGCGACGCCAAGCCGAAATTCCTGCCGGCGCAGATCAATCTTGCCCTCGCCTGCCTCGCCCATGGCCTCGGCGCCGAGGCGGAAGCCGCGTGCCGCGCGGCCTTGCGACTGGAGCCGGGCAACTTGATGGCGCTCAACGAGCTTGGCCGCGCGCTTCTGCAGCAAACCAAGCCGGTCGAGGCGGCCGCCGTCTTCGAAGAAGGGCATCGCAGGCAGCCGCGCGACCCCGGCTTCCTGGCCAATCTGGCCGGCGCCCAAGAGCTGGCCAACGAACTAGACGCAGCGCAGGACGCACTCGACAAGGCAATGGCCCTGGCGCCGCAGTCCCCCGCCCTGCTCTTCCCCGCCGCCAAGCTGGCGCGCCGGCGGGGCGAGGCAGGTGCGGCCCAAAAGGCCTTGGAGCGCATGCTGGCGCAGGCGCTCCCGGAAGGCGACCGCGGCGACGCCCTGCTGGAGCTCGGCCAGCTGCTGGACGAAGCCGGCCAAAGCGCAGAGGCCTTCGCCTGCTTTGCCGAGGCCAACGCCCTGCGAGCGCGCAGCGCCGAAGCCAAGCGATACGACAGCGATGCCTTCGTCGGCCGGGTGCAGGCGCTTCGAGAAGCGGCCGTCGTGCCGAGCAAAGGCCCCGGTGATGGAGACGATGCATCCTCTCCGATCTTCTTCGTCGGCTTCCCGAGATCAGGCACCAGCTTGATGGAACAGGCCCTCGCCGCCCATCCAGGACTGGTCACCACGTCTGAGCGCTCCCCTTTGGCGCCGATCGTGACAGAGCTGTCGCGGCGCGGGCACTACCCCGGCCATCTCGACCGCTTGAGCGACGGCGAGATTGCGGAGGCGCGCACTGCCTTCCGGCAAGGCGCCGAACGCTTGGTCGGGCCGCTCGCCGGCCGCCGCCTGGTCGACAAGACCGCGCTCAATATCATCCACCTCGGACTGATCGAGCGGCTGTTTCCGGAGGCGCGGGTGCTGGTCGCCTTGCGCGACCCACGCGACGTGGTGCTGAGCTGCTTCATGCAGCGCTTTCAGCTCAGCGAGACGACGGTCAATTTCCTCGACCTAGAGCAGGCCGCCCGCTGCTACGCGGAGGTCATGGCACTGTGGCAGCAGGACAGTGCGCGCCTGGCGCTCAGCCAGCAGAGCTACCGCTACGAGGACTTGGTAGAGGACTTCGAAGGCAGCTTGCGGGCGGTCGTGGACTTCCTCGGTGTCGGCTGGCACGAGGACGTGTTGCGCTATCGGGAGAAGAGTGCGGCCGTGCGCGTCACCACACCGAGCTATCATCAGGTGACCAAGCCGCTCTACGGCAGCGCCCGCGGCCGCTGGGCGCGATACCGCGACCAGCTTGCCCCGGTGCTTCCGCCGCTTCAGCCCTTCGTCGAGGCCTTCGGTTACGGCGTCTAGGCCTGCGCGGCCCGATCTATCTCATGTGCTCGGCGACGGATTCGTCCTCATCGACATGCCGGCAGCACTCCGCGCGAAAGCGTTGCAAGCCGGCATCGCCGTAAGCGATGGCAACCCCGCCGAGCACCAGTGTGATGGCGTCGTCCAAGGGGATCTTGGCGAACATCGCGGCCATCTCGCGCTCGGCCTTTTCCAGATGAGTCATGTCCCAGCCACCTCGCCTTTTCTTAAACCACAATGTACATATGGTATTGAAATCATAGCTTGAAAGACATCCGTCCGCCCTCGCCTGCCCTTATCGCGCCGACGGAACAGGGGACGAGTCAGGTTGGATTGCAGGACTGCTTGGCCTACGGTCGAGAGCGACGGTTCTCGCCTTGGCGGCGGACACAACGGCAGCAAGGAAGCACCATGGACCTGGAAGATCTGGAAGCCGAACTCTCCATCATTCTGGACGAGATGGAGGGGCCGCAAGGCGACTATCACGAAATCTACCTGCGGGTGCGGCAGATGATCCAGCAGATGGAGTCGCTCGGCATGCCGCCGCCCGACGATCTCGTGCAGTTGGAGCAGCGTCTCGATGTCCTCATGAAAGAGGAAGCCTCCAAGCAAGACGAGGGCAATCAAGACGAGGGCAATCAAGACGAGGGCAATCAAGACGAGGGCAATCAAAGCTAGGGCCTGCTTGCGCCGTCGTCCGCGACGCGCAACTATGCCGCCGCATTTTCACGCGTCAGCGATTTCCGTCCCCAGGGAAGAGAGGTTCCGCCTATGTCGACAGGCGCCCGCAAAGGCATCTACGCAGCCGCCATCACAGCGATCGGGGCCGACCGCGAGCCCGATACCCACGCGACGGTCGAGAATGGCCGCTGGCTGCTGGCCAACGGCTGCGATGGCCTGGCGGTGCTCGGCACCACCGGTGAAGCCAACAGCCTCTCCGTCGAACAGCGCGAGCGCATCATCGAGGCCGCCTGCAGCGAGTTGCCGCGCGAGCGCTTGATGTTGGGAACCGGCTGCTGCGCCCTGGCGGACAGCGTCCGGCTGACCCGCCACGCGCTCGCCGCCGGCTGCCCGCACGTGCTGATGCTGCCGACCTTCTACTACAAGAACCAAAGCGAGGATGCGGTCTACGCCAGCTTCGCCGAAGTCTTCGAGCGCGTCGGCGACAGCCGCCTCCGCGTCTACCTCTATCACTTCCCGCAAATGTCGGCGACGCCCATCCCACTGGCCGTGGTCGACCGCTTGATCGCCGACTATCCCGAGACCGTGATCGGGCTCAAGGACAGCTCGGGCGACTTCGAGAACTACGCGTCGGTACTGCTGAAGAACCATCCCGGCTTCGCCGTCTTTCCAGGCTCGGAGCGCTTCCTGCTCGATGCGCTGAAGCTCGGCGGCCCGGGCAGCATATCCGCCACGAGCAACGTGATCTGCCACCTCGCCGGTCAGGTGCTGCGCCACTGGGAGCAGGGCTCAATCGAGCTCGCCGAGCAGGCTCAGGCCAACCTCTCCCGCCTCCGCGCCGTGCTGCAGGACTTCCCCATGCTGGTGGCGGCCAAGCAACTGACCTTGCAGCGTAGCGGCAATGCCGTGTGGGAGCATCTCCTGCCACCGATGCTGCCGCTCTCGGACGAGGCGCGCGGCGGGCTCAACGCGGCCTTGGAGCAGGCCGGCTTCTTCGCCGACCATCCGGAGTTCGCCCCGGCCGCCGTGCAGGCTGCGCAGTAACCAGCTCCCTCTCACGCAGATCTGACTGAGCCTTCGGCAAACCGTTCTGCCGAGGGGGTGGTCGAACGCGCCATTTCCACGTTATAGTTCTGTGAAGGATGCAAAAGCACCAGGTGGCTGTGGCCAAACAGCCCCGGCCGAAACAAAACACAGAACGGGAGGTAAACGAATGAAACTCCGCAAGGTATTGACTTGCCGGGCGGGCGCGCTGGCGCTTGGCACGGCTTTTCTGGTGGCCGGCAGCGTCGGCGCCCAGGCCGACGAGTGTGAGACCATCACGCTCGGCGCCGCAATCTCGCTGACAGGCAAGTATGCGACCAATGGGTATCACACCCAGAACGGCTATGAGTTCGCCATAGAGAAGATCAAGGAGAACGGCGGCGTTCAGGTCGATGGGAAGTGCTACAACTTCGAAGTCATCTACTACGATGACGAGTCGAAGGGCGACCGCGGCGCGACCCTGGCCGAGCGGCTGATCAACCAGGACGGCGTGCAATACATGCTCGGCCCGTACAGCTCCGGCTTGACGAAAGCGATCGCGCCGGTGACCGAGAAGTATCAGATTCCCATGGTCGAAGCGGAGGGCGCCTCGCGCTCGCTCTTCAACAAGGGCTACGAATACCTCTTCGCCGTGCTCTCGACCTCCGAGCAGTACCTCGCCTCGGCCATCACGCTGGCCGCCCAGGTGGCCGAGCAGAACGGCAAGAAGCCATCAGACGTGAAGGTTGCGGTGGCGGTCGAGAACGACCCCTTCTCGCTCGATATCCGCGCCGGCGTGCTTGAGGATGCGAGCAAGTACGGCATGGACATCGTCGTCGACGAAAAGCTGCCGCGCGACCTCTCCGACATGAGCGCGATCCTGACCAAGGTGAAGTTGCTCAAGCCCGACGTGCTGATCGTCTCGGGCCATTCAAAGGGAGCGGCAACCGCCGTCCGACAAATCGGCGAGCAGAATATCGCCGTGCCCTTGATTGCGGTCACCCATTGCGAAGCGGCCGATGTCACCGGCAACTTCGGCAATGCCGCCAATGACATCCTCTGCTCGACCCAGTGGGCCGAGACGCTGTCCTATGAGGACCCGATCTTCGGCAGCGCCGCGAACTACGAGAAAGAGTTCAAGGCGGCCTATCCCGAGTACGCCGAAAAGAAGGTGCCCTATCAGACCGCCCAGGCCTCGGCCGCGGTCTATGTCTTCAAGGATGCCTTCGAGCGCGCCGGCTCGCTCGACAAGAACACGTTGCGTGACGCCATCGCCGAGACCGACCTGATGACCTTCTATGGTCCCATCAAGTTCTCGGAGAACGGCAACAACATCGCCAAGCCGATGGTG